>NZ_JAIEQY010000029.1 GCF_019747315.1 Roseococcus sp. | reverse complement strand
CATCGGCATCGGCATCGGCATCGGCATCAGCGTCACGCTGCCGAAGGGCAGGCCGATGCCGGCCTTGGCGAAGGCCCAGACAAAGGCCGGCCCCGCATGCATGCCGCCCATCGCGAATCGATCAAGGGCGGGTGAGATGCTGGTCGTCGGACATCTCCACTGTGATCAGGTCCAGTGTTCATTCCGGCGCGGCGACCCGTTCGTCAGGACCGGGACGGCGGCTGCCTCACTCGGCACATTCCGACACCCTCCTGCGGAAGCAGGCATTCATGCGTGGCGCTGGAGGTGTAGACCCCGTTCCGGACGATGACGGCCCGCTCCATCATCAAGGCTGGCAGTCCGCGATAACTGTCCCGCCGGGGGCAACGCTCACTGATGTTGAACCCGATGGTGACGGTGCTGTCGCCGAGAGCCAGCGGGAGGGGCAGGCCCGTGCGCCCATACTCGATCCCGCCGCAGGACGGGGCGTTGGCCATCGCGTGAATCGTCCCGTATGTGCCAAGGACCGCTCCGGCCCGGATCGGGACGGCCTGACCCGCGGCGATCTGCGCGCGCGTGGGAAAATCCGCGTCCGTGATGGTGGGTGCTTCGCGCGTCGGCATGGGCAGCGGCGTGGGCTCCGGTGGCGGCGGTATGGCGGCCCCGCAGGAGACGAGCAGCAGCGAGAGACACGCCGTCGTGATGATGCTCCGCATGGTCGACCTTTCAGTCATCACTGTGGCTCAGTGGGACGTGTCACCCGTGTGCTCCCGTCGCCGCATCGGAGCGGCGCGACCAGTCGGATGACCGACTATGCGGTACAGTGCCGCTGACCGACTGCCTTCCAACAAGGCGTCTTGGGTTATTCACGGTGACGTTCGCGCGCCGCCGACGCGCGCCCGCCTCAGGCGGAGCGCGAGACGAAGCGCTCGATCTCGCCCTCAAGCGCCTGGATCACGGAGCGGTAGTCGGCGATCTCGGTTCCATGCGCCGCGTCGCCCAAGGCCTCGAAGCGGCTGAGACAGGTGCGCGCGAGCGCGTATTCCTCGCAGAGGCTGCGAAAGGAAGGATTGGAGAGGCAGAGGCGGCGGATCAACCCTGCCCGCTCCGGGAAGCAGGCAGTCACGGAGTTGAGGCCGTAGCGGCGATCAGGCATCTCTTCTGTGGTCCCTGATGGACGATGGGTGCGCGGGACGGACCGGCAGCCCAGGGGAGGGCTCACAACCAGCGCCTCGCGTTTCACCTCCGCTCCGATGTGTCTCGGTCGATGGGCTGACAGCCTCCTGGTTTCCTGCGCCCGATCCAGGTACGTCACGGTTAATGCGCGGCCTTCCGCGACGCTCGCCGCATGGCGCGATTTTGACCGGACCTAAAATGCAATTGCCGATTGGTCACGGTTATGCGACATTTTAGGAGACTTAATGACCGCTGCTGGCGGTGATAAGCTGGGAAGCGCCACGAACACGTCGAACCGTCGGATCGATCCGAACAGCCGCTGACCCCGGTGCATGATCCATGCCACGCCTTGGCGTAGCGCATGAGCGAACCCACTCATCCGCCTGGGCTTGAAATTGAGGCTCGTCGCATGGACCACGAAACCAGCTCTCCCTCAGCCGAGGCCATCCGCGATGCGCTTCAGCGCATCGTTGACGCGCGCGATTTCGGTGCATCCGACCGGAACCGTGCCTTCCTGAAATTCGTCGTCGAAGAGGCCCTCGAAGGGCGCGGCCATCGCATCAAGGCCTATACGATCGCAACCACCGTGTTCGGGCGCGACTCGAGCTTCGACCCGCAGCTGGATTCCATCGTGCGCATCGAGGCCGGCCGGCTGCGGCGTTCGCTGGAGCATTACTACCTGACCAGTGGCGTGAACGAGCCGGTCCGCATCACGCTGCCGCGCGGCAGCTACGTTCCGACCTTCGGCTTCGCCGCGCTGGAGGAACGCCTGCCCGCGCCGCCTTCCGCGTCGCCGGTGGCGCGTGCCCAGGCGAAGCTCTGCACCATCCTCGTGGTGCCCTTCGAGGAGGAGGGAGGCCCCAGCGCTTTGCCCGGCTTTGGGCGCGGCCTGACGCGCCAGGTGATCGCCGCGCTGACCCGCTTCACCGATCTGTGGATCCTCGGCGCGGAATCCCTCGCCGAGCAGGAGGGCGCCAGCCTCTCCGCCGCGTGCATCGAGAAGCTCGGTGTGGACTTCCTGCTGACGGGTGGCGTGAGCGTCACGCAGGACAGCTTCGCGCTGGAGGCCATGCTGCTGGACGCGCGGACCCGTCGCTACCTCTGGGCCGAGCATTTCCAGCGCAAGTTCATTCCCTCCGACATCCTGGATCTGCGCGACGAACTGGCGAACACCATCGCCAGCACCCTGGCGCAGCCCTACGGTATCATCTTCCGCAACAAGGCGCGGGACATGGCGGGCCAGCCGCCGGAATTCCTCGACTCCTATGGCTGCGTGCTGCGCTTCTACCAGTATCACCGCACCTTCGACAGGAGCGTGTTCGAGGACATCCTGGCGGGCCTGGAACGCGTGATCCGTGCGGACCCGCAATATGCCGAGGCCTTCGCCTGCCTCTCGCTGATGTATTCGGACGGCCACCGCTTCCGCTACGAGCTGCCGGATCCGCAGGTGGATCCCCTGCAAAGGGCGCTTCATCTGGCGCATCGCGCGGTCGAGCTGGCGCCCCATTCCAGCCGCGCCCATCACGCGCTCGGCCATGCGCATTGGTTCAGCGGGGACACCACCGGCGCCCTCGCCGCGTTCGAGGCGGGGCGCGCACTCAACCCCAACGACACGGACCTGCTGGCCGATCTGGGCCTTCGCCTCGCCAATCTCGGCCGCTGGGATGAGGCGCTTCCCCTGCTGGAGCGCGCCTTCGCGCGCAACCCGGCGCAGCCCGGCACCTACCGCGTGGCCCTCGCGCAGTATCACTACGTCCATGGGCGCTATGAGCAGGCGCTGTCGGAGGCCCGGAAGATCAACGCGCCGACCGTGATCTACGGCCACCTCCTGATCGCGGCCGCGGCCGCCCAGCTCGGCCAGCGGGCGGAGGCCAGGGAAGCGCTGCGGCGCGTCCTCGCCATCGACCCGGATTACGGCGATCGCATCGTCACGGACCTCACCGAGCGCCACATCCATGGCGAGACGATCCGCACGGTGCTGGAGGGGCTTCGCAAGGCGGGCCTGACGGGGCGCGAAATGGGCGAGGGTCCGGCGGCGGGCGGCGGCGCCACCCTTGCCGCCGCGTGCCTGGCCTGCCCGGTCGCGTTGTCACAGTAACATACGCCCCGGCAGGGGCGCGAAGCGTCTTGCGGCGACTTTCGGGCGCTAGGCTGCGTGGGTGAGTTCCACGCCGCCAACCCCATGAAAGAGGCCGCCATGAAACGCCGCACCCTCCTCACCCTGCCGCTCTCGCTCCCCCTCCTCGCCGCGTGCCAATCGGTGGATGTCGCGCAGGTGACCACCCTCGTCGGCGTCGTCGAGACGGTGGACCCCGCCAGCCGGGAGATGCTGCTGCGCGGCCAGGCCGGCGCCCAGTCCGGTGCGCTGCTGACCATGGTGGTCGGCCGCGCCGTGCAGCGGCTGAACCAGATCCGCCCCGGGGACCGTGTGACGGTGCGCTACTATCAGGCGCTGGCCGCCCAGGCGGTCCGTCCGCTGGCGGGCGCGAGCCAACCCTTCGCCGGCGCCAGCATCGCGCGCGACGCCGCCCGCCCGGGCGGCGAGGTCACGCGCGTGCGCTCGGGCCGCGTCACGATCACGGCGGTGGACCGCGAGACGGCCACCGTCAGCTTCGTGGGCCCGGGCAACATGCCGCGCACCGTCACGGCGGAAAACCCGCAGGTCCAGTCCTTCATCCGCTCGCTGCGCGTCGGCGAGCAGGTGGACATGGTCTATGAGGAAGCGCTGGCGATTTCCGTCGAGCCCATGCCGTGACGCTGAACCGGCGGGGGGCAGCAGCCCCCCGCCTGACCACTCATCCAAGCTCCCGGAACGGGACACGCACGGAGGAACACGCATGCAAGTCATCCTGAAGACGGCGGTGCTCGCGGTGGCGCTGGGCGCCGCCACGCTGCCCGCCGCGGCGCAGGTCACGCCCGACAATTTCGCGGGTGGCCGCGTCTCGGACCTGGCCGCGCTCTGCGCCGCGGGGCCGAGCGACCCCAATGTCGTCGCGGCGGTGAATTTCTGCCACGGCTTCCTGATGGCGACGGGCCAGTTCCATGCCGCGCTGACCCGCCCGGGCGGCAGGATCGCGCCGCTGTTCTGCCCGGCCTCGCCCTTGCCCACCATCGCCGCGATCACGGCGGGCTTCGTGGATTGGGCGCGCGCCAACCCGCAGCATGGCGGCGATTCGGCGGTGGAGGGCGTCGTGCGCTTCGCCACCGCGGCCAGCCCCTGCCCACCCCCCGCGAACCGGCGCGGCCGCGCCGCCGCGCGTCCCCAATAAGCGAAGGAGCAAGCATATGCGCAAGATCCTGATCCTGCCCGTCCTGGGCCTGCTGGCACTGACCGGTTGCGAGGGCATGAGCGGAACCGGCCGGACCACCGCCACCGGCGCGGGCCTCGGCGCCGCGACGGGCGCGATCGTCGGCTCCTTCAGCGGTAATGCGGGCTGGGGCGCGCTGGCGGGTGCCGGTGTCGGCGCCGCCGGCGGCTATCTCGTCGGCCGCAGCCGGGAATCGCAGCGGGACGCCTATAACCAGGGCTACCAGGCCGGCAGCTCGCGCTGAGGCCTCCGCTGGCGCAGGGCGGCCGGCGCCCCCGCATGGTGCAGGGGCTTGATGCCCATCGCCCGGCACCATGGCTGGTGGCCCCATGGGTGGCGATGCGATGGCCGCAGGGCTTCGTTCATCCGGTGCCTTGTGGACCCGGCGGGACGTCATCCAGCACGGCTTCGATCGTGACGTCGCGTGAAACGCCGCCGACCAGCTCCGCGAAGCCTTCGCGCCGCATCAGGTCGCGCAGGTTGCCATGCGCGCCGGCGATGGCGAAGCGGATGCCCTGCGCGGACAGCCCGGCATGCAGCTTCCGCAGCATGGCCAGCGCCGACATGTCCATGCGCGGCACGGCGGAAAGGTCGCAGGCGACGAGCCGAAGCGAGCCGGCCGGCTGCGCGTCCAGCCGCTTGTGCACCAGGGCCTCCACATGCTCGGCATTGACGTAGAGCAGCGCGCCTTCGGGGCGGAAGGCCAGCACGCCGGGAATGGGCTCGATTTCCTCGTGGCGCGCCATGTCGCCGCAGCGCCCCGTGCCTGGTTCGCGCCCCAGGAAAGCCACATGTGGCCGCCCGTCGCGTACCAGGAGCATGAGCGCCGAGGCCAGCGCCGCAAGCAGGATGCCCTGCAGGATGCCGAGCAGCAGCACACTCACCAGCGCGATGGCAGCGACGGCGAAATCCTCGCGGCTGACGCGCCAGAGCCGCAGCAGCGCCGGGATGTCGATCAGCCCCGCCACCGCGGTCAGCACCACGGCGGCCAGGATCGCCTTGGGCAGGTCGGCCAGCAGGCCCGTGAGAAACAACAGGCAGAGCCCCAGCGCGACCGAGGCCAGGACCAGCGTCAGCGGCGTCTGCGCGCCCGCCTTCTCGGCCACGGCCGATTGCGAGAGCCCGCCCGCGACGGGGTAGCCATGGCCCATCCCGGCCATCAGGTTGGCGGCGCCGATGCCCAGGAATTCCTGGCGCGGATTGAGCGCATAGCCATGCTTCTCGGCGAAGCCGCGCGCGGCCGAGACGCCCTCGATATAGGCCAGCAGCAGGCAGCCCGCCGCGAGCGGGACGATGCCCTCGATATCCGCGATGCGCAGGCTGGGCAGGCCGAGCTCCGGCAGGCCCGCGGGGATCGCGCCCGTCACCACCACGCCATGCTGGCCGAGGCCCAGCAGGCTCGCCGCCAGGATGGAGAGGATCACCACCCCCAGCGCGACCGGACGCCCCGGCAGGAGGCGCCCGCCCAGCACCAGCAGGGCAAGCCCCGCGACCCCGACCGCGAGGGTCAGCGGGTTCAGCCCGGGCAACTGGCCGGCGAGCAGGCCCAGTCGCTCCATCACATTCGCCCCGCCGCCCGGCACGCCGAACAGCGCGGGCAGCTGCGTCACCGCGATGGTGATGCCCGCCCCCGCCTTGAAGCCCACCAGGATGCTGTCGCTGATGAGCTTGACCAGGACGCTGAGCCGCAAGGCCCAGGCGATGAGGCACAGCAGCGCGACGGTCAGCGCGGTGAGGCTCGCGATTTCCGCGTATCGCGCGGCATCACCGCCCGCCATGGCGCCGAGATTCGCCGCCACCATGAGCGAGATCGCCGAGGTCGGCCCGATCGCGAGATGGCGCGAGGAGCCGAGCAGCGCATAGCCCAGGCCCCCCAGCATGTAGCCATAGACGCCGACCTGCGGCGGCAGGCCGGCGAGCGTCGCATAGGCGAGCGCGACCGGCAGCCCATAGGCTGCAAGGGTGAGGCCCGCCACCAGGTCGCCGCGCAGCCAGGCGCTGCGATACTCGCGCAGCCACCCCCAGGGCGGGAAGATCCTGGCAAGGCCGCCGCGCTCATTCTGCTGGTCACGCATCAGCGGCGCATCGCATTCGGGCCACCCGCGGGTGCTCGCGCTTCCCGCTCCATTGCGGCCAGCACTTCCCCGCGCAGCGCCGCCACCTGGGTGTCAGCCCGGAAGCGGGCAGGGCGCGACCCGTGACCACCGCTTGCCTGCCGCGATGCGGCCATGCCCTCAGGTCTCCGATTGGGTTTCGATGCGGCCGGCGCGCACGGCGGCGACCATCGCCTCATGGTCCCGCTCCGCCTGGTCGGCATAGGCGAGGGCGAAATCCGCCATCGCGTCCTCGAAGGCCTCGCCCTGCCCGATATAGGCGCTGAGCAGGACAGGATCGCCCGAGCGCGCATGCGCCCGCGCCAGCGTCATCCCCGTGTAGCGCGCATAGACCTTGGTGCCGGAGGGCACCGCGATGTCCACCTTCGGCTTGATTTTCACGTCGCTCAGCTGGCGCACATAGAGGTTGGGGTGCCCCTTGCCCGCGCCCACCAGCCAGCCAAGGAACATGTCGCTCGCGCCCTGCATCAGCCGCTGGCCGCGCACCACGCGCTCGCCCGGATGCGCGACGGGACTCTCGCCCGCAAAAGGCTCCAGCACGGAACGACGCGCTTCCTTCACCTGGAGGAAAAGCGGATCGCCCGAACCCGACATCAGGAGAACCATGGCGCAGAGCGTCCCCACGCTGCCCACGCCCACCACCTTCATCGCCACATCCACCAGCCGGTAGCGGTCGAGCAGCGTGCCGACGGCGGGTTGCACCGTCTCCTTGTAGCGGCGGAAGGATTCCGCCACGTCGTCGCGGAAATGGCGGCCGCGCTCATGGTCCAGGTGGTAGATGAGCGGCGGCTGGTCGCGGATGCGTGGCTCGGGTCCGCTGCGGATGGCGAGCTTCTCGAACTCCAGCGCATGGCTCGTGGCCTTGGCGGCCTGCTCCATCTTCTTCTTGCTCTTCCGGAGCGCCTCGCCCTCGCCGACCGCGTCCAGCAGGTCCTCCAGGTCGAAATTGTCGTACCAGGCCTCGAGGATGGGCATCTCCGCATAGGCGGCCATGCGCTTGCGGTAGCCGCGGGCGGCGCGCCAGGCGCATTCGCGCGTATCCTCGCGCGAGAAGTTCCTGTAGCGGCCGAGCAGCACGAAGCTCGCCACGAGGCGCTTCACATCCCATTCCCAGGGGGCGATGGAGGTCTCGTCGAAATCATTGATGTCGAAGACGATGCGCCGCTCAGGCGTCGCGAAGCCGCCGAAGTTGAGCGCGTGGCAATCCCCGCAGGCCTGGAGCTGGACGCCCGTGGATGGCGTCAGCGCAAGGTCGGCCGCCATGATTCCGGCAGAGCCCCGGTAGAACGCAAAGGGATTCGTGAGCATGCGCCCGTAGCGGATCGGCAGCAGCTGCTCGATGCGGCCCTTGCTGCTTTCGATCAGCAGGTCAATGGGGTCATGCGTCCTGAGGGGCGCGCGCCAGGTGGCGTGCTCCGCCAGGGGCAGGCGCTTCGCCATGGCCTCGCCAGCGGCCCTGCGTTCCCGCAGGGTGGCCGTCTGGGGCGGAGGTTGGGCGGCAGCTGGCGCCGCGTCATGGTGATGCCCGCTCTTGCGTTTGGAGGTCTTGCCCACCTTGGTCATGTTCCTTGTGCCGGGTTGTCGCGGGAAATGGTGTGGCTTCCTCTCAGGCGCGCTCGCTCTCGTGAGCGAGGCGTGGACGGGACTTGCCCAGCGATCAGAGGGAAGATTTTGGCCGAGGCAGCGGGGCTTCCCCCAGCTCGCGTTGCAGGAAAAAGTTCAGGAAGGTCCGGATCGCCGCGACGGCCGCGAGCTTGCCGATCTGGTTCCAGTCGGGCGAGATCGCCGTACCCACGATATCGGCCGCGAGCTGGAATTCGAGCGCCAGCGAGAGACCGCGCGCCAGGCCCATCCGCACATCCGCCGTCACGCGGCCGATCAGTTGTAGGGAGAGTTGGCCCATGGCCATCAGCATGGCGACGAGAATGATGGCGATGCTCACCGCCTCGATGCCGAGCTTGAGCCAAAGGGCCGCCACGATGACGGCGGCTTCCAGCACCTCGGGAAGGGGCAGGGCATGCATTCTGGAGCTCCAGGCTTGTCGCGCCGGCGTCACGGCCATGGCTCCCTGGCCCGGCCCTGGTTTGCCTTGTCAGCGAAGGGGTGTGTCGCGGTGTCACGCGAGGTCGGCTCGCGCGATCATCGAGTGCCCTTCCGCTGCGACGGCTGCGTGCAATGCCGGCCGGCGAAGGAAGTCGAACGGGGCGCGCATGGCGTTCCTCAGGAGTCGATGTGTGGATCACAACGGCCGCAAAGGGGAAGCTACCACGAGATCCCGGCATTCAGCGGAAGCTATCCTGCCCTTGGGGTGAATTACGGTGACATGCATCGCCAGCAGCCACCATGCCGCAAGCCGGCTCAGCCGACCGGTACCAAGCCCTGCAAGGACACGGCCGCCATGGTAACGTACTTCACCCCGCGGTGTGCAGCGGGCATCGCTTTCTTCAAGGATTGGAACCGCATGCCCAACCGAAGCGCGCGCTGTCACCACGCTGAAGATGCCAGGCCACGCCACGGCAGCCGGCGCGGATGACGCCGTGACCGGGCCGAATGCTCTCCCGGACGTCCTGATGCGCCTCTCGCTGTTCGTCTTCATGGCCGGCTCCCTGCTTGAGATGGGTCTTGGCCTCAGTGTGAAGGAGGCTCTCAAGGGGCTACGAAACCGCCGCTTCCTCGCCTATGGCGTGGTCTACGGGCTGCTGCTGGGGCCTGTGCTCGCATGGCTGCTGACGCGGATCATCCCGCTCGACGAACCCTATGCCGTTGGCCTGCTCATGCTCGGCATGGCGCCCTGCGCGCCCTTCCTGCCCGCCCTGGTGAAGCAGGCGCATGGTGACATGGCCTATGTGCCGGCGATGCTGCTGCTCACCGCCCTGGGGACCGTGGCGATGATGACGCTCGCCGCGCCCCTGCTGCTCACGGGATTGACGCTCAAGGCCTGGACCATCGCGCGGCCGCTCGTGTTCATGGTGCTGCTGCCGCTGCTCCTCGGCATGCTCATCTTTGGCGCGACCCCGCGCCTCGCCGTGGCGATCCGCCCGGCGATCAGGCGCTGCGCCGCCATCGCCGCGGTCGTGCTGCTGGTGCTGTGCCTGGTTCTCTACGGGCGAGGCTTCGCCAGCAGCTTCGGCAGCTTCGCGATCGGCACGCAATTCCTGTTCCTCGGCCTGCTCACCGCTGCGAGCTACGATCTCTCGCCGGGCCTGGGCCAGGCGCAGCGCAGCGTGATGGCCCTCGGCCTCGCCACGCGGAATGTGGGTGCAGCCATCGCGCCACTCCTGGCCGCGCCCGACGTCGACCCGCGGACAATCGTCATGGTCGCGCTTGGCGTTCCGGTCCAAATTGCCTGGAGCCTCATGGCTGCCGCCTGGTTCGCGCGCGCCGCGCGGCCGCGCCGCTGAAAGGAAGCCTCCATGCCCGTCTGGCTCATTCCGATGATCTACGCCTTGGGAAGCCTGGTCAGCGCCATCGTGCTTCCGCGCGTCGAGCACGCGCTTGCCCTGCCATTTGATCTCGGCATCGCGGCCCCTGCGGTCCTTGCGGTCCTCACTTCGATCGCATCGGGCATGATGGCGCTGACCGGCATCGTCTTCTCGATCGCCTTCGTCATGCTGCAATTCAGCGCGGTGACCTACTCGCCGCGCTTCGCCAACCGCTTCGCCCGCGACCCTGTGATCTTCCACGCACTCGGCATCTTTTTCGCGACCTTCACCTATGCCCTCGCGGCGGTGGCCTGGGTGGACCGGGACGGGACAGGCCTTGTACTTCCGATTTCCTCCCTCGCGGCGGTCGGCCTGTTGTTCCTGAGCCTGATCGCCTTCAGCTTGCTGATGCGGCGCCTGGGCGACCTGCAGATCACCAACACCCTGCGCTACATCGGCGACCGCGGGCGAAGCGTGATCCGCCAGAGCCTGGCCCTGAGCGGCGCCCGCCATGGCAGCGCTCCCCTTCTTCCCGAGCCGCCTCCGGGGCCGGTGACCCAGTTGCTCAGGCATGACGGCGCGCCACGCTATGTCCAGCGCTATGACCTCCCCCTGCTGGTCAGCCTCGCAGCGCGCGCACAGGGGCAAATCCGGATCTCGAGCGCGGTGGGCGACATGGTGATGGATGGCAGCGTGATGCTGCGCGTGCTCGGCGGTGCGGCCAGCCTGCCCGAAGCAGCCCTGCGCCGGGCGGTGCGGCTCGGCGCGGACCGCACCTTCGAGCAGGACCCGAAATATCCGATGCGCATGCTGGTCGACATCGCGATCAAGGCGCTGTCCCCGGCCGTCAACGACCCGACGACGGCGGTGCAGGCGCTGGACCAGATCGAGGACCTCCTGCGTCGCCTGGCGCGCCAGACCCTGGATGACGGACGCCTGGCCGACACGGCCGGCCAGGTGCGCGTCTTCTTTCCGACGCCGACCTGGGAGGATTATCTCGCCTTGGCCTTCGACGAAATCCGCGTCTATGGCGTGACCTCCGTCCAGACCCTGCGGCGGCTCAGATCCGCCCTGGTGGGATTGGCCGAACTGCTGGGCGAAAGCCCCCGTGCGGAGGCTGTCCAGCGCTACCTCGAACATGTGGATGCCGCCATCGAACGCTCCGCACTCGACGACCGCGACCGCGCTGCCGCGCGGCGCGAGGACCCGCAGGGGCTCGGCCTGACCAGGTAGAAAACCCCGAGGCGGCGACCGCACCCCGCGGGAGGCATGCCGGCCGGACGGCCCTCAGGCCGCCGCCGAACCCCCGGGGCGCAGGCGCCGCACCCTCGCCGCGCTCGGGTTCGTCTCGCCGAGGAACATCCGCTCCACCGCGCCCAGGCGCTCGACCTCCGCCTCCGGCATGTCGCCGGTGGCCTCCACCACGGTGCGGATCAGCGCGAAGGCCTCCGCCCGCTTCGCCGGATCTTCGGGCAGTAGCGCGGGCAGTGTGGCAAGCGCCTGCGCCTCATCCACCAGGATCATGAAGAACTGCTCCCGGATGATGCGCTTGAACTCGGAGAGCGGCAGCGTGTCGCGGCCATGGGCCTCGCGCAGGCGCCGGATCGTGGCGAAGGAGCGTTCATCGGCGCGCCCCGTGGAGAGGCGGATCCAGACCAGGGCGCGCAGCAGCGCCTCATGCGCGCCGCCCTCCGACATCCGCGCGCGCAGGCGCTCGATGGCGAGGGCGACGAAGCGGCGGTGATCGGGCGCCTGCCCGGGACGCGGCCGCAGCGGCACGCCCTCGGCCGCGACGCCGGCCGCGGCCTGGGTCAGGGGTGAATCATAGATGGTCTGGAACAGCCGCTCGGTGGCCTTGTCCCGCTCCTTTCCATAGGCGGTCAGCGCCTGCTCGATCGCGTCCGAGATCGCCTTCTCGGCCACGCGGCCGGGATTGTCGGCCTCCACCGGCTGGCGATTGTCACGCACCATGCCGGCCGCCATCCGCACCCAGGCCATCCAGGGGTTGCGGTCGGAGAAGATCGAGTAGGAGAGCCGCGCCGGATTCACCTGCGCCAGCGCGGCGGCGACCGGCGGCGTCGCCACGGCGCGCAGCGCGGGCTGGGCGAGCGTCTGGTAGAGCGCCAGGTTCGCCTCCGACACGCGGCGCGCGGCGGCGAAGCGCTTCTCATCCTCGGGCGTGGTGCCGCCATGGCGCGCGAGGTCGCTCATGTCGCGCGCCTCGAAGCCGACCAGCCAGTCGCCGCCGGCCAGCTCCCTGCGCTGCACCCCCGCGGAGCCTTCCAGCACCGCCTCGTAGAGGCCGGGCGGGAGCACATCGATCATGTCCATGTTCGACGCGAACTCATTGTGCTCCTTCTTGGCCACGCCGCCCGAGACGAAGATGCCGAGATGCCCGATGCTGCCATGGACGGAATAGACGATGGTCTGCCCATGCGTCCTGAGGTCGTTGATGTCCTTGTACAGATCCGTCACCCAGGAGAGCGCCTGCGCCGGCGGCGTGATGTCATCCCCCTCCGAGCAGAAGACGATGATGGGGGAGGCGATGTTCCGCAGGTCCACCCGCGTGCCGTCGGAGAAGGTCAGCTCGCCGCTCGCCAGCCGGTTGCCGATGAAGAGCTGGTCCACGATGAACTGCATCTCGGCCGCGTTCAGCGTGACATGGCCGCCCCACCACTTCTCGAAATCGAGGTAGCGGCCCGCCGCGCGGTCCACATCAGCCCAGACCTCGTATTGCTTGGTCCACCAGGTATTGGCCGGATTGCCGCTCTCGAAGTTGGAAACGAGCCAGGCGCCGTCGAACTTGCCGGCCCCCAGGTCCCCCGTCATCGCCGTCAGCCAGGAACCGCCGAGCACGCCGCCGAGGTAGCGCATGGGCGCCTTGCCCTCGGTGCCCGCCCAGGTGGAGATGGGCGAGCCCGCGACCATCAGCGGCCCGAAGGCCTCGGGGCGGATCGCCGCCGACATGAGGAGGGACCAGCCCGCCTGGCAATTGCCGATCGCGACCGGCTTGCCCTCGGCCTGCGGGTGGCGGCGGGCGGCTTCCTCGGCGAAGGCGATGATGGCATGGACCACATCCTCGATCGTCTGGCCGGGCTCGGGCTCGGGGCGGAAGCCCACGAAATAGCAGGGATGGCCGGCGCGCATCGCGACGCCGATCTCGCTGTCGGCCTTGAAGCCGCCGATGCCCGGACCGTGCCCGGCGCGCGGGTCGATGACGATGAAGGGGCGCTGGCGCGGATCGGTGGCCGGCGCATCGGCGGGCGGGCGCATCCGCGCCATCCAGTAGTTCACCGGCCGGGGCAGGTCATGCCCGTCCATCACCACATCGAAATCGAAGCTGAGCACGTGGCGCATCGGGTCGCCCTCGCGCTCCAGGAAGGCGTTGCCGCGCTCGCGCAGCACGTCGAGGAAGAGCACGGAGCGCTGCCAGGCATCGAGCGAGTAGGCGGCCCAAGGGGAGGACCAGGGCAGGAGGTTCATCTGGAAGGGGTTCTCGGGCTTGGTCATGGGATTCCTCGGGGGCGCGCAGTCATGCCGCCGCAAATGGGCGTAGGGGGGGGCTACAGTTCCTCGGGCCGCTTCCAGGTCAGGTAGAAGCCGACATCGCCCGGCATGCCGCCCGGCCAGTCCACGATCTCGACCTTCAGCTGGAA
>NZ_JAIEQY010000075.1 GCF_019747315.1 Roseococcus sp. | reverse complement strand
ATGGCCGTGCCGCCACCGGGCGAGGCGCGCGAGGATTGGCGCATCATCCGCGCTGCTTCGCAATTCCTCGGCGTGACGCTCCCCTTCGACACGCTGGAGGCGCTGCGGGCCGAGATGGCGGCCGCGCACGCGGTCTTTGCGCGCCTCGACCTCGCACCTCTGCCGGGCTGCACGGATGATGCCGGGCCGGAAGCGGCGGGCGAAGTGAGTGACGCGCCCTTCACCCTGCCGATCCGCAACTACTGGCAGGTGGATCCGATCACGCGCGCCAGCTCGACCATGGCGGAATGTGCGGCGACCTATCTGCGCCCCGCGCTGGCGGCGGAGTGAGCGCATGACGGATTTCCTCACCTCTCCCTTCGGCGTGCTGGCGCTGACCGTCGCGCAGACGCTGGCGCTGCTGGTGCCCGTGCTGATCGCCGTGGCCTACCTGACCTGGGCCGAGCGCAAGGTCCTGGGCGCCATGCAGATGCGGCGCGGCCCCAATGTGGTCGGCCCCTTCGGCCTGCTGCAGCCCTTCGCCGACGCCATCAAGATGCTGATGAAGGAGACCATCATTCCTTCCGGCGCCTCGCGCGGACTGTTCATCCTGGCGCCGATGCTGACCTTCGTGCTGGCCATGCTGGCCTGGGCTGTCATCCCGGTGAATGACGGCTGGGCGATCGCCGACATCAATGTCGGCATCCTCTATCTCTTCGCCATCTCCTCGCTGGGTGTCTACGGCATCATCATCGCGGGCTGGGCGTCCAATTCGAAATACGCGTTCCTGGGCGCGCTGCGTTCGGCGGCGCAGATGGTCTCCTACGAAGTCTCGATGGGCTTCGTGATCGTGACCGTGCTGCTCTGCGTGGGCTCGCTCAACCTGACGGAGATCGTGCGCGCGCAGGAGAACCTCTGGTTCGCCATCCCGCTCTTCCCGATGTTCGTGATCTTCTTCATCAGCACGCTGGCCGAGACCAACCGCGCCCCCTTCGACCTGCCCGAGGGCGAGAGCGAGCTGGTGGCCGGCTTCTTCGTCGAATACAGCTCGATGAGCTTCGCGCTGTTCTTCCTCGGCGAATACGCGAACATGATCCTGATGTCGGCGCTGACCACCATCCTCTTCCTGGGGGGCTGGTATCCGCCGCTCGACATCGCGCCACTCAATTGGATCCCGGGCCCTGTCTGGTTCGCGCTGAAGGTGGCGGCGCTGCTCTTTGTCTTCATCTGGGTGCGCGCGACCTTCCCGCGTTACCGCTATGACCAGCTGATGCGCCTGGGCTGGAAGGTCTTCCTGCCCTTCAGCCTGCTCTGGCTGGTGCTGACCGCGGCCTTCCTCAAGCTGACAGGGTTGCTGCCCGCATGACCTCCCTCGATCGCTTCGCGCGCTCCTTCCTGCTGGCCGAGCTGGTCTCGGGCATGGCACAGACCCTGAAGCAATTCTTCAGCCGCAAGGTCACGCTGAACTACCCCTATGAGAAGACGCCGCTCTCGGTGCGCTTCAAGGGCGAGCACGCGCTGCGCCGCTATCCCAATGGCGAGGAACGCTGCATCGCTTGCAAGCTATGTGAGGCTGTCTGCCCCGCCCAGGCCATCACCATCGAGGCCGAGCCGCGCGAAGACGGCTCCCGCCGCACCACGCGCTACGACATTGACATGACGAAGTGCATCTATTGCGGCCTCTGCGAGGAAGCCTGCCCGGTGGATGCCATCGTCGAAGGCCCGAACGCCGAATTCGCGACGGAAACCCGCGAAGAGCTGATGTACGACAAGGACCGCCTGCTCGCGAATGGCGATAGGTGGGAGAGCCTCCTCGCCAAGCGTCTCGAAATGGATGCACCCTACCGATGATCGCCGGCCTCGCCTTCTATCTCTTTGCCTTCATCCTGATCGCCTCGGCGGTCATGGTGGTGACGTCGCGCAACCCCGTCTATTCGGTGCTGTACCTCATCCTCGCTTTCTTCAACGCGGCGGCACTCTTCCTGATCGCGGGGGCGGAGTTCCTGGCGATGATCCTGGTCATCGTCTATGTCGGCGCGGTCGCGGTGCTCTTCCTCTTTGTCGTGATGATGCTGGACGTGGATTTCGTGCAACTGCGCGAGGGCTTCCAGCGCTATCTGCCGGTGGGCGCCGTCATCGGCGGCATCCTCTTCCTGGAATTGCTGCTAGTGCTGGGCGCCTGGCGCTTCGCGGCCGATGTGGGGGACCTGCGGCTATCGCCCACGCCGGCCGGTGTCTCGAACACCGAGGCGCTGGGGCGGATCATCTACACGGACTACATCTACCTCTTCCAGGCTTCCGGCCTGATCCTGCTGGTGGCCATGATCGGCGCCATCGTGCTGACCCTGCGCGACAAGCCGACCGCCAAGCGCCAGAACATCGCCGAGCAGATCGCCCGCTCCTCCGAGGTGATGATGGCCCAGCCCGCCTTCGGCGCCGGCATCCGGCGCGAAGAGATCCTGCGCCCCCTGCCGCCGCCGGCCAAGGAGAAGCCCAAGCCCGTGGCGCATGACGGAGGGCACCACTGATGCTGACCATCGGCCTGGGCCACTACCTCACGGTGGGCGCCATTCTCTTCGTGCTCGGCGTCTTCGGTATCTTCATGAACCGCAAGAACGTCATCGTCATCCTGATGAGCGTGGAGCTCATCCTGCTCGCGGTGAATCTGAACTTCGTGGCCTTCTCCGCCCGGCTGGATGACCTGACCGGCCAGGTCTTCGCCATGTTCATCCTGACCGTCGCCGCGGCCGAGGCCGCCATCGGGCTGGCCATCGTCGTCATCTATTACCGAAACCGCGGCAGCATCGAAGTTGATGATGTCTCGGCACTGAAAGGCTGACCCGATGTTCGTCGGAGCCATCTTCTTTCCCCTGCTGGGCGCCTGCATCAGCGGCTTCTTCGGCCGCTGGATCGGCGACCGTGCGGCGATGTGGTCCACCGTGGGCTGCATGGCGCTGGCCGCCATTTGCGGCAGCATGGCCTTCTGGCAGGTGGCGCTGGGCGGCCAGCCGACCACCGTCACGCTCTTCACCTGGATGGATGTGGGCGAGCTCGAATTCGCCTGGGCGCTGCGCTATGACACGCTGAGTGTGATCATGGTGGCGATGGTCACGCTGATCTCCACGCTGATCCATCTCTATTCCGTGGGCTATATGTCGCATGACGCGACGCCCGCACGCTTCTTCGCCTATCTCAGCCTCTTCACCTTCATGATGCTGATGCTGGTGACGGCGGACAACCTCGTGCAGCTCTTCTTCGGCTGGGAGGGCGTGGGCCTCGCGAGCTATCTGCTCATCGGCTACTGGTATGAGAAGGACAGCGCCAACGCCGCGGCGATGAAGGCTTTCATCGTGAACCGCGTGGGCGATCTCTTCTTCATGCTCGGCATGGCGCTGACCTTCCTGGTCTTCGGCAGCCTGGAGTTCAACACGATCTTCGCCGCCGCCTCCTCCAAGGTGGATGAGACTTTCCTGGGCCTGCCGGCGCTGGAGCTGATCGGCGTGCTGCTCTTCCTGGGCGCTTGCGGCAAGTCGGCGCAGCTGGGCCTCCACACCTGGCTGCCGGATGCGATGGAGGGTCCCACGCCCGTCTCCGCGCTGATCCATGCGGCGACGATGGTGACGGCCGGCGTCTTCCTGATCTGCCGCATGTCTCCCGTGATGGAATATGCGCCGGTGGCGCTCGCCATCGTGACGGTCGTCGGCGCATCGACCGCGCTGTTCGCGGCCACCATCGGCTGCGTGCAGAACGACATCAAGCGCATCATCGCCTACAGCACCTGCTCGCAGCTGGGCTACATGTTCTTCGCGGCGGGTGTGGGGCTCTACCAGGCCGCGATGTTTCATCTGTTCACCCATGCCTTCTTCAAGGCGCTGCTCTTCCTGGGCGCGGGCTCGGTCATCCATGCGATGTCCGATGAGCAGGACATCCGGAAGATGGGCGGGATCTGGAAGAAAATCCCGGTCACCTATGTGGTGATGTGGATCGGCTCGCTGGCCTTGGCCGGCATCCCCATCTTCGCTGGCTACTATTCCAAGGATGCGATCCTGGAGGGCGCGGTGGCGGCGGGTTCGGTGGTGGGCTCCTACGCCTTCGCCTGCGGCATCCTCGCGGCCTTCCTCACGGCCTTCTATTCCTGGCGCCTGCTGATCCTGACCTTCCACGGCAAGCCGCGGGCGGATCACCACACCATGGAGCATGTGCATGAGAGCCCGCTCGTCATGCTCATCCCGCTGATCGTGCTGGCGGCAGGTGCCGTGACCACGGGCTTCGTCTTCGCGCCCTACTTCATCGGTGACAGCGCAACCGCGTTCTGGAACGGCGCCATCTTCAACCTGCCGGCGAAGCACATGATGGAGGCGCTGCACCACGCGCCGCATTGGGTGCCGACGGTGGCCAAGACGGTCGCGATCAGCGGCATTGCGCTCGCCATCCTCATCTATGGCTTCCTGCCGCATATCCCGGGCCGAGTTGCCGCCATGGCCCCGCGCGCCTATCAGTTCCTGCTGAACAAGTGGTATTTCGACGAGCTGTATGATCGCATCTTCGTCCAGCCCGCGCGGCGCCTGGCTGTGCAGTTCTGGCAGGTGGGCGATGTGCGGATCATCGACGGCATGCCCAATGGTGCGGCCAGCATGGCGGCCAGCACGGCACGCGGCGTGGTGCGGCTGCAGACGGGGAGGGTGGCGAACTATGCCTTCGCCATGATCATCGGCCTGGTCCTCTTCGTCTCAATCTACCTGATGGGGCGCTGAGCGATGAGCTTTCCCCTGCTTTCCCTGATCACCTTCCTGCCCCTGCTGGGCGCTGCGATCATCATGTCGGTGCGCGGCGAAGAGAAGGTCGTCGCCAGCAATGCCCGCTGGACCGCGCTCTGGACCAGCCTGATCACCTTCGGGCTCTCACTCATCCTCTGGGTCGAGTTCGACAAGACGAGCGCGGACTACCAGTTCGTCGAGCAGGTCTCCTGGCTGCCGGAATTCGGCGTGGCCTACATCATGGGGGTGGATGGCATTTCCATCCTCTTCATCCTGCTCTCGACGCTGCTGACGCCCATCTGCATCCTCGCCTCCTGGGAGAGCGTGCAGTCCCGCGTGCGGGAATACATGGTCGCCTTCCTCATCCTCGAGACGATGATGGTGGGCATGTTCGCCGCCCTCGACTTCATGCTGTTCTACATCTTCTTCGAGGCCGTGCTGATCCCGATGTTCCTGATCATCGGCATCTGGGGTGGCGCGCGGCGGGTCTACGCCTCCTACAAGTTCTTTCTCTACACGCTGCTCGGCTCGGTGCTGATGCTGCTGGCCATCATCGCGCTCTGGTACCAGGCGGGGACCACGAATATCCCCGAGCTCGCCGAGTTCGACATTCCCTTCAACATGCAGGTCTGGCTCTTCCTCGCCTTCTTCGCGAGCTTCGCGGTGAAGGTGCCGATGTGGCCGGTGCACACCTGGCTGCCCGACGCCCATGTGGAAGCGCCGACCGCGGGCTCGGTCATCCTGGCCGGCGTGCTGCTGAAGATGGGCGCCTATGGCTTCCTGCGCTTCAGCCTGCCGCTCCTGCCGGAGGCCAGCCAGTTCTTCGCGCCCTTCATCTACGTGCTGAGCATCGTGGCCGTCGTCTACACGAGCCTCGTGGCGCTGGCGCAGACCGATATGAAGAAGCTGATCGCCTATAGCTCGGTCGCGCATATGGGCATCGTCACGCTCGGCATCTTCACCTTCAACCAGCAGGGCATCGAGGGCGCGCTCTTCACCATGCTCAGCCATGGCGTGGTCTCCGGCGCGCTCTTCCTCTGCGTGGGCGTGCTGTATGACCGCGTCCACAGCCGCGAGATCGCGCGCTATGGCGGTGTTGCGAAGATCATGCCCGCCTATGCGCTGATCTTCATGCTCTTCACCATGGCCTCGGTCGCACTGCCGGGCACGGCGGGCTTCCCCGGCGAGTTCCTGGTGATTGTCGGCGCCTGGGCGGTGAACCCCTGGGTCGCCTTGGGTGCCGCGCTCGGCATGATCCTGGGGGCGGCCTACATGCTCACCCTGTATCGCCGCGTGGCCTTCGGGCGGATCCTGCGGGATGATCTCAAGTCCCTGCTGGACCTCAGTCCGCGCGAAGTCGCGATCTTCGCGCCGCTGATCGCGCTCACCCTCTGGATGGGCGTCTATCCGCAATCCTTCCTTTCCTTCTTCTCGGTGACGGTGGCGGAGATGGTGCAGGAGCACCAATCCGCGATCAGCGCCGCTTCGCGTCTGGCAGGCCTTTGATGAACTGGACCCTCGCCCTCCCGGAACTGGTGCTGGCGCTTTCGGGCCTGGCCATCCTTGTCTTCGGCGTCATCCCCAAGCGCGACACGACCTTCCCCTGCACGATGCTGGTGCTGGGTGCCTTCCTGCTGGCCGGCGTGCTGGTCATCGGGCAGGACGAGGGCACGGCCTTTGGCGGGCAATATGTGGCCGACGCCTTCTCGGCCTTCATGAAGCTGCTGGCGCTGGGCGCCGCGGCCCTCGGCCTGCTCCTGGCGCTCGACTGGAACGAAAAGCAGCGCCTCTCGCGCTTCGAATTCCCCGTGCTCGTCCTCTTCGCCACGCTTGGCATGATGGTGATGATCTCGGCGAATGACCTGATGAGCCTGTATCTCGGGCTCGAACTGCTGTCGCTGCCGCTCTACGTCCTCGCCAGTTTCGACCGCGACAATCCCCGCGCGGCCGAGGCGGGGCTCAAGTATTTCGTGCTGGGCGCGCTGGCCTCGGGCTTGCTGCTCTACGGCGCCTCGCTGGTCTATGGCTTCGCCGGCACCACGAATTTCGACCGCCTGGCCGATGCGTTGTCCTCGCCGCAGGATGTTTCCACCGGCGTGGTGGTGGGCATCATCTTCATCATCGCTGCCATGGCCTTCAAGATCGCGGCGGTGCCCTTCCACATGTGGACACCCGATGTCTATGAGGGCGCGCCGACGCCGGTGACGGCCTTCTTCGCCTCGGCGCCCAAGGTGGCGGCCATCGCCCTGCTGGTGCGGTTGCTGGCCGGGCCCTTCAGCGATGTGGTCGGCCAATGGCAGCAGGTGATCGTCCTGGCCTCGCTCGGCTCCATGATCCTGGGCGCCTTCGCCGCCATCGGGCAGAGCAACATCAAGCGGCTGATGGCCTATTCCTCCATCGGCCATGTCGGCTTCGTGCTGATGGGCCTGGCCGTCGGCGGGGAGAGCGGGCTGCGCGGCGTGCTGGTCTACATGGCCATCTACATCGCCATGAATATCGGCGCCTTCGCCGTGCTGATCGCCATGCGGCGCGACGGCCACGCGGTGGAGGGCGTGGATGACCTGGCCGGCCTCGGCCGGACAGACCCCGGCATGGCGCTGGCGATGGCGATCTTCATGTTCTCCATGGCGGGCATTCCTCCGCTCGCCGGCTTCTTCGCCAAGCTCTACGTGCTGCTGCCGGCCATCCAGGGCGGCTTCTGGCTGCTGGCGGTGGTGGCGGTCCTCTCCTCCGTCGTGTCCACCTATTATTACCTTCGAATCGTAAAGGTGATGTATTTCGACGCGGCCAAGCCGGGCTTCGACGCGCGTCCCACCGGTGTCTCCGTCGTGTTGGCGGGCACGGGCGCCTTCACCCTCTTCTTCTTTCTCTTCCCCGCGCCGCTGCTGGCGGTGGCGCGGCAGGCGGTAGCGGCGTTGATCGGGTGACGGGCGAGTTCCGCCTTCGCATCCACGAAACCCTGCCCAGCACGCAAAGCCTCGCGACGGAACTCGCCGCGCGGGGCGAGCCGGCGGGGCTCGCTATCCTGGCACGGCGACAGACCGAGGGCAGGGGACGGGCGGGCCGGCCCTGGCAATCTCAGGCCGGCAATCTGCACATTTCGATCCTGCTGCGCCCGAGCGGGCCGGCGCGAGACATCGCGGGCTATAGCCTGCTGGCCGCCGTAGCCCTGCATGAGGCGGCGTTGCGCCACGCGCCGGGCCGGAAGCTGGAGCTGAAATGGCCCAATGACCTGATGGAAGGCGGCGCCAAGCTCGCTGGCATCCTGACCGAGGCCGCCCTGGATGACCGCGGCGGCATCGGCCACCTCGTCTTCGGCATCGGCGTGAACCTGGCCCATGCGCCGGAGGTGGAGGGCCGCCGGGTCACCGCCCTTGGTCCCGTTCCGCCAGAGGATTTCGCCACCACCCTGCTGGGCTGCCTCTCCGATTGGCGCAACCTTCGCCTGACCGAGGGCTTCGCCCCGATCCGCGCCGCCTGGATGGAGCGTGGCCCTGAACGCGGCACAGTCCTGACGTTGCGGCAGGGCGACAATCCCGTCTCGGGCCGCTACGAAGGCCTGGCCGAGGATGGTGGCCTGCTGCTCGCCACCGCCGGCCGCCTGCATGCCTTTCATGCGGGCGAGGTCATGGAACGACACGATGCTTCTCGCGATTGATGCCGGCAACACCAATGTCGTCTTCGCCGTCCATGACGGCGCGGAGTGGCGCGGCCGCTGGCGCATCGCGACCGATCCGAACCGCACCAGCGATGAATACGCCGTCTGGCTGCTCGCCCTGATGTCCTATGCCGGGCTGAAGCCCAGTGACGTCAATCGCTGCGTCATCGGCACCGTGGTGCCGGTCGCGCTGTACAACCTCCGCCGTCTCTGCCGCGATTGGTTCGGCAATGAGCCGCTGATCGCGCGCTCCATTCTCGACTGGGGCTTTGAGATCAAGGTGGACCAGCCGCAGGAGGTGGGTGCGGACCGCCTGCTGAACGCCCTGGCCGCGCATCACCATTACCGCGGCCCGCTGATCGTCATTGATCTCGGCACCGCCACCACCTTCGATGTGGTGGATGAAAAAGGCGCCTATCTGGGCGGCGTGATCGCGCCTGGCATCAACCTCTCGGTCGAGGCGCTGCACCGCGCCGCGGCCCGCCTGCCGCGCATTGGCATTGGCCGGCCCCAGGCCGCCATCGGCCGCAACACCGTCTCGGCGATGCAATCGGGCATCTTCTGGGGCTATGTCGGCATGATCGAGGGCATCGTCACCCGCATCCGCAACGAGGCGGATTTCCCCCGCATGAAGGTGATCGCGACCGGCGGCCTGGCGCCGCTGCTGGCCGAGGGCACCACGCTCATCGAACGCATCGACCCCGATATCACGCTGGAGGGCCTTCGCCTGTTGGCGGAACGCAACCCCAGCCCCATCTCTCAAAAAGACCTCTTGTGAAATCATCAGAATCCCCAATGCAAACTACGGACGACTTCGCCTTCATCCCGCTCGGTGGCACCGGCGAGATTGGCATGAACCTCAACGTGTATCGCTGCGACGGTAAGTACCTGGCGGTGGATTGCGGTATCGGATTCGGCGGCTCGGAGAACCCGGCCGTCGAGATCATGGTGCCCGATCCCGCCTGGCTGGCCGAACGCAGCCAGGACCTGCTCGCGCTGGTGATCACCCATGCGCATGAGGACCATATCGGCGCGGTGGCGCATCTCTGGCGCAGCCTGAAATGCCCGGTGATTGCCGGGCCCTTCGCCAGCAATGTGCTGCGCCGCAAGCTGGCCGAGGTCGGGCTTGGCCATGATGTGAAGATCATCACCAACACCCTGCCCGGCAAGCATGAGATCGGCCCCTTCGGCCTCGAATTCATCCAGGTGACCCATTCCGTGCCGGAGGCCAGCGCGCTCGCCATCCGCACCCGGCATGGCCTGGTGCTGCACACGGGCGACTGGAAGCTCGACCCCACGCCGATGATCGGCCCGCCCACGGATGAGGCCGCCTTCGCGCGCCTCGGCGCCGAGGGCGTGCTGGCCATGGTGTGCGACAGCACCAATGCCATGGTCGAAGGCCATTCGGGCAGCGAGGCCGAGGTACGGCGCAACCTCAAGGCGCTGATCAAGGGGCTGCGCGGGCGCGTCGCCGTCACCTGCTTCTCGACCAACCTGGCGCGGATCGAATCCATCGCGCTGGCCGGCCAGGCCGCGGGGCGGGACGTGGCGCTGTTTGGCCGATCGCTGCGCAACGCCGTGCAGTCGGCGCGGGATTGCGGCTATCTCTCCAGCGTGCGGGACTTCATCAGCGAGGAGGAGGCGGACCGCCTTCCCGATGACGACCTGCTGATCATCTGCACCGGCAGCCAGGGCGAGGAGCGCAGCGCGCTCGCCAAGATCGCGGCCGACACGCATCCCAACATCTCGCTGGGGGAGGGGGATACGGTCATCTTCTCCAGCCGCATGATCCCGGGGAATGAGCGCGGCATCCTGCATGTGCAGGATGAGCTGACGCGGGCCGGCTGCCGGGTGATGACGGCGGATGACCATGCCGTCCATGTCTCGGGCCATCCGGCGCGGGATGAGCTGAAGAAGCTCTATGCGCTGGTGAAGCCGAAGATCTCCATCCCGGTGCATGGCGAGTGGCGGCACCTGTCGCAGCATGCCGAGCTGGCGCGGGGATGCGGCGCAGAGCCCCTCCTGATCGAGGATGGCGATGTGGTGCGGCTTGGCCCCGGCAAGCCCAAGATTGCCGATTCCGTGCCGGTGGGCCGCCTGGTGGTGGATGGCAATCGCCTGTTGCCGATGGAGGGCGCCGTGATCGGCGCGCGCAAGCGCATGCTGTTCAACGGCGTGGTGGTGGCGAGCCTGGCGGTGGATGAGGCTGGGCGCGTCATCGGGCGGCCGCGCGTCTCGGCGCCGGGGCTGTTTGACGCCGAGGGGCCGGAATCGGGCCAACTCGAGGAGGAACTGGCCCGCGGCATCGGCGAATTGCCTAAGGGGCTGCGGCGCGAGGATGACGCGCTGACCGAAGCCGCGCGCGCCGTTCTGCGCAAGGCGGTGGGGCGGCGGCTGAAGAAGCGCCCCAATGTCGAAATCCACCTGCTGCGGGTGTAGCGTGATGAACCGACTGCTTCACCGCTTCGGCGGAACAGCGTCTCAGCGGATCGGGCTCTGATGGGCTGGTTCCTGGGTTTCGTCGTCTATGCGTTGATCTGGTGGACGGCGCTCTTCGCCGTGCTGCCCATCGGCGTGCGGCCGGATGCGAAGGGCGATGTGGAGGCGGGCGGCTGGCGCGGCACACCCACGAAGCTGCATTTGGGGCGCAAGCTCCTGGGGACGACGATTCTCTCGGCCGTGCTGTGGCTGGGCGTCTATGCGCTGATCGAGAGCAACTGGATCAGCTTCCGCGATCCCTGGCTGTCGATCCCCGATCGGTAAGCTGTCGGAGCCAGAATCGGGTCCGGCTCGCGAGGGGCATTTCCGCGCCGTTGGTGCCCTGCTCTTCCGGCCCATTTCCGAGATGTGCACAAAGAAAAGGCGACTGTCCGGGCTTCCCTGGACTGTCGCCTTGATTTTGGGCACCCGTTGATCGGACGCCCGTTTTTTCACCGTCTACAGCACCGATAGGCGTTGAGGCTTCCCGGCCTTTTGCGGCAATCTTCACTTCAGAGAGAGGGCTTTCCTCTTTCTGCCGTGTGACTGGCGTTTCCTCCCTAAACTTGGGCCGCTCCCTTACGGGGGTGGCCCTTTCTTTTGTTTAAGCCATTTCGTTAACGCACATCAAGACATTTTCGGTGCCCAGGCGCATATTGCGGCGCAGCATTATTGCGCGGCCGCACAGGCGGTTTCAGCGCCTCCCTTTCTCGGTTAGGTTCCGCCGCACGCTGCTCAGAGGATGATTCACCGCTTCGGTGGCTCCACCTCAGCGGATCATGCTCTAGCCCGGTAAGGAATCCCCACCTTGCGTCTCACGCGCGCCTTTCTGCCCACCCTCAAGGAAACCCCCGCCGACGCGCAGATCGTCTCTCACCGGTTGATGCTGCGCGCGGGGCTGATCCGGCAGACATCGGCAGGCATCTACGCCTGGCTTCCGGCCGGCTGGCGCGTGCTGCAACGCGTCACGCAGATCGTCCGCGAGGAGCAGGACCGCGCCGGCGCGCAGGAAGTCCTCATGCCCACGATCCAATCGGCGGAGCTTTGGCAGCGTTCCGGGCGCTATGAGGATTACGGCAAGGAAATGCTGCGCCTGAAGGACCGGCATGAGCGCGACATGCTCTTCGGCCCGACCAATGAGGAGATGATCACCGACATCTTCCGCGGCTACGCCACCAGCTATCGCGACCTGCCGCGCAACCTCTATCACATCCAGTGGAAGTTCCGGGACGAGGTGCGCCCGCGCTTCGGCGTGATGCGCGGCCGCGAATTCCTGATGAAGGACGCCTATTCCTTCGACCTGACGCAGGAGGGCGCGCAGCACTCCTACCGCCAGATGATGCTGGCCTATCTGCGCACCTTCCAGCGCATGGGGCTGAAGGCCGTGCCGATGCGCGCCGATACCGGCCCCATCGGCGGCAATCTCAGCCACGAATTCATCATCCTGGCCGAGACGGGCGAGAGCACCGTCTTCTACGACAGCGAATTCGAGAGCCGCGACTGGGCCGATGCCTCGCTCGGCTATGACGACGCGCCGGCGCTGCAGGGCTTCTTCAACCAGGTCACCTCGATGTACGCGGCGACCGAGGAGATGCACGACACCACCGCCTGGGAGAGCGTGCCCGAGACGCGCCGCCGCGAGGGCAAGGGCATCGAGGTCGGCCACATCTTCTATTTCGGCCAGAAGTATTCCGCGACCATGGGCCTCTCGGTCGCCGGCCCCGATGGCGCGACGGTGGTGCCTGAGATGGGCAGCTATGGCATCGGCGTCTCCCGCCTGGTGGCCGCGCTGATCGAGGCCAATCACGACGAGGCCGGCATCAAGTGGCCGGATGCGGTTGCCCCTTGGAAGCTCGCCATCCTGAACCTCAAGCCTGGCGATGCCGGCTGTGACGCGCTCTGTGAGAGGCTTTACGCCGCCATGCCCGACCAGGCCGTCTATGACGACCGCGCCGAGCGCGCCGGCGTGAAGTTCAACGACGCCGACCTGATGGGCTTCCCCTGGCAGGCCATCAGCGGGCCGCGTGGTGCCGCCAATGGGCGCGTGGAGCTGAAGCGCCGCATGACGGGTGAGCGGGTGGAGCTTTCGTTCGAGGAAGCTCTCGCCAAGCTCAGCGCTTGATGTTCAACGCCTTCGAACGAACGGTCGCCGCGCGCTACCTGCTCTCGCGCAAGAGCGACCGCTTCACCTCCGTCATCGCCGGCTTCTCGCTCGTCGGGATCATGCTGGGCGTGGCGACGCTCATCATCGTCATGTCCGTGATGGGCGGCTTCCGGCAGGAATTGCTGGGGCGCATCCTCGGGCTGAACGGACATCTGGGCGTCTATGCCGCGGATCGCGGCAATCTCGGCGATTTCGACGCCATCGCCGCCACCATCCGCCGCGTCCCGAATGTCGTCTCGGCGACGCCCATCGTGGAGGGCCAGGTGCTGCTGACCGGCGCCGGGAGCACGGCGACCGGCGGCCTGGCGCGCGGTATCCGGCCCGAGGATCTGCGCGCGCGGCCGATCATCGCCGGCAATATCCGCGCGGGC
>NZ_JAIEQY010000396.1 GCF_019747315.1 Roseococcus sp. | reverse complement strand
TGCGGCGTGCTGGGCGCCTTGGCGAGGAATTCCCGCCCCTCCTCATCCACGCCGACCACATCCGTGAAGGTGCCGCCGACATCCACGCCGATGGTGTAGTGCATCAGGCCAGCCCTTCTTCGATGTCACGCGCGATCAGCGCCGGGTCGCGCTGCGCCGGGTCACCCCAGCCGCCGCCGCCGGCCGAGCGGATTTCCAGCACCTCGCCTGGCTGGATCTCAACGCCGACCTCCTTGGTCTTCAGCAGGCGCTCCGTGCCATCGGCCTGTCGCAGCGCATAGCGATGCGGCGCGCTGTCCTGCCCGCCGCACATCCCCGCACTGCCATGCCGCGCGCCGTCGCCCGCGGTGTTGCCGCGCGAAGGGCCGTCGCTTTCCACCACCAGCTCCAGCGAGGCCCCATGCCCGCCGCGATGCTGCCCCAGCCCCGCCGTGCCGCCCTGGAATTCATGGCGGCGGAAATGCAGCGGGAAGCGCGCCTCGGCCATTTCTACGCTGCCGAATTTGAGCCCGCCGGCCGAATGCCACTCGCCGGCGGTGGACCAGCCATCGCCCTTCGCATGCCCGCCGCCGCCCGGCCGCGCATGGAAGAGGTGCCAGACGAATTTCCGCTCCGGCCGCCGCGCATCGCGCCCCGTGATGGCGATGCGGAAGCGCCGCCCCCAGCCGCCCATCGCGCGATCCGGGCAGGCATGCTGCATGGCGCGCATGATCGCCTCCACGATCTCATTGCTGCAATGGCTGGTGCAGAGCGTGACCGCCGCGCCATCCCGTGCCCAGACCACCGAACCCTCCCGCGCCACGACGCGCAGTGCACGAAACGCGCCCTCATTCTTCTGCACATCGGGGTCCAGCAGATAGGCGAAGGCCATGCACACGGCGGAAAACATGTTGGGATAGGAGGAGTTCACGAAGCCCGGCACCTGGTCGTCGCTGGCGCTGAGGTCCACCGTCAACGTGCCGCCCTGCTTGGTGCAGGTGGCGCGGATGGCGATGTTCTCATTCCCGTGGCCGTCATCATCCAAGAGCGCCGTGCCGCTCCATGTGCCATCGGGCCAGGATTCCAGGATGCGCCGCGTATGCGCATGCGCCAGATCCAGGATGGCTTCCACCGCCGCCATCAGCCCCGCCCCGCCATGCTGCGCCAGCAACTCGCCGAGTCGGTTGGCGCCGAGCTTGGCCGCGCCCAGCATCGCCGCGAGATCACCCCGGAAATCCCGATTGATGCGCGTGTTGAGCGCCAGCATCGCCACCAGATCCTCGCGCATCACGCCCTGCTCGCCGAGCAGGATGGGCGGGATGCGCAGGCCTTCCTGCCAGATCTCCGTGGCGTTGGGGTTGTAGCCGCCATGCGTGCCGCCGCCGATGTCGCTCTGATGCGCGCGGACCACCGAGAAGAAACGAACCACGCCGCCATCAAACACCGGCAGCACGATGGTCAGATCCGGCAAATGCGAACCGCCATGCCAGGGATCGTTCAGCAGAAACACATCGCCCGGCTTCATCTTCTCGCCGAAGGCATCCCGCACCGCCTTCGCCGCGAAGGGCATGGCGCCGACATGCACGGGAATGTGGTCCGCCTGCGCCACCAGGCGGCAATCGCCATCCGTCACCGCAATCGAGAAATCCCGGCTGGAATTCAGGATCTGGCTATAGGCGGTGCGCAGCAGCCCCTCGCCCATCTCCTCCACGATCGCGGTGAATCGCGCCGAGAGCACGGCCAGCGTCACAGGGTCCATGGGAGCCTCCATCTTGGCGAGGCCCCAAGCGTGGCGCATCCTGGCCCGAACCAAAAGGGGAGAACGCAGATGAGTCTCACAACATTGGCCCAAGGGCTGCGATTCCCCGAAGGCCCGGTCGTGCTGCCGGACGGCTCGATCGCCCTCGTCGAGATCGAAGCCCAGGTCATCTCGAAGATCGCCCCCGACGGCACGCGCAGCATCATCGCGCGCACCGGCGGCGGCCCGAACGGCCTGGCCGCCGGGCCGGACAACACCCTCATCCTTTGCAATAATGGCGGCTTCTCCTGGCATGAGGAGCCGGAAATCCTCCGCCCCTCCGGCACCGCGCCCGACTACACAAACGGCCGCATCGAGGTGATGGACATCGCCACCGGCGCCGTCCGTACCCTCTATGACCGCTGCGGCGATGTCATGCTGAAAGGCCCGAACGACCTCCAGCTCGACGGCAAGGGCGGCTTCTGGTTCAGCGACCTCGGCAAGGTCCGCGCGCGGGACCGCGACCATGGCGGCGTCTATTGGGCCGCGCTCGACGGCAGCAAGATCATCGAAGCCGCCTTCCCCATCTTAGGAGGCGCCAACGGCATCGGCATCAGCCCGGATGGCGAGAAGCTCTACGTCGCGGAAACCGAAACCGGCCGCCTCTGGGCCTTCGACATCATGGGCCCGGGCCACCTCCGCAAGAACCCCTGGCCCAGCACCAGCGGCGCCTCGCTGCTCTGCCAATTCCCGGGCTTCCGACGGCTGGACAGCCTGGCCATCACAGCCGCGGGCAACATCGTCGTCGCCACGCTGGTCTCGGGCGAAATCACCACCGTCTCACCCGCGGGCGAAATCCTCGATGTCGTGAAAATGCCGGAACGGATGCCGACCAATATCTGCTTCGGCGGGGCGGACATGAAGACCGCCTACATCACGCTGTCGAATACGGGGAAGCTGGTCAGCATGCCTTGGCCGGAGCCGGGGCTGAAGCTTCCCTATTGAGAATCAAGGGGCTCTGCCCCTTGACCCCGGCAAAGGCCCAGGCCTTTGCAATCCTCAACTAAGGGCTGCCACCCCGGGCAGTTCCTTGCCTTCGAGCCATTCCAGAAACGCGCCGCCGGCCGACGACACATAGCTCATCCGCTCGGAGACGCCGGCATGGCGCAGCGCGGAGACCGTGTCGCCACCACCACCGACCGAGCGCAGCTGCCCCGCCTCGGTGAGCCGCGCCACCTCCTGCGCCACCGCCACCGTCGCCGCATCGAAGGGCGCGATCTCGAAGGCACCAAACGGCCCATTCCAGACCAGCGTCTTCGCCGAAGACAACCGCTTCACCACATCGGCCACCGTGGCAGGCCCCACATCCAGCGCCATCATGTCCGCCGGCACGCCATTCAGCCCCACCACGCGGTTCGGCGAATGCGCGGCAAAGCCCTCGGCCACGACCAGGTCCAGCGGCAGCACGATCTCGCAGCCGCGCGCCTTGGCGCCGGCCAGGATCTCGCGCGCCGTCTCTTGCATGTCGGCTTCCTGCAGCGACTTGCCCACGGCATGCCCCTGCGCCGCCAGGAAGGTGTTGGCCATCGCGCCACCAATCACCAGCACATCCACCTTGGAGGAGAGGTTCCCCAGCAGATCCAGCTTGGTGGACACCTTCGCCCCGCCGACGATCGCCACCACCGGCCGCTGCGGATTGCCAAGCGCCGCATCCAGCGCCTCCAGCTCCTGCTGCATCAGCCGTCCGGCATAGGCCGGCAGCAGCCGCGCCACGCCCTCGGTGCTGGAATGCGCGCGATGCGCGGCCGAGAAGGCGTCATTCACGAACACATCGGCGAGTTTGGCGAGGCCCGCGGCGAGTGCCGCGTCGTTCTTCTCCTCGCCCGCGTGGTAGCGGGTGTTTTCCAGCAGCAGCACCTCGCCATCCTTGAGGGCAGCTGCGGCGGCCTCGGCATCGGCGCCAATGCAGTCATCCGTGAAGGCGACGGGCTTGCCGAGCGAGGCGGAGAGGGCCGCCTGCATCGGCTTCAGCGACATTTCCGGCACGCGCTTGCCCTTGGGGCGATCGAAGTGCGAGCAGACGATGACCCGCGCACCCTTCGCGCAAAGCTCCGCGATGGTCGGGCAGAGGCGCTCGATGCGCGTCATGTCCGTGATGCGGCCATCCTTAACCGGCAGGTTCAGGTCGGCGCGCAGCAGCACGCGCTTCCCGCGCGGATCGAGGTCATCGAGGGTGCGGAAGGCCATGGCGATCTCTTCAGTTGCGGCAGGGGTCTGGGGAGACCCTTTCTCCCCAGTTTCTTGACTTAAAGCTTGCCGTAATAAGCGGCGGTGTCGCTCATGCGATTGCTGAAGCCCCACTCATTGTCATACCAGGACATCACGCGCACGAGCCCGCCATCCACCACCTGCGTCTGCGTCGCATCGAAGGTGGACGAGTGCGGGTCATGGTTGAAGTCGATCGAGACCAGCGGCGCCGTGTTGTAGCCCAGGATGCCCTTCAGCGGCCCGCTCTCGGAGGCGGCCTTCATCACGGCGTTGATCGCCTCCTTCGTCAGGCCTTCGGTCTTGGCCGGCACGAAGTCGAGCGAGACGAGCGAGACATTGGGCGTCGGGATGCGGATGGCGGTGCCGTCCAGCTTGCCCTTCAGCTCCGGCATGACGAGCCCCACGGCCTTGGCCGCACCGGTCGAGGTCGGGATGGCGGAGACGGCGGCGGCGCGGGCGCGGTGCAGGTCCTTGTGCAGCGTGTCCACCGTGTTCTGGTCACCCGTATAGGCGTGGATGGTGACCATGTAGCCGCGCAGGATGCCAAAATTGTCGTGCAGCACCTTGGCGATCGGCGCCAGGCAGTTGGTGGTGCAGGAGGCGTTGGAGACGATCTTGTCCTCGGCCGTCAGCGTCGTGTGGTTCACGCCATAGACGATGGTCTTGTCGGCATCCTCGCCGGGGGCGGAGATCAGCACCTTGCGGGCGCCGGTGCCCAGCAGCATCGAGGCCTTGTCACGCGCGGTGAAGATGCCGGTGCACTCGGCGGCGATGTCGACGCCCTGCCATTGCAGCTTGGAGGGGTCGCGCTCGGCCGTCACCTTGATGGGCCCCCAGGTCTTGCCATGGGCCTTGATGGTGATGCTGTCGCCATTGACGATCACTTCGCCCGGGAAGCGGCCATGCACGCTGTCGAAGCGGAAGAGGTGCGCATTCGCCTCGACCGAGCCGAGGTCGTTGATGGCCACGAACTCCACATCGTCACGCGCGCTCTCGCAGGCGGCGCGGAGCACGAGGCGGCCGATGCGCCCGAAGCCGTTGATGGCAATCTTCACCGTCATATGTTTGGTCCCTGTGTTGCTGAGCTTTGGCCCAGAAGCTTCTTGGCGGCCGTGACAATGGCGGGGGCCGTGATCCCGAAATGCTCGAAGAGTTTCTCGGCCGGCGCCGAGGCGCCGAAGCCGTTCATGCCGACAAAGGCCTGCGTCCAGCGCTCCCACCCGAAGCCGATGCCGGCCTCGATGCCGATGCGTGGCGCGGTGCCGAGCACGCTGGCGCGGTATTCCTCATCCTGCTGGGCAAACAGCTCCCAGCTCGGGAAGGAGACCACGGCGGCCTGGATGCCCTGCTCGGCCAGCGTGGCGCGGGCGGCCATGGCAAGCTGCACCTCGCTGCCGGTGGCGATGAGCGTCACGTCGCGCGCGCCCTCCGCCTCGGCCAGCACATAGGCGCCGCGGGCGGAGCGGTTCTCGGCGGCATCGTCACGCAGCGCCGGCAGCGCCTGGCGCGAGAGGGCGAGCACCGAGGGGCCTTCCGTGCGCCGCAGTGCCAATTCCCAGCACTCGGCCGTTTCCATCGCATCGGCGGGGCGGAAGACGGCGAGGTTCGGGATGGCGCGCAGCGAGGCAATGGTCTCGACCGGCTGGTGCGTCGGGCCATCCTCGCCCAGGCCGATGCTGTCATGCGTCAGCACATGGATGACGCGCTGGTGCATCAACGCGGCCAGGCGCAGCGATGGCCGCAGATAGTCGGCGAAGATCAGGAAGGTGCCGGAATAGGGGATGATGCCGCCATGCAGCGCCATGCCGTTCATGGCGGCGGCCATGCCATGCTCGCGCACGCCCCAATGGACGTAGCGGCCGTTGAAATTGCCGGGACCGATGGCGGGCACGCCTTTCACATCGGTGTTGTTCGAGCCGGTGAGGTCGGCGCTGCCGCCCACCATCTCGGGCACCGCCGGCACCAGGGCGGAGAGCGCGCGCTGGCTGGCGATGCGGCTGCCGATCTTGGGCTTCTCGGTGGCGAAGCTGGCGCGGAGCGCAGCCAGCCCCTCATTCCAGTTTTCCGGCAGCTTGCCGGCCATGGCGCGCTCGAAATCCACGCGCATCGGGTGCTTGGCCAGGCGCTTCAGCCAGGAGCGGCGCGTGCCGGCGGAACGGCGGCCCGCCTCTTCCCACTTCGCCTTCAGCCCGTCCGGGATGGTGAAGGCTTCCTCATTCCAGCCAAGGGCCGATTTCGCGCCGGCGATCTCGTCGGCACCCAGCGGCGCGCCATGGCTGCCCGCCGTGCCGGCCTTCTTGGGCGCGGCAAAGCCGATGATGGTGCGGCAGGCGATGATGGTGGGCTTCTTGCTGCGCTGGGCCACGGCCATGGCGGCGGCGAGCTGCGCGTGGTCATGCCCGTCCACCCGCTTCACCGCCCAGCCATAGGCCTGGTAGCGCTTCAGCACATCCTCGCTGAAGGAGAGTGCGGTGTCGCCATCAATCGAGATGTGGTTGTCGTCCCACAGGACGGTCAGCTTCTCGAGGCCGAGATGCCCGGCCAGCGCGGCGGCCTCGTGGCTGATGCCTTCCTGGAGGTCGCCATCGGAGCAGATGACCCAGGTGCGGTGATCCACCAGCGACTTGCCGAAGCGCGCGGCCAGCATGCGCTCGGCCATCGCCATGCCGACGGCGGTGGAGATGCCCTGGCCGAGCGGGCCGGTGGTCATCTCGATGGCGGGGTGCTCGCCATATTCGGGGTGGCCGGCGGCGGCGGAATGGAGCTGCCGGAAGTTCTTCAGAACCTCCATCTCCATGCCCGTATGCCCGGTCAGGTGCAGCAGGCTGTAGAGCAGCATCGAGCCATGGCCGGCCGAGAGGACGAAGCGGTCCCGGTCGGGCCAGCGGGGGTCGGCCGCGTCGTATTTCAGGAAGCGCGTGAAGAGGACGGTTGCCACATCGGCCATGCCCATGGGCATGCCGGGATGGCCGGACTTGGCCTTTTCCACGGCGTCCATCGCGAGGACGCGGATGCAATCCGCCATCCGCCGCTCTTCTGTCACCGGCAGCGCGAGGATCGCGGCCTGGGCGGCGAGGGCAAGGTTGGGGGAGGTGCCGGGGGAGTCGATACTGGCCAAGGTGTGCAGCGCCTTCACTTTGGCCGCGGCTATAAAGCGCGGGGCGTGCCGGGGCAAGTTGGTGGGGTGGAGGCAGAGCTGCGCGGCCTACAAAAACCCCACCGGGTCCACATCCACCTGCACCCGCACCTCGCGCGGGAGTTGCACCCGCGCCAACCAATCCGCCAGCACCGCCTGCACCCGCACCCCCCGCGCCGCCTTCAGCAGCAGCCGGTGCCGGTACCGCCCCCGCAGCAGGGCCAGCGGCGCCGGCGCCGGCCCCAGCACCTGCAAACCCGGCCCGACCGGCGCCGCCAGCCCCAATTCGCGCGCCCCGCGCTCGGCCGCGCGGGCATCCTCGGAGCTGATGATCAGCGCTGCCAGGCGCCCATAGGGCGGCCAATGGCCGGGCTCGCGCTGCGCCGCCTCCGCCTTGAGGAAGCCCGGGAAATCATCGCGGATCAGCGCCTGCATCACCGGGTGCTCGGGCGAGAAGCTTTGCAGCAGCACACGGCCCGGCTTTTCCTCGCGCCCCGCACGGCCCGCCACCTGGTGCAGCAGCTGCATCGTCCGCTCGCCCGCGCGCAGATCGCCGCCGCCCAGGCCGAGATCGGCATCCACCACCCCCACCAGCGTCAGATGCGGAAAATGCCAGCCCTTGGCGACGATCTGTGTGCCGATGATGAGATCCACCTCCCGCGCCTCGATCTGCCTTGCGGCCTCGGCGGCGGCGGCGGGGCCGGGGATGGTGTCGCTGGCCATGACCAGGCGGCGGGCTTCGGGAAATAGCTCGGCCACCTCCTCCTGGATGCGCTCCACCCCGGGACCGATGGGCACCAGCGAATGTTCCGCGCCGCATTCCGGGCAGGCGGGCGGTGTGGGCGCGGTATGGCCGCAATGGTGGCAGAGCAGGCGGCGCTGGGCGCGATGCTCCACCAGCCAGGCGGTGCAGTTCGGGCATTGCATCCGGTGCCCGCAGGCGCGGCAAAGCGTGAGCGGCGCATAGCCGCGCCGGTTGAGGAACAGCATGGCCTGCTCGCCGCGCGCCAGCGTCTCGGTCACCGCCGCGACCAAAGGCGCCGAGAGGAAGCGTCCCCGCTCGGGCGGGTGCTGGCGCAGGTCGATGGCGCTGACCTCGGCCATCGCTGCCCCGCCATGCCGCACCGGCAGGCCGAGGCGCTGATAGCGCCCGGCCTCGGCATTGGTGACGCTTTCCAGGCTGGGCGTGGCGCTGACCAGCACGCAGGTGGCGGCTTCCAGCCGGGCGCGGACCACGGCCATGTCCCGCGCGTGGTAGATCACGCCCTCCTCCTGCTTGAAGGCGCTTTCATGCTCCTCATCCACCACGATCAGGCCAAGATCGGGGAAGGGGAGAAACAGCGCCGAGCGCGCGCCCACCAGCACCGGCGCATCGCCCTCGGCCACGGCGCGCCACGTCACGCGGCGCGTGCGGGAGGAGAGTTCCGAATGCCAGAGCGCGGGGGGCGCGCCGAAGCGCCGCTCGAACCGCGCCAGCCATTGGGTGGAGAGCGCGATTTCCGGCAGCAGCACCAGCGCCTGCCGCCCCTGGCGCAGCGCCTCCGCCACGGCATCCAGATAGACCTCCGTCTTGCCCGAGCCGGTGACGCCTTCCAGCAGCGTCACCCGGAATTGCCGGGCCGCGACCCCCTCGCGCAGCGCAGCCGCCGCCGAGGCTTGTTCCGGGCGCAGGGCTGGGGGCGCGAAATCGGGCAGCGGGCGCGGGAAGGCGGCGGCGCGCGGCATCAAGGCGGGCTCGATCAACCCAACCGAGGCCAGGCCTCGCACCACCCCCATGGAGATTCCGGCCAGCCGCGCCACCTCCATGCCCGGCAGCGTGTCCTCGCCCAGCGCGGCCAGCGCCTTGGCGCGGTCGGGCGTGATCCGCGCCTCGGCACCGGCCACGCGGCGCCAGCCGGAGGCGGCGGCGGGCTCCTCCAGCGCGGAGGGCGCGCTCATCGCCATGCGCAGCACGGCCCCGGGCGGCGAGAGCGTATAGGCCGCGATCCAGTCCACGAGGCGGCGCAGCGGCTCGCGCATGGGGGGTGCGGGCTTCACCGCGATGACCTCGCGCAGCCGGCCTTCGGCGACATGCTCCTGGTCCGGCGCCTGGTCCCAGACGACGCCGAGGGAGACGCGGCCGCCCAGGGGCACCTCCACGAAGCTGCCCGGGCCCGCCACAAGCCCGGGGGGCAGGCGGTAATCATAGGCCCCCTCCAGGGGCAGCGGCAGCAGGACGCTGACGCGCTCTGTGGATGCGGCCTTTCGGGATGGTGGCGCCATGGGCTATTCCCTTCGCGACGGGAAGACCCAAGGTCAACCCCAATCACAGGTCAACTTCAATCACTGGCGCGACAGGACACCCCGCGATGAAATTCTTTGTGGATACGGCCGATGTCGCCGAAATCCGTTCCCTGGTCGGCACGGGCTTCATGGATGGCGTCACCACCAACCCGAGCCTGATCGCCAAGTCCGGCCGCAAGATGAGCGAGGTCATCGCCGAGATCTGCGCCCTGACCGATGGCCCCGTCTCGGCCGAGGTCACGGCGACCGATCACGAGACGATGCTGAAGGAAGGCCGCTACCTGCGCGCCATCGCGGCCAATGTCTGCGTGAAGGTGCCGCTGACCGAAGCGGGCTTGCGCACCTGCAAGGTGCTCTCCGACGAGGGCACGCCGGTGAATGTCACGCTTTGCTTCTCGGCCAACCAGGCGCTGCTGGCGGCCAAGGCGGGGGCCACCTTCATCTCGCCCTTCGTCGGGCGGCTGGACGATATTGGGCAGGACGGCATGGGGCTGATCGCCGATGTGGTGCAGATCTACCGCAACTACGCCTTCAGGACCGAGGTACTGGTCGCCTCCATCCGCCATCCCATCCATGTGCTGCAATCGGCCAAGCTGGGCGCCCATGTCGGCACCATGCCGCCGGCGGTGATCCGCGGGCTGCTGAAGCATCCGCTGACCGATCGCGGGCTGGAGGCCTTCCTGGCCGATTGGGCGAAGACCGGGCAATCCATTCTGTGACCCTCAGACGCGTCACGCCAAAGGCGTGCCTTCGGCGTGACGCGCCGGCTTGGCTTCGGAACGCTGAAGCGTTCCGGCTCGGCTATTCGCCTCGCATTCTCAAAGGGCGGCTCATGGTCTTCCCGGACAATTCCACGTGGCGGCCAGAGGCGGCACGGTCTTGAGCGCGGCACCTCCCGAACCGGCCGCCGTGGAGGCGTTTCTCCAGGCGAATCCGGATTTCCTCGCGGCGCGGCCCCAGCTCTACGCCGTGCTGACCCCGCCGCGCCGCGTGCATGGCGAGGCCGTGGCCGACCATATGGCGGCCATGATCCAGGCCGGGCGCCAGGAATGGCGCGGGCTGCTGGAGGCCGGCCGCACGCGCGGCGCCTTCGCCGCCAAGGTGGCCGAGGCGGTGCTGGCGCTGCTCGCCAACCCCGATGCCGAGGACTGCCTGCGCCATGAATGGCCCGCGCGATTGGGCCTCGAATCCTGCCGCCTCCTCCCGCTCGTGCCAGGCCCTTCCCTGGTTCTGCGCGACGTGACGGTGGCCAGCGCCGCCCTGCATGGCGAGGCCGCGCCCCTGATCCGGCGTGAGGCACTGCTCCGTGTGGGCCAGCAGACCCTGGTCCTGGGCGCACGCGACGCGGCGGACCTGCCGCATGAGCCGGAATCGCTCGCCTTCCTGGCCCGCGCCCTCGACACCGCCCTGGCGCGATGACGGGAGACGCCGCCCGCACCGAATTTCTCGCCTGGCTCGCCGCCGAGCGCCGCGCCAGCCCGCACACGCTGGAAGCCTATGGCCGCGACATCGCTGATCTGCTGGGCTTCCTGACGCGGCACCAGGGCGCCGAGCCCGACCTCGCGGCGCTGGGCGCCCTCAGCCCGGCCGATCTGCGCGGCTTCCTGGCCGCCCGCGCGAAGGAGGGGGCAGGAAATGCCACGCGCGCCCGGCAACTGGCCGCGATCCGCAGCTTCCTGCGCTTCCTCGCCCGCCGCCATGACATCCCGCCGCTCGCCATCGCCGCGATGCGGGGCCCGAAGCGCGTGCAGCCCGTCCCGCGCGCCCTGAACCGCGCCGATGCGCGGGCGGCCGGCACCGAGATCGGCGATGTGCATCACCCCGAGCGCCCGGAATTCCAGGCGGCGCGCGATGTGGCGCTGTTCACCCTGCTCTATGGCTGCGGGCTGCGCATCAGCGAGGCGCTGGGCCTGAACATCGCCGACGCACCCTTGCCGGGAAGCGATGCGGCGCTGCGCGTCCTGGGCAAGGGGGCCAAGACGCGGCTCGTGCCCGTGCTGCCCGTGGTGCGCCAGGCCATGGCCGCCTGGATGACCTTTCGCGGCGGCGCCGAGCCCGATGAACCGCTTTTCCTCGGCGCCCGCGGCAAGCGGCTCGACCCGGCCGTCGCGCAGAAGACGCTGCGGGACTATCGCCGCCTGGCCGGCCTGCCGGAACACGCCACGCCGCACGCGCTTCGCCATTCCTTCGCCACGCATCTGCTGGCCGGCGGCGCCGATCTGCGCGCCATCCAGGAATTGCTGGGCCATGCGAGCCTCTCCACCACCCAGCGCTACATCGCGGTGGATGCCGAGGGGCTGCTGGCCACCTGGCGGATGGCGCATCCCCGCGCGGATTGATGCCTTCACCAGACGCCCCAGATGAGGAGCATGCTCGACGTCATCTGGTTCAAGCGGGATTTGCGGGTGCTGGACCACGCGCCCCTGGCGGCGGCGCGGCGGCCCGTCCTGCCGCTCTACATCATCGAGCCCGAATACTGGCGCGGGCCTGATGCCTCGCCCCGGCAATGGCGCTTCCTGCGCGGCGCGCTGCTGGATCTGCGCGCCGCCCTGGCCGGGATCGGCCTGCCGCTGGTGGTGCGCTCGGGCGATGCCGTCACCCTGCTGCGCCGCCTGCATGCCGAGCGCGGGATTGCCGCCCTGCACAGCCATGAGGAGACGGGCAACCTCTGGACCTATGCGCGGGACCGCGCCGTGGGCCGCTTCTGCCGTGCGGCCGGCATCCCCTGGCACCAGGCCCGGCAATTCGGCGTGGCGCGGCCGCTGGCCACGCGCGATGGCTGGTCGCGCTTCTTCACCACGACCATGGCGGCGCCGCTCACCCCCCTGCCCCGGGACCTCCAGCCCGCCCCCGGGCTGATCGAGGGTTCCATCCCCGAACAGCCCATCGCCTGGGATGCCGATGATGGCTGCCTTGCCCCGCAGCCGGCCGGGCGCGCGGCAGGCCTCGCCCTGCTGGAGAGCTTCCTCGACGGTCGCGGGCGCGACTACCGGCGCGGCATGTCCTCGCCGCTGACGGCGCCCGATTCCTGCTCCCGCCTCTCGCCGCATCTCGCCATGGGCAGCGTCTCGATGCGCGAGGTGGTGCAGCTTGTGGAGCGCGCCGGGCAGGATCTCGCCGCCCTGGCCCCGGGCGAGCGGCCCATCCCGCTGGGTGCCGTGCAATCCCTCCGCTCCCGCCTGCAATGGCATTGCCACTTCATCCAGAAGCTGGAGAGCGAGCCGGCGCTGGAACACCGCGCCGCCCATGCGGCGGCCGAGGCCGCGCGCCGCCCCACCGCGCCCGATGACCCGTGGCTCTTGGCCTGGGCCGAGGGCCGCACGGGCTACCCCTTCCTCGATGCCTGCATGCGCTCGCTGATCGCCACGGGCTGGCTGAACTTCCGCATGCGCGCCATGGTGCAGAGCTTCGCCAGCCATCACCTCGGGCTGGATTGGGCGGCGAGTGGGGCACGCCTGGCGCGGCTCTTCACCGATTACGAGCCGGGAATCCATTGGCCGCAGGTGCAGATGCAATCCGGCGCCACCGGCATCAACACGCCACGCATCTACAACCCGGTGAAGCAAAGCCTGGACCAGGACGCCCAGGGCGTCTTCATCAGCCGCTGGGTGCCGGAGCTCGCGCATCTGCCGGCGGGGCTGCGCCACACGCCCTGGCGGCTGGACACGCCACCGCCCGGTTATCCCGCCCCCATCGTGGACCAGGCCACCGCCCTGCGCGCAGCGCGGGAGCGCCTGTCACGCATGCGCGGCGCCGAGGGCTTCGGGGCGGAGGCGGCGCGAGTCTTCCACAAGCATGGCAGCCGGCAGCGCCGCTTTGCGCAGGATGATCCCATGGCGGAGCGGGCGCGGTTGCGTGCCCAGGCCGAGAAGGCTGCTCGGCAGTTGGCGCTGGATGTCTAGGGAAAAAGGGCCTCCGGCGGCTGGCGCCCCCTTCTTCAGGAGTGGGGCGCCCCAGACCCTTTTTGACCAG
>NZ_JAIEQY010000350.1 GCF_019747315.1 Roseococcus sp. | reverse complement strand
GGCCTGACCGAGAGCCTGGGCGGCGGCGCGCATCTGCAATCCTATGCGCTGCTCGCGCGCGGCGCGGCGGCGGTGGCGATGCTCCGCACCCATCTCGATGGCTTCGTGGATAGCCGCAGCAAATGGCGCGTGGTGCAGCGGGGCGAGCTGGGTCTCTCGCGCCGGATGCAGGCGGCCGGCGTGCGCTGCGCGGCCCTCTTCGGCTATGCGCGCCTTCTGGCCGAGGTGGATGAAGCGACGCGCCTGAGCCTCGGCCCCCGCTTCGCCGAAGCCGAGGCGCTGGACCGCTATCCGCTCAACCCCTGCCACCATCTCTGGCGCGTGCTGGTCGAGCGGATGGGCTTTCCCTATCTCAAGACAGAGCTGGTGCTGCGCAATCCGGGCCGGCTCCCGGGGGTTTCGGCCTGGCGGGAGGTGGTGCCGCCCGAGGAGGCTGGAATCATCCAGGCGCATCTGGAGCTGATGGCCGGCTGATGTCGCAGCGGCCTCTCAGCCCGGCAGCACGCCACGGATGAAGGCATCGAGGTCGCCGCCCGGAAAAAGATGCCCCGGCAGGCCCGCCGCGCGCGCCGCCGCCACATCCGTCTCGCGGTCCCCCACCAGGAAGGAGCGCGCCCGGTCCACCGGCCAGGCCGCCAGCAGATCGAGGATCATGCCCGGCCGCGGCTTCCGGCGCGGACAGTCCAGCCGGTATTGCGGAATCACCGCCTCGGGATGGTTCGGGCAATACTCCCAGGCATCCACATGGGCACCCTCGCAGGCGAGTTCGCCGGCCATCCAGTCATGCATCACGCCGATCTGCGATTCCGGGTAATAGCCCCGCGCCACGCCCGCCTGGTTGGTCACCACAAAGACCAGGTAACCCGCCTGGTTCAGCCGCCGGACCGCGGCGGCCGCGCCGGAAATCCAGCGGACCTCGGCCGGCTTGTGCGGCCAGCCCGTATCCTCGATGAGCACGCCGTCCCGGTCCAGGAAGGCGGCGGGGCGCAGCGCCGTCACACGCCGAGCGCGCCCAGCGGCACCACCTCGACCAGCCCGCCCTTGGCCAGGGCCGGCGCGAAGGGCGCACGCAGGATCAGCCCATCGGCCAAGGCCAGGACGGCCAGCATGGAGCTGTCCTGGCGGCTGGCCGGCGTCGCCACCCAGGCGCCATCGGCGTCGCGCGTCAGCGTGGCGCGCAGATGGTCGGCGCGGATATCGTTCTCCGGCAGGTCCACCCCGGCCCGTGCCTGGATCGTCCGCGGGCCCGTATCCGGCAGCCCCTGCATCCGCGCCAGGGCCGGCAGCAGGAAGACCACGCCGCAGACCAGCGCCGAAACCGGATTGCCCGGCAGCCCCAGCACCGGCATGGCGCCGAGCCGGCCCCAGATCAGCGGCTTGCCCGGCCGCATCGCGATCTTCCAGAAATCCAGCGCGAAGCCGTCCTGGCCCAGCGCCTTCTGCACCAGGTCATGCTCGCCTACGCTCGCGCCGCCCGTCGTCACCAGCAGGTCATAGCCGCCGGAGCCGGCCAGGGCCGCGATACTGTGTGCATCATCGGGCGCGATCGGCAGGATGATCGCTTCCCCGCCTGCGGAAGCGACCAGCGCCGCCAGCGCATGCGCATTGGAGCTGACGATGCCGCCCGGCGGCAGCGGCTCGCCCGGCAAGGCGATCTCATCGCCCGTGGCGAGGATGCCGATCCGCGGGCGGCGATGCACGGTGAGCCAGGGTTGGTTGGAAGCCGCCGCCAGCCCGATATCGCGCGCCGTCAGGCGCCGCCCGGCAGGGATGAGTTCCTGGCCTTCGGCGAAATCCAGGCCCTTGCGGCGAATCCAGCGACCGGGGGCGACAGGCTCCAGCACCTCCAGCGCGGCGCCTTCGGCCCGTGCATTTTCCTGGATCAGGATGGCGTCGGCGCCGGCCGGCACAAAGCCGCCGGTGAAGATGCGCACGGCGGCACCGGGCATGACCTCGCCCAGGAAGGGCCGGCCGGCCGGGGCCGCGCCCGTCACGCTCAGCCGGGCGCCGGCCACCGTATCGGCGGCGCGCACCGCATAGCCATCCATGGCAGAGACATCGGCCGGCGGCTGGGTCAGGCGCGACACCACGGGCCGCGCCAACACGCGGTTCCAGCCGGCGGCCAGCGCCACCGTCTCCGGCCCGGTCGGGCGCATGCCGTCCAGGATCCGCTGGCGCGCCTCGTCCAGTTTAATCATCGGGGCGCAATCATGGCGTGGCTTCGAAGCGGCCCGACTTGCCGCCTTCCTTGAGCGCCAGGTGAATGCCCTCGATCCGCATGCCGCGATCCACCGCCTTCACCATGTCATAGACGGTCAGCGCCGCGACGCTGACGGCCGTCAACGCCTCCATCTCCACGCCGGTGCGGCCGGTGACGCTCACCTGCGCCTCGATCTCCACTGTATCGGGTTCGGCGATGGTGAGGTCCACGCGGACCTTGGTCAGCATCAGCGGGTGGCAGAGCGGGATGAGGTCGCTGGTCTTCTTGGCCGCCATGATGCCGGCCAGCCGCGCGACACCCAGCACATCGCCCTTCCCCGCCTTGCCCTCGGCGATCAGCGCGAGCGTCGCGGGCGCCATGACCACGCGGCCGCGCGCAATGGCCAGGCGCTCCGTCTCGGCCTTGCCGGCCACATCCACCATGGCGGCGCGGCCGGCCTCATCGAAATGGGTAAGAGTCACGTTCCCAGCAGCGCGCGCGTCGCTTCCGCCACATCGGGCTGGCGCATCAGGTGCTCGCCCACGAGCACGCAATAGGCGCCGGCATCGGCCATGCGGCGGAGGTCGGCCGGATTGCGCAGGCCGCTTTCCGCCACCGGAATCCGGTCGGCCGGGACCATGGGGATGAGTTCCTCGCTGGTGGCGAGGTCGGTTACCAGGGTCTTCAGGTTGCGGTTGTTCACGCCGATCAGCCGCGTCTGCAGGCCGAGCGCGCGCTCCATCTCGCGCGCGTCATGCACTTCCGCCAGTACCGCCATGTCGAGGCTGCGGGCCACATCCTCCAGCTCATTCGCCTGGTCATCGCTCAGCGCGGCCATGATCAGCAGGATGGCATCGGCACCCATGGCGCGCGCCTCGAAGACCTGGAAGGGATGGATCATGAAATCCTTGCGCAGCACCGGAAGCTGGCAGGCGCCGCGGGCTGCGATGAGATCCTCCGGCCGGCCCTGGAACCACTTGGCGTCGGTCAGCACGGAGAGGCAGGCGGCGCCGGCGCTCTCGTAGGCGCGGGCGAGGGCGGCGGGCTCGAAGGGGTCGCGGATCAGGCCGCCGGAGGGCGAGGCGCGCTTGATCTCGGCGATCAGCCCGGTCCGGCCTTCGCCGATCTTGGCGCAGAGCGCACCGGTGAAATCGCGCGGCGCGTCCTGGTCCAGGGCGCGCTTTTCCATCTCGGCCAGCGGCGTCGCGGCCATGGCTGCGGCGACTTCCTCTTCCTTGTCCCGCAGGATGCGGGCCAAGGTATCGGAGAGGACATCAATGTTCATTCGGAATCAGCCTCGGAAGTCGCACGACGGAGCCGGATGAGAACATCCAGAGCGCGTCCGCTGTCAATGCTCTCCGCCGCCAACGCGGCACCTTCGCGCAGGTTGCCGGCGCGGCCGGCCACCACCAGGGCGGCCCCGGCGTTCAGCAGCACCATGTCCCGGTAGGCGCCGGGCTGGCCTTCCAGCAGGGCCACCAGGGCGGCCGCATTCTCGGCCGGCTCGCCGCCCTTGATCGCCTCGATGGGCCAGATGGGCAGGCCGGCCTCCTCAGGCGCCACGGTGAAGCGGCGGGTGCGGCCCTCGGCCAGTTCCACCACCTCGGAAGGGCCGGAGATGGCGAGCTCATCCATGCCCTGGCCATGCACCACCCAGGCGGCCTCGGTGCCGAGGCGACCCAGCGCCTCGGCCATGGGCTGGAGCCATTCGGCCGAGAAGGCGCCGGTCATCTGCCGCTTCACCCGGCCCGGATTCGCCAGCGGCCCCAGCAGGTTGAAGATGGTCCGCGTGCCGAGCTCCACCCGCGCGCCGCCGGCATGGCGCAGGGCGGAATGGTGGCGGGGCGCCAGGAGGAAGACCATGCCCGCCTCGCGAATCACGGCCGGGAGGCGGTCGAGCGGAACGTCCAGGTTGACCCCCAGTGCCGCCAGCGCATCCGCGGCGCCGGATTTCGAGGAGAGCGCCCGGTTGCCGTGCTTGGCCACCGGCACGCCGGCGCCGGCCACCACCATCGCCGCCGTGGTGGAGATGTTCAGGCTGCCCGAGGCATCGCCGCCCGTGCCGACCACATCCATCGCGCCCTCCGGCACGTCCACGCCGATCATGCGCGCCCGCATCGCCCGCACCGCGCCGGTCATCTCGGCCACCGTCTCGCCGCGCACCCGCATGGCCATGAGCATGCCGGCGATCTGCGCCGGCGTCGCCTCGCCCGCCATGATGATGCCGAAGGCGGCCTCGGCCTCGCTCTCGGCCAGGCGTTCCCCCGCGGCGAGGCGGGCCAATATGGGCTTGAGGCCATTCATCTGGGTGGGTTTGACCTTCTGCTTCCGCCATGTGGCTGCTGCGTTACTCCCTTCTTATAGGGCGCATGGCGGTTCCACCAAAAACCGGCCATAGGGGGGCGCATGGCGGTTGTTCTGGTCACCGGTGCTGCGGGCTTCATTGGCGCCCACCTCACGCGCGCGCTGCTGGCGCGTGGCGACGAGGTGATCGGGCTCGACAACCTCAACCCCTATTACGACCCGGCGCTGAAGCAGGCGCGGCTGGACCGCCTGATCGGCCCCGCCGCCGGCTTCACCTTCCACCGGATGGATCTGGGCGACAGCGACGCCGTGGCCGGCCTGCTGCGATCGCGACCCGACATTACCCATATCGCGCATCTCGGCGCCCAGGCGGGGGTGCGCTGGTCGCTGGAGGCGCCCTTCGCCTATACGGCCGCCAATGTGACGGGGCATCTCTCGGTGCTGGAGGCCGCCCGCCGCCACGCCCCTGCCCTGCGCCACATGGTCTATGCCTCCACCAGCTCGGTCTATGGCAGCCGGGCCGATGGCCCCTTCCGCGAGACGGACCCGGTGAACCGCCCCGCCTCGCTCTATGCCGCCACCAAGATCGCCGATGAGGCGATGAGCAGCGCCTATGCCGATCTCTACGGCATCCCGCTGACCGGCCTGCGCTTCTTCACCGTCTATGGCCCATGGGGCCGGCCGGACATGGCCTATTGGCTCTTCACCGACGCCATCCTGAAGGGCCAGCCGGTGCGCCTCTTCAACGAGGGGCGGATGCGGCGGGACTTCACCTTTGTGGATGACATCGTGGCAGGCGTGACGGCCGCGCTGGACCAGCCGGCGGCCGGCCACAGGCTCTACAATATCGGTCACAGCCAGCCCGAGCAGCTGATGGATTTCCTGGACATCCTTGAGGAGCTGCTGGGCCGCCGCGCCATCCGCGAATTGGTGCCGAACCAGCCGGGCGACGTCCCCAACACCTACGCCGACATCAGCGCCATGCAGCGGGATTTCGGCTGGCAGCCCAGCACGGGGCTGCGCGAGGGGCTGGGCCATTTCGTCACCTGGTGGCGCGGCTATTTCTGATGACGCGCAAGCTTTCCCTGCACGCAAAGCGGCAGATTCCCCCCGCCCGTCCTTTCCTGTAGGTTGCATGCCGTGCGCAAGTTCTTCCTGATCCTCCTGGGGCTCGGCCTCGCCCTGGCGGTAGGCGGCGGCGTCTGGTTCTTGCGGGAACCCGCCCCCGAGAGCATGGGCGTGCCCACCGCGCCGCGGCAGGACAACCTGCCCCTGCCGCCCGAATTGCCCCGCATCGCCGATGGGGCGGATTATGACCGCTGCCTCTCCCTGTTGCGCGACGACCCGGACGAAGCGATGCGCTTCGCCCAGGCCTGGGACGCGACCGGCGGTGGCGAGGGGGCGCGCCATTGCATCGCGCTCGCCATGCTGGGCCTGGGCGAGCCCGATCGCGCTGCCGAGCGGCTGGAGCGCCTGGGTGCAGCCAGCCGCGCCGGTGGCGTGGCCCGGGCGGCCGTCTTTGGCCAGGCCTCCCAGGCCTGGATGATGGCGGGCGACCCGAACCGGGCCTTCGCCGCGGCCACCATCGCCCTCACCCTCGCGCCGCAGGATGTGGAGCTGCTGGTGGATCGCTCGGTCGTGTTGGCCGCCATGCGGCGCTACCGCGAATCCATCGAGGACCTGGATTCGGCCCTGGCGCTCGAGCCCGAACGCGCCGAGGCCTGGGTGCTGCGCGCCGCCGCACTGCGCCACCTGGAGCGGGTGGACCAGGCCTTCGTGGCGGTGGAACGCGCCCTGATCCTGGCGCCCGACAATGCCGAGGGCCTGCTGGAGCGCGGCATCCTGCGGCAATTGCGCGGCGATGTGGCGGGCGCCCGCAATGACTGGCTCCGTGCCATCCAGATCGCGCCCGACAGCATGGCGGCGGACCTGGCCGCCCAGAACATCCAGCTGAACGAGCTGGGGCCGCAGCGGCGGTAAGGCAGCGCCCCCTCAGTCGCCCCCTCAGTCCGCCTGGATGCGATACTCCCGCACCAGGCCACCCCATTGGGCGATCTGCCGCTCCAGAAAGGGGCCGAGCACGGATTTGTCGCCCAGCACCACGCGGGCCTGCTGGGTTTCCGTCATGGTGCGCGTGACCCGCTCCTCCTGGAAGGACTCCCTGAGGGCGGTGAACATGCGCGCCTGGATGGCGTCGGGCGTACCGTGCGGCGCGAAGACGCCCCACCAGGCCTCGGCCTCAAGCCCGGCAAAGCCGCCCTCGATCGCGGTCGGCACCTGGGAGAGCGCGGGCAAGCGCTCGGGGCCGAACTGCACGATGGGGCGCAGCGTGCCGCCCGCGATATGCGGCGCCACGACGGCGGCGCTGCCGATCATCATCTCGACATGGCCGGCCACCGTGTCATTCACGGCCAGGCCGCCGCCGCGATAGGGCAGATGCGCCATGCGGATGCCGGCGCGCGCGCCCAGCATGATTATCGTCAGATGGCCGATCGTGCCATTGCCGGTGCTGCCGTAGTTCACCGCATCAGGCCGCGCGCGGGCGGCGGCAACCACATCGGCCAGGTTGCGATAGGGCTTGTCCGGCCGCGTCGCGATGACATAGGGCGCGCCGCCGATCAGCATGACGGGATCGAGGTCCCGCGTCACGTTGAAGGGCAGGTTGGGCAGCAGGGCGGGCAGCGTCGCGTGGCTGTCGAAGGTCAGCAGCCAGGTCTGGCCATCGGGCCGCGCCGTCGCCACCACCTGGGTGCCGAGCGAGCCCGCGGCACCACTGCGATTCTCCACCACGACCGGCACGCCAAGGCGCTGCGACAGGCCGGGGGCGGCCAGGCGCGCCACCGCATCCGTGCTGCCGCCGGGCGCGAAGGGCACGACGATGCGGATGCTGCCGGAGGGCCATGATTGGGCCTGGGCGATGGCGGGCGCGGCAAGGACAGCGCCCAGCGTGGCGCGGCGTGTGAAGCGGATCATGTTTTCCCCCTACTCGAGCTTGGCTCCGGAGGCCGCCACGATGGGCCGCCACTTCGCCTGTTCTGCGGCGATGTAGTCGCTGCTCGGGCCGGGCGACAAGCGGCCCCCCCTGCAAAGCCCGCCGCTTCCAGCGCGGCACGGAATTGGGCCACGGCGAGCGGCAGGAGGGTGCAGATTGATTCGGCGCAATGCACCACGCGCCAAAGCTTCCTACAAAGGGGCAAGCGCCCACCCATCGCCGCCGACTGGCAGCGGTTGGGGGGCGCGCGACGCCGGAAGGAAACCACACGATGCAATCCAAAGACCTGATGACCCCCAACCCGCTGGTCATTGCCCCCGAAACCCCGGTTATCGCTATCGCGGAGCTGCTGGCCTCGCGTGGCATTTCCGCCGTGCCAGTGGTGGATTCGGAGGGCGTGCCGCAGGGCATCGTCACGGAAGGCGACCTGATCCGCCGCCTGGCTGACCGTCCGCCAGGGGCGCGCGGCTGGTTCCTGAAGGTCCTCGGCAGTTCAGCGCCGCAGGTCGAGCGCTTCGCCAAGGCGCATGGCAAGACCGCGCAGGATGTGATGACGAAAGAGCTGGTGACGGTCAGCGAGACGGAGACGGTCGAGCACATCGCGCAGCTCATGGAGCAGAAAAACATCCGCCGCGTCCTGGTGATGCAGGGCAACCATCTGGTCGGCATCGTCAGCCGGGCCGACCTGCTGCGGGCGCTGCTGCGCGGCGAGGTGACCCCGCAGGAGACGCAGGATGACCACGGCATCCAGTCCGCGCTGGTGAAGGCCATGCGCGCCCAGCCCTGGGTGGACACCTACTGGGTCTATCCGTCCGTGCAGGCCGGCACCGTCACCTTCCACGGCTATGCGCGCAATGACACGATGCGCCAGGGCCTGGCCATCATGGCGCGCGCAATTCCGGGCGTCGTGGCCGTGGAGGACAAGATGGCGCCCATGCCCCTGATCCTGCGCGCAAGCCTTTAGCCTGGGCATTCCCAAAGGCATCTGCCGCCCCATATCACCGGTTCGGGTGATATGGGGCGAGACATGCAGCACGGGACGATCCAAAAGCAACCGGGCCAGGAGCTGCCCGCGCAGGAGGTGCGCGAGGTGACGATCGCCGGCAAATTCCTGGGCCTCGGGATTGTCGGCTGCACCGTCATCTACTGCATCTTTCTGGAGAAGTTCGGCACCCCGGAGGCCCAGGCAAACATGCTCTGGTACCTTTTCGGGGCGCTGGCAGCGGGAATCATCATCCCGCTCCTCCTCTGCCGCCGGCCCTTGCGCTGAGACGCGCGGGCCGCGCCCTACAGCGCCGCCCCCTCGATCACATTGCCGAAGCGCACCCAGCCCGAGCCGTTCCAGCGCTGCAGCTGCATCTGGCGGATCACGTTGTAGTTGGTGGGCTGGCTCTGCACCTTCACGCCCGGCAGCAGGGTGGCCACGTCCATCGCCGCGATGTTCGTGGCCTGGCGCATGACGTTCTCGCGCGAGAAATCATTGCCGCATTGCCGCAGCACCTGGATCATGGTGGTGCCGACGCCATAGCCATAGGTGAAGTTGTTGTCCGTCAGGTCCCCACCCGGCACGAAGCGCTGCATGAAGCCACGCCATTCGTTCATCCCCGGATCATTCGCCCAGGCCGGATCGCTCTGGTCCTTGCGATAGTCGGAGGTGATGAGGCCCACGCCCCGCTCGGGCCCCGCCGGCTGCATGACCGCGCCGACCGAGACCGAGACATTGGTCATGAACATCATCGGCCGCCAGCCGATGTCATGCACGCGCCGGATCGCCTGGGCGGCGAAGCGGGGGATGACGCCGCAGATCAGCACATCGGCGCCGCTCGCCTGGAGCTGGACGATCTGGCTGTCCACCGTCGGGTCCGTCGCCTCGTTGGTGGCGGTGCGGACCATGGAATCGAAGCGCGGGCCCAGCACGTCGCGCACGCCGTTCAGGTAGTCGCGCCCGAAATCGTCATTCTGGTAGAGCAGCGCGATACGCGCATTGGGCCGCGTCTCGAGCACGTGCTTCGCGTAGATCTGCGCCTCCACGCGGTAGCTGGGCTGCCAGCCGATGGTCCAGGGAAACTCGCGCGGATTGGCCCATTTGTCGGCGCCCGTGGCCAGGAACAGGTGCGGCACGCGGCGCTGGTTCACGTAGCGGTGCACGGCGTTGTTGGTGGGGGTGCCAAGCTGGTTGAACAGGAAGGCCACGCGATCCTGCTCAACCAGGCGGCGCGTCTGCTCCAGCGTGCGGGGCGGCGAATAGGCATCGTCATAGACGGTGAAGTTGATGCGGCGGCCGCCCACGCCGCCCTCCTCGTTCAGCCGGCGGAACATCGCGGTCAGGCAGGTGGAGATCACCGAATAGGCCGAGGCCGGCCCCGAAAGCGAGTTGGTGCTGCCGATGCGGATCTCGGTGGCCGTGACACCCGGCGCTTCCTGCGCGGGGGCGATGTTCGGCGCGGCCAAGGTGGCACCGGAAGCAATGAGCAGCGTGCGACGAGTGGTCATGATGGTTCCCTCCCAGGAATGACGCGTTTCTTGGTGGTGAGGCGGCGGACCAGCCCGGCCACGCCGTCCGGCAGGACGAAGAGGAACAGGATGAGGATGGCGCCGTAGATCACACCGGGCGCCGAGCGGCTGATCGCCTCGGCCAGGTTCGGCACAAACAGCACGAAGAGCCCGCCGAAGATGGAGCCGAGGATGGAACCGACACCCCCCACCACCATGCCCACGAACAGGCTGATGGAGAGGATGAAGGTGAAGCTGTCGGGCGCCACGAACTCCACCACCGCGGCCGAAAGCGAGCCCGCCATGCCGGTGACGATGGCGCTCACCGCAAAGGTGCGCGTCTTGAGGCTGGCGAGGTCCATGCCCATCGCCTCGGCCGCGGTCGGGTTGTCGCGGATCGCCATCATGGCGCGGCCGATGCGGCCATGCAGCAGGTTGGCCGTCAGCAGGTAGCAGAGGCCGGCGACCAGCAGGGCCACGAGATACATGTACTGATCCGGACTCAGCGCCAGCCAGGCGGGCGCCTCGGGCTTGAGCAGGAAGAGGCCCTGCACGCCGCCTGTCCAGGCCTCCACCGCCTTGTGCTTCAGGATCTGCGGCACGGCGACGGCGAGCGCGAAGGTGGTGAGCGCCAGATACAGCCCGCCCAGCCGCAGCGCCGGAAAGCCCACGCCCCACCCCACCACGCCGCACACCACGGCCGAGACCGGCAGCGTCGCCCAGAAGGACCAGTCGAGCAGCGACATCGGGATCGCCGTCGCATAGGCGCCGACGGCGAAGAAGGCGCCATGGCCCAGCGAGATCTGGCCGTTATAGCCGGTGACGATGTTCAGCCCGAGCACGGCCAGCGCCATGATGACGGCGAGCGTGAGCTGGAACAGATGGAAGCTCTCCAGCGCCCAGATCGGCACCAGGGCGAGAGCGAGGCCGCCAGCGATGAGAAGTGGCTTCATCCCCTCAGACCCGGCTGAACACGACGCGGCCGAACAGGCCCGAGGGCCTGACGACCAGCACGCCGATGATGATGACCAGCGCCACCGTGAGCTTCAGTTCCGTGCCCACCACATAGGCGCCGGCCAGGTTCTCGAGGATGCCCACCAGGAAGCCGCCCGCCACCGCGCCGCCCGGATTGTCGATGCCGCCCAGCAGGGCGCCGGCGAAGGCATAGAGCAGGATGCCCAGCATCATGTTGGGGTCGAGGAAGACGGCGGGCGCCACCATCATCCCCGCCACCGAGCCGATGGCGGCCGCCAGCCCCCAGCCCAGCGCCAGCATCCAGCCGACGCGAATGCCCACCAGCCGCGCCGAGCGCGGGTTATAAGCCGCCGCCCGCATGGCGAGCCCGAGCGAGGTATGCGCGAAGAAGAGATAGACCAGGATCAGCACCGCCAGCGTCACCGCCGTGCTGCCCAATTCATGCGCGGAGACCAGCCCGCCAAAGAGCAGGCCATCGCTCTGGAAGGGGGTCGGGAAGGCCTTGGTGGTGTGGCCGAAGATCCAGCCCGTGGCGTTGCTGATGATGAGCAGCATACCGATGAAGACGCCCACATGCGTCAGCACCGGCGCGTTCTGCACGGGCCGCATCAGGATGCGCTCGACCAGCGCGCCGATCACGAAGGAGACGACGAGTGTGGCGAAGAACGCCAGCCAATAGGGCAGCCCGGCCTGGATCATCGTCAGCGCGATGAAGGTGGAGAGGGTGGCCATCTCCCCTTGCGCGAAATTCACATGATGCGTGGCCTGGTAGATCATCACGAGAGCGAGCGCCACCGAGGCATAGATGCCACCCGTGGCGATGCCGGCGATGAGCTGGTGGGCGAAGGCATCCATAGGCTCAGTACCCCAGATAGGCGCGGCGGATGGCCTCATCCTGCCGGATTTCGGCGGCGGGGCCGGAGGTGACGATGTGACCCGTCTCGATCAGATAGGCCCGGTCGGCCAGTTCCAGCGCGAGATTGGCATTCTGCTCGACCAGCAGGATGCCCACGCCGCTCTCCTCGCGGATGCGCCGCATGATGCCGAAGATCTCCTGCACGATGAGCGGTGCGAGGCCAAAGGAGGGCTCGTCCAGCAGCAACAGCTTAGGCCGCATCAGCAGCGCGCGGGCGATGGCGAGCATCTGCTGCTCGCCGCCCGAAAGCGTGCCGGCCTGCTGCTTCCAGCGCTGCCGGAGGCGCGGGAACCACTCCCACATCCGCTCGAAATCGGCCTGCACCTGGGCGTCGCGCCGGGTATAGGCGCCCAGCTTGAAATTCTCCTCCACGGTGAGTTCCATGAAGGTGCCGCGCCCATCGGGCACATGCGCCACGCCGAGCCGCGCGATCTCTTCCGTCGCCATGCCGGTGATGCGCTGGCCGTTGAACAGGACATCGCCCTCGTTGCGGATCATGCCGCAGACGGCGCGCAGCGTGGTGGTCTTGCCCGCGCCATTGGCGCCCAGCAGCGCGGTCACGCTGCCCTCCTCCACCACGAAATCGAGGCCGTGCAGCACCTGGATGGGGCCATAGCCGCCGTGCAGATTTTTGACGTCAAGCAGCATGCGCGTCGTGCCCGTCGCGCGAAGGCGCGCCAGATCCATCCCCGAGATAGGCCCGGATCACCTCCGGGCTGGTGCGCACCTCATGCGGCGTGCCGTCCGCGATCTTCCGGCCGAAATCCAGCGCCACCACCTTGTCCGAGACGCGCATGACCAGGCTCATGTGATGCTCGACCAGCAGGATGCTGAGATCGAAGCTGGCGCGGATCTGTTCCAGCAGCCGCGCGAGTTCATCCACCTCGCCGTGGTTGAGGCCACCCGCCGGCTCGTCCAGCAGCAGGAGCTTGGGCTGGGAGATCAGCGCGCGCGCCATCTCGACGCGCTTCTGCGTGCCGAAGGGCAGGTCGGAGATGGGCACCTGGGCCACATCCTCCAGCGCCAGCAGGCCCAGCAATTCATCGGCGCGGCGCCCCGCCACCGCATCCTCGCGCCGGGCGCCGGGCAGGCGCAGCGCATGGGCCAGGAAGCCCGCGCGCCCTTGCGAATGGGCACCCGCCAGCACGTTCTCCCGCACCGACATGCTGCGGAACAGCGCGAGGTTCTGGAAGGTGCGGCCGAGGCCGAGCGGCGCCATGGCGTGGCGCGGCAGGCCCGTCGTGTCGGTGCCCGCGAAGGTGACGCTGCCCTCGCTCGGCCGGTAGATCCCGCTGATGATGTTGAAGAGCGTGGTCTTGCCCGCGCCATTGGGCCCGATCAGCCCGCAGATCTGGCGCTCCTCCACGGCGAAGGACACGCCGGCGACCGCCGTGACGCCGCCGAAGCGCATCACGACATCGCGCACCTCAAGCAGCGCCAAGCGCCGCC
>NZ_JAIEQY010000102.1 GCF_019747315.1 Roseococcus sp. | reverse complement strand
ACGCCAATTCCACTTGCTCGAACCTGTCTCGCCACCTGGCGTCACGCCGATAAGCGTAGGTGTTCTGCGATGTTTTGCGCACGAGCTGGCGGCTGCGGCGGCACAATGACACATGGAGATCGCCCTCTCTGGCGCCGCGTTCTGTGGACCTGGCGACTTGGTCGATTGACCCGCCATGCGAAAGCCCTGGAAAATCTGGATTTTGAGTGCGGGACAGCCTTTGCGTTGGCCGCTCGCACGCCCCACCGATCGCAACTCAGAGCGAACCCGATCGGTGTGTCTCCAAGAGTTCCGCCGGCGTCACACGGGCCGGCAGCTCTCTGCCGTGGCGAAGGCGAGGCGTAGCATGCGCCGCGCCCGCTGCCTGGCCAGCCAAGCCGCCTGCCATCGGCGAATTCAGCAGAGCCTCGGTCGCCGATGACACGGCGATAACCCGAGATCTCCAGACTTTGTTAATACTGACCTGGGATTGTGGAGGACCTGCGCGCCAGAAAGGCCGAAAATGTCCATCTCCCATCGCCGTCACAAGCGCTCTCGACGCCGCCCAGCCACGCTGGTGCTATCCGCGTTCGGCCTGGCGCTGCTCTGGACCCAGCCGCGTCACGGTGCGGCTTCCACAGCGGTCTTTTTCGACAGCATCGGGGAGGGACGGACGGAGTTCGACAACCGCGTCACCGCGGCGGGCGGCACCGTCAGGATCGACCTGTTGAGCGGCCTCACCACCAACAGGACATCCTGGACACGCAGCGACTTCACCATCTCGGCCGCCAATGGCGTCAACCGCACGACGCGCACCACCAGCTTCACCAACGTGCAGGGTCCGAGCGGCACCTTCAGCAGCGGCGCCAGCATCCGCATGGTGGCGGACAACACCGATCCCGCTGGCAACGGCCTGGTCTTCAACTTCGCATCCCCGATCAACGCCTTTGCGATCGAGCTGGAAGGCTGGGCGACCTGCTGTTTCCCCAGCGCGCTCTACATTGCCTTCGATGGCGGCACGCCCATCCTGATCGGTTCGGCGAATTCGACGAACGACAATCCGGGCCAAGCCCGCTACGGCCAAGCCATGAACATCGTTGCCGCGATCCGCGACAGCGGCAGCTTCTCCACCGTCGCCTTCTATGGCGACGCCACCGGCGATACGATGTGGGGCGGTGGCACGGTGCGCTATGCGCTGGTGCCGGTGGGCGGACTTTCTGGTGGCGGCACTGGCACCGGCACTGGCACCGGCACCGGCACCGGCACCGGCACCGGCACTGGCACCGGCACTGGCACCGGCACCGGCACCGGCACCGGCACCGGCACCGGCACCGGCACTGGCACTGGCACCGGCACTGGCACCGGCACCGGCACTGGCACCGGCACCGGCACTGGCACCGGCACCGGCACCGGCACCGGCACCGGTACTGGCACCGGCACCGGCACCGGTACTGGCACCGGTACTGGCACCGACACCGGCACAAATGGCGGCGGCCCCACCGCCGAAAGCGGCGTGATCGACGGAAGCCGCCTCTCGTTCAATCAACGCCAGGCGGCGGCGCAGGCCAGCATCATCGTCTTCCGCGGTGGCACTTTCCGGCCCGATATCCCGGTATTGCTGTTGCAGCCCGTCATGGTGGAAGCGGCGAACGGAACCATCGACACCAGCCAGGGCGGCGTCATCCTGATCGGCTCCATCACGGGTGAGGGGCAATTGCAGGTGGTGGGCGGAGGGGTGCTGATCCTCCTGGGCAACACCTCGAACACGGGCGGTGCGCTGGTTCAGCAGGGCACATTGTCGCTGCAGGGTCTGCTCGACGGGCCGCTGGCGGTCATGCCCGGCGGCACGCTGACCGGCAACGGCACGATCAACGGCCCGGCGACCATCGATGGTACGCTGTCCCCCGGCAATTCGCCCGGCATCACCGTCTTCACCGGGCCGCTGCTGCTTGGGGCGGGGTCCACCACGCGGCTGGAGATCGATGGGCCGGGCACCGGCATGGGCAGCGGATCGCACGACCGGGTGCTCGTGCTGGGCGAGGGGACGACGCTGACGGTGGGCGGCACCATCGCCCCCGTGCTTCGGGACATCCCGGGCGCGGCCACCAATAGCTTCACCCCCGTGATCGGGCAGTCCTTCCGCGTCATGCAGGCGCAGGGTGGGCTGCTGGGCAGCTTCGCAGGGCTCACGCAGCCCGCCGATGGCCTGCCGGCCGGATCCCGCTTCGACACCATCTACCGACCCAATGCGCTGGACCTGGTGCTGACGCCATCGCGCTACGCGGACCTCGCGCCGCTCGGCGTGCCGCAGCGGGTGAACCAGGCGTCGGCGGGCGGGGCCCTCGATGCCATCCGCCCCGCGGCGGGGCTGCGGATGGACAGCGCGGCCGCGAGTGTCTTCGGCCCGCTCTACACGCTGGATGCGCAGGCCATCCCGCGCGCCCTCGATCAGATATCCGGCGTGGTGCACCAGGATGCGCTGGCAGCATCGCTGACCCAGCAGCGGATGTTCGGCGCGGCCATCAACCGGCGCATGGCGGCGATCCGCAGCGGCGATGCGGGGTTGGTCGCGGCGCAAGGCGCCCTGGCACCGCGCGTGACGCTGGACAGCGCGCGCGTCTCGCAGATGTCCGTCATGCCGGGTGCGGGCCATGGCGGCGGGGTGCCGCGTGCGGAGCCGGAGAACGGCGCGGCCTCCGGCGTCGAGGGTTGGTCGGTCTGGGGCCGGGCGATCGGCGGCTTGAGCAGCACGGGCAGCGACGGCCGGGCGCCGGGTCGTAGCCTGCAGTCCGGCGGTGCGGTGGTGGGTGCGGACCGTTCCTTCGCGCCGGGCCTGGTCGGCGGCGTGGCCCTCGGCTTCCTCCGGGGCGAGTTGGATGGCGATGGCGCAACAGGCCGGGTGAACATCGAGAACTACCAGGCCAGCCTCTACGGCTTCTATGCCCCGCCGACCGAAGCCGCGTGGCAGCCCTTCATGGATGTCACACTCGGCACCGGGCTCAGCCGCTACAACGCGCGGCGGAACATTGCCTTCGGCACGCTTTCGCGCCGCGCCAGGGCGGACAGCCAAGGCACGGATGCGTCGGTGGAAGCCGGTATCGGCGTCTTCACCCGGATCGAGGGGGTGGAGATCCAGCCACGGCTGCATCTGCGCTGGGACCGCATCGCGCGGCGCGGCTTCACGGAAGAGGGGGCAGGGCTTCTGAACCTTTCGGTCGATGGACGCACGGCGGATGCGCTGCGCGCCGGCATCGGGGTCTCCGTGGCGCGAAGCTTCGACCTGGGACATGGCGTCGCGCTGCGGCCGGAGGCGCGGCTGGGCTACGCGCGGGACATGCAGGATGGGACGGGGCGCGGCACGCAGCGGCTGGGCGGCGCGGCCTTCGGCGTGGAATCCGCGCGTGGCGGCCAGAATGGCGTGGCGGCCGGGATCGGCCTCACCGTCTTCCGCGGCGACAGCCTCGCCGCCGCGGTGGATTTCGATACCGTGCGGACCCAAGGCGGGTCGGAGCATGTCGCGACGATCGGCCTGCGCTGGACGTGGTGAGGCAAGCCCGGCCCTGCCGTGACCTGCCCTCCCTGAAAGCGGTCCGGCGGCGCGCCAGATCGCCCGGAGAGGATTGGATGCCGGCTCCCACCGCCACGCCACTTCCAGTTACTCCAACCTCTCTCCCCCGCAGCGGCCGTTGCCGTGTAGCGCAGGTTTTCCGCCATTCCTGCGCGGTGGCTGACGGTTGTTGGGACGAAACGACACCCGAAAATCGCTCTCTCCGGCGGGGTATTCTCCAAAGCCGGCGACTTGGGCGATTTACCAGCCAGGCTGAAAGCCACGGAACACCTCGGATTTTTGCGGCGTAAACGTGGCGAGGTTAGTGGGGGCAAGTCCCCACCATTCGGCACCGCCACCGAATCTTCGTCCACTCTTGGCTTTCGGCAGGCCCCTCCCCCCGCCGTAGCCGCTCCCACGGCGCACCCGGCCCCAGCAGCACCGACAACAGGCCCGCCTGAATCGCTTCCGAGTTCAGCGCCTGCCGGCTCATGGTGCCATGCGCCTCCATCGTCGAAATGATGGCGTTGAGCAGCGCCTCCCGCGGATTCGGCGAGTTCACGAACTGCTCCCGCGTGTTGGCCGCGGCCTGTGCCCGCAGCGTCTCGCTCTCCATCAGCTTGGTCCGGACGCTCTCGGCGAAGGCGACCCGGTCCCCATCCGTGAGTTCCCCCTCAAACAGATCGTTCAAGGCCTGGATGATCTGGGCCAGAAGCTGCTTTTGCCGGTCCTGGATCTCCCCGGAGCCCACCTCCGTCACCCGCTTCAGCCCCTCTGCCGGCTCTCCGCCCGCCAGGTTCAGCTTCTGCTGCCCCAGGTCGCGCAGCTTGTGATGCGTCAGGCGCAGCGCCGAAAGATCGATCCCCTCACGCTCGCGCCTATAGTCCAGCAAGCCAATTGCGTGGCTCGAACAAGGCCGTCTTTGGAAGCATCATCTGCCGTGGGAGCAGAAGCAGGCGGCCTTTCGCGCCCGGCTCCGCTGCACTGTCGCACGGGATTGGTTTCGCATGCCCGCCAAGACCCTCTTAGCACTATCGCTCTCGGCGCCAGAGCAGGCGGCTGCGACCTTCACGTTCGACGGCGACATCCTGACCATTCTCGCGGGCGCCACGCGGCTTCCCATGCCAGCCACCCGGAACCGGAGACCACCACGATGACCCAGCTTTCTGACACCCGGCGCGTGATCCTCAGCAACGCCGCCCAGCACGAGATGGACCTAGCCCGAGCGCCGAAGGCCCTGCCGGCCGCCGCCCGCAACGCGGTGTTCCGCAGCCTGATCAAGAACAACCTGCTCACCGAGATCAACGCGCCGCGGGAGCATGTCGGGCTCGGCTGGCGCCAGGATGAGGATGGCACCTGGATCATGGCCCGCATCACCGACGAGGGGCTGCGCGCCATTGGAATCGACCCGAACGGGGGAGACGCCGGGGCTGGCGAGCCCGACTGCTCCGGCATCGAGGGCAGCGTGCCCGACACGGCGCCCACAGGCGCGGAGGGGGCGGCGGCGCAGGGTGAGGACGCCACCGTCGCCGAACCCGCCCAGGCCGCGCCTCTGGCGGAGGAAATCGCCCTGCTCGACCGGGTTCTCGCGGTGCGCGCCGCCACGCCCCGCGCCAGCCTGCGCAATGCCGCCGCGACGGTGCTTGCCGCCTGGGACGCCAGCCCGGCGCAGGACGCGACCGACAACCCGATCAGCCGCGGAATCGAGGTCCTGCGCGCCTCCATCGCCGGCAAGCCGCCCCGCGCCGCGCGTGAGCCCGGCGCCCCGCGGCAGCCGCGCGAGGGCACCAACAGGCCGCCTCACGCAAGCGCCTAATCCTCCACAGCCTCGTCCAATCCGCCGACAACCCATCCCATGAATATCTGGTAGCCTGTCGCGAAAATCGTGGCGCCGACGAAGATGCCAATAATCCCTCCGGTCGCCATGCCGCCCAGCGCGCCGAGCAGGATGATGGGCATGGGCGCATCCACGCCGCGCCCCAGCAGCAGCGGCTTCAGCACATTGTCCAGCATGCCCGCGACGAGCAGCAGCACCGAATAGGCGATTGCCTCGCCCGAGCCATAGCTGCCGGTCCACCAGATGTAGCCGATGGCCGGCAGGGTGACGATCAGGGCCGGGATCTGCGCGATGCCGAGAACAAGCACCACCAGCGCCAGGAACCCCGCCCAGGGCAACCCCGCCACCAGCAGGCAGAGCCCCACGATGACGGCCTGGATGAAGGCGATGCCGATCACGCCCAGGGCCACGGCCCGGATCGTGGCGATGGAGAGCTTCGCCAGCTCACCCCCGCGCGCCTCGCCCGCCAGGCGCCGGAAGATGGCCTCGCCCGCCGACTTCGCCGGGCGGCCGAAGGCCATGATGATGCCGGCCACGATGAAGGAGGCAAGGAAGCGCAGCACATCGCCGCCGATGCCGGCCACGAAGCCGAGCGCCGAACGCGCGAGGTCGCCGATCTTGGGCTGCATGCCCTGCACCAGGCCCGGCAGGTCATCGCGCGCCTGGGACCAGAGCGCGTGGAGATGCGGGCCGATGAAGGGAAGCTGCGCCAGGGCATCGGGCGGCGCCGGAATCGCCAGCGTGTTGTCATGCACCTGGGCGATGAGGTCCTGGATCGAGGTGCCGAGCGAACTCATCAGCAGGATCGTCGGCGCGACGATGAAGAGCACACCCAGCATCACCAGCACGGTGGAAGCCAGGCCCTCGCGCCCGCCCATGCCGGCGGCCAACCGTTGCTGCAGGGGATAGAGGGTGACCGCCAGGATCAGCGCCCACATCATCAGGGGCAGGAAGGGCGAGAAGACCTGGAAGCAGAGCGCCGCCATGATGACGATGAGCCCCGCGCGGATCAGCATGTCGAGCAGGCTGGCGGCCAGGCGCTTCTCGAATGTGGTGTCGGGCTCGCCCTCAAGCTTCATGTCGGGATCCTCATCCTTGCGCCGCAACCTGCCGCTGGTGATCAGTCCCGCGTCGCGCGGCGACGGTAGAGCAGCCAGTAGACGCCCGCCACCAGCACCGAGCCGCCCAGGATGTTGCCCAGCGTCACGGCCGCGATGTTGCGCGCGGCTCCAGCCAGGTCCAGCGCCGGGAAGGAAGCGGCGGTGAGCCCCACCGCCTGCCAGAACCCCTCCCCCGCCCCGGTCTTGATGAGCCAGCCGAAGGGGATGAAGTACATGTTGGCCACGGTATGCTCGAACCCCGCCGCGACGAAGGCGGCGATCGGCAGCACGACGACGATGAGGCGATGCGCCGGGAAGCGCGAGGAGAGCGACAGCCGCACCGCCATGCAGACCAGCGTGTTGCACAGCATGCCGAGCAGGAAGGCCTGGCCGAAGGGCAGCGCCGCCTTGGCCTGGGCGGTGCGCAGCGCCATGACGCCCACCTGCCCGCCGCCGAACATGTGGTGATCCGCCAGGAAGACCAGCAGCGCCGTGCCCACCCCGCCCAGCAGGTTGCCGATCCAGACCCAGCCCCAGGCGCGCAGCATGCGCCCGAGCGGCAGCTTGCCGCTGGCCCAGGCCATCACCATCAGCACGTCGCCCGTGAAGATCTGGGCACCGCCGAGCAGCACCAGGCTGAGGCCCAGGGCGAAGACCAGCCCGGCGATGACCCGCGCCAGGCCGAAGGGCAGCGCGCCCTCCGCCCCGGTCAGCGCGATGTTGGAGAAGATCGCGCCGAAGGCGATGAAGGCGCCGCCCAGCACGCCCAGCACCAGCAGCGTGATCCGGTCCTGCCCGGCCTTGGCGATGCCATCCGCCTCCGCCTGCGCCGCGATCTGCGGCGGCAGGCGGCCCTCGATCCCGGCCAGCGGGCCGCCGGGCTTGTCCGCGCCCCCGTTCAACCGCCGAGGAACAGCAGGCCGATGATCTGCACCGCGATGACCTTGATGATGGTCGCCGAGGGGAAGATCATCGCATAGCCGATATCCGGCCGCTCGGTCGGCGCCATCCGCGTGGCGTAGACCAGGATCGCGGGGTTGCCGGTCGCGCCGGATGCCACGCCGAGCAGGTCGTCATAGGGCAGCTTCAGCACGTAGTAGCCGACCAGCAGCACGATCGCGACCGTGGTCAGCAGCACCGCCACGCCGATGAGAAGCAGAAGCGGCCCCTGCGCGGCGATGGTGGTCACGAAGGCCTGGCCCGAATTGATGCCGACGGCGGCGAGGAACAGCGTCAGTCCGAAGTTGCGCAGCACGATGTTGGCCGGCAGCGGCATCACCCACGAGATCGGCCCAGTGCGCCGCAGCCGACCGAGGATCAGCGCGACGATCAGCGGCCCGCCGCCGATGCCGAGCGTGACGGTGCCCACCCCCGGGATCGGGATGGGCAACAGACCGAGCAGCACGCCGAGCACCATGCCGAAGCCAACCGAGACATAGGAGAACTCGGCCGCCGACTTCACGGTGTCGCCGAAATGCGCCCGTGCCCCCTTCACCTGGTCGGTCGGCACCAGCACGCCGACGCGGTCACCGATCTCGAGCATCAGGTCGGGCGAAGGCACGAGGTCGACGTCGTAGCGGCGGACATGGAGGATGCGGATCTCGGTGCCGGCCGGCATCGGGATCTCGTCGAGCTTGCGGCCCGTGAGCGCGGCCTTGGAGACGAAGAAGCGCTGGTAGGACAGGTCCGCCCGGTCCTTCGCGATCCGGCCGGGATCGAGCCGGCCCAGCAGGCCCGCGGCCTCCTCGATGGCGGCGGCGCTGTCGGCCGCGATCATCAGCGCATCGCCCACCTGCAATTCCAGGCTGGGGTCCGGCAGGCGGTTGCGGTGGTCCTGCCGCACGGTCGCGACCTGCACGCCCTCCGGCAGCAGCGCCATCAACCGGCCGAGGGAGCCGCCGCCCTCGGGCAGCCTTTCGATCGTGATCTCGCCCGTGTGGAAGCGGGCGGGCTTGGCCGGAAAACTCGGCTTCACCTTTCGCGTCAGGAAGTAGAAGCAGAGGATCGGCCCGATGACGCCGAAGGGATAGGCGACGGAATAGCCGATGGAGGGTTCGTTGTTGCCCATCACGTCGAGCGCCGCCTGCAGCGTCGCCGTGCTGGTCATCGACCCCGCGAAGAGCCCGAGCGTGTGGCCAAGCTTCACGTCGAAGGCGGCGCCAAGGCCGAGGGCAACGCCGAGCCCTGCGGCGACGGCGACGAAGGCCAGCACGTTGTAGACCAGGCCCGCACCTTTCAGGCCATCGAAGAATTGCCGGCCGTAGAGAATGCCGATCCCGTAGAGGAACATGATGAGCCCGATCAGCCCGATCGGACCGGCGATATTCGCCTTGGGCGCGATGGCGCCGAGGAAGAGGCCCACGAAGAGCACCGCCCCGATGCCGAGCGAGAAGCCCAGGATGCTGATCTGACCCACCAGATAGCCCAGCCCGATGGCGAGGAACATCGCGAGGATGGGCTGCGTGCCGATGAGGTTGCTGACGTATTCCATGTGTCCGGTCCTTCCCAGGTCAGCGCGCGCGGCAGCCGGCGGCGCGGAAGATCTCCAGCGCAGCCTGCACCTGATCGGGCGTCGGTACCGGCTTCTCCGCCAGCTTGTAGTCCAGCCCGAGCGTCTTCCACTTGAAGGCGCCCATCTGGTGGAAGGGCAGCACCTCCACCCATTCGACATTCGTCATCGGCGCGACGAACTCCGCGACCTTGCGGATGTTCTCCGGGTCGTCGGTCAGGCCGGGGACCAGCACGAAGCGGATCCAGACCGGCTTGCCCATCGCGGCCAGGCGCTCCGCGAAGCGCAATGTCGGCTTCTGCTCGACGCCGGTGACGCGGCGATAGGTGTCCTCGTCGCCGCTCTTGATGTCGAGCAGCACGAGGTCGACGTTCTCGAGATAGGCGTCATCGGCGCGGTGGCCGAGGAAGCCCGAGGTGTCGAGTGCCGTGTGCAGCCCCATGCCCTTGGCGGCCGCGAAAAGGCCCCGCGTGAAGCCCACCTGCACCAGCGGCTCGCCGCCCGAGATGGTCAGCCCGCCGCCCATGGCACGCAAGGCGGGCGCGAAGTCCCGCAGGCGGCGCGTGGCATGCGCCAGGTCGATCTTCGTGCCGTCCTTCAGGTGCCAGGTGTCGGGGTTGTGGCAATACTGGCAGCGCAGGAAACAGCCCGACATGAAGAGCATGACGCGCACGCCCGGCCCGTCCACGGTCGAGCCCGTCTCGTAGGAATGCACCCAGCCATGGGTTTCCTTTGGCCCCTCGAAGCCCTCGGTCTCGGGGGCGTCGGGGGCCTGGCCGGCGCGAAGGTCGAAGCGGCTGCCGACCTTCACCATGCCATCAGCTTCAAGCATGTGGCGGGCCCTCAATAGGAGGAATGGAAGGTGCGGCGGATGACGTCGAGCTGCTGCTCACGCGTCAGCCGCACGAAGTTCACGGCATAGCCGGAGACGCGGATGGTGAGCTGCGGGTATTTCTCCGGATGCTCCATCGCATCCTCCAGCGTCTCCTTCGAGAGGACGTTGAGGTTCATGTGGAAGCCGCCCTGGCCGAAATACATGTCGAAGGCGCGCACCGCATTGTCGATGGAGTTTTCCTGGTCGCGCCGCGCCAGGGTGGGGGCGACGGAGACGGTGAAGCTGATGCCGTCCTGCGCATCCTCATAGGGAATTCGCGCGACCGAGATGCAGGAGGCGAGCCAGCCGTGATCGTCGCGCCCATGCATCGGGTTGGCGCCCGGCGCGAAGGGCTCGCCCTTGCGCCGGCCATCCGGCGTGTTGCCCGTCGCCTTGCCGTAGACCACGTTGGAGGTGATGGTCAGCACGGATTGCGTGTGCACGGCGCCACGATAGGTCGGGTGCTTGCGGATCTTCGCCATGAAGCGCGAGACCAGGCCGGCGGCGATGTCATCCACGCGGCTGTCGGCATTGCCGAATTTCGGGAAGTCGCCCTCGATCCGGTAATCGACCGCGAGGCCCCTCTCGTCGCGGATGATGTGCACCTTCGCGTGCTTGATGGCGGAGAGGCTGTCCGCCACCACCGACATGCCGGCGATGCCGAAGGCCATGGTGCGCAGCACATCGCGGTCATGCAGCGCCATCTCCAGGCGCTCATAGAAATACTTGTCGTGCATGTAGTGGATGCAGTTCATCGCGTGCACATAGGTCTGCGCGAGCCAGTCCATCATCGCGTCGAACTTCGCGTCCACCTCGGCAAAGTCCAGCACATCGCCGGCGATGGGGGCGAAGGCGGGGGCGATCTGCTCGCCGCTCACCTCGTCGCGCCCGCCATTGATGGCGTAGAGCATGCACTTGGCGAGGTTCACGCGCGCGCCGAAGAACTGCATCTGCTTGCCCAGCCGCATGGCCGAGACGCAGCAGGCGATGCCGTAATCGTCGCCCCAATGGGGGCGCATCAGGTCGTCATTCTCGTATTGCAGCGAGGAGGTGTCGCGGCTGATCTTGATACAATAGCGCTTGAAGGCCTCGGGCAGGTTCTTCGACCAGAGCACCGTGATGTTGGGCTCGGGCGCCGGGCCGAGATTGGTCAGCGTGTGCAGCATCCGGTAGGAGCTGCGGGTGACCAGCGTGCGGCCATCCATGTCCATCCCGCCCACGCATTCGGTGGCCCAGTAGGGGTCGCCGCTGAACAGCGCGTCGTAATCGGGCGTGCGCAGGAAGCGGACGATGCGCAGCTTCTGCACCAGCTGGTCCATCAGTTCCTGCGCGCCGCTTTCATCCAGCGTGCCTTCCTTCAGGTCACGCTCGATGTAGATGTCGAGGAAGGAGGAGATGCGGCCGATGGACATGGCCGCGCCATTGGCCTCCTTGATGGCGCCGAGATAGGCGAGGTAGGTCCATTGCACGGCCTCCTGCGCGGTCTCGGCCGGGCGCGCCAGGTCGCAGCCGTAGCGGCGGCCCATCTCGGCCAGGTCCGCCAGCGCGCGCATCTGCTCGGCGAGTTCCTCACGCGTGCGGATCACCTCGTCATTGGGCCACATCTCGTCCACCTGCGCGCGTTCCTCGCGCTTGGCGGCGAGCAGGCGGTCGGTGCCGTAGAGGGCCACGCGGCGGTAGTCGCCGATGATGCGGCCGCGGCCGTAGGAATCCGGCAGGCCGGTGATGATCCCGGATTTCCGGCAGCGCATGATCTCGGGCGTGTAGGCGTCGAACACGCCGTCATTATGGGTGCGGCGGTATCTGGTGAAGGCCTCGTGCACGGCGGCATCGGCGGGGAAGCCCGCGGCCTGGAGGCCGGATTCCACCATGCGAAGGCCGCCCGCCGGGAAGATGGCGCGCTTGAAGGGCTTGTCGGTTTGCAGGCCGACGATGACCTCATTGGCCTGGTCGATATAGCCGGGCGCATGCGCCAGCACGGTGGAGGGGTTGGACGCGTCCACATCCAGCACGCCCTTTTCGCGCTCGGCCGCGAAGAAGGGCTGGAGTGCCGCCCAGACCGCCTCGGTGCGCTGGGTTGGCCCTACGAGGAAGCCCTCATCGCCAGTGTAGGATGCGACGTTGCGGATGATGAAGTCCCGCACGTCGATCGTGCTGGTCCAGCGCCCCTGCTCGAAGCCGCGCCAGCAGCGCGCTTCCTTGAGGGCCGCGATATCGATGTTGAGACCTTCCATGACGCTCTCCCTTTTGTTCTTGGTTGTGGTCAGTGGCTCCGGGGCCGGCGCGGCCTAGTCGCGCACGCGCTCCCACCCTTGGCCGGGATTGAAGGCGGTGATCCCGGCGGCGAGGCGCGCCGTGTCTGGACCGAGATTGGCCTGCCAGACATCGCCCCCATGACTGACCAGGAAGGTCATGATGCCGGTGGAGCCGTAGCGGAACGGTGCCGCGATCACCGCCCAGCCGCCGATCATCCGCCCGTTGACCACATAGTCGAGCGCGCCGCCCGGGGCGTCGGGGCCCTGGCTCTCCAGGATGCGGAAGATGTAGCCGTGATAGGGCTGCGGCCGGTCGCCCGGGCGCGGCTGCGCGTAGCCGCCGGCCGAGGCGACGGCCACGAAGGGGCCAAGCGGGCTCGGCGGCTCATCGGCGGCGGTGGGCCAGAACAGGCCGTCGCGCTGGCCGGGCGTGGAGAAGAAGCGCCGCGCATAGGTGCTAGAGGCGCCCTGCCGGCCGGCGCCGCGCGCGAACTCGTCCTGCGCGTCGGCGACGGCGCGCAGGGTCTGGATGGTGTCCAGCTCGTTGCGGCCGATGCGGCGGTCGAGGATTTCCTGCCGGGCCGCGCCGGAATCGAAGCGCCAGGCGCCGCCACGCTGCACCATCGGCAGCGCCAGCGGGAAGCCGTCGGGACCGACCTGCAGCACGGCGCGATCCGGCGTGGGGCGCAGGATCTCCGACTTCGCGGCATAGCCCGCCAGGAAGCGTTCGAACGCGGCCCGCCGCGCGGCGGCATCGGCATCCAGCACGAGGCGCATGTTGGCGCTGCCGATCACGCGTTGCAGCTGGCCCTGATGGGACGCGCGCAGGGCGGCGACAAGGGCGGCGAAGCCCTCCTCGGGCGAACGGAAGGCCTGGGGCGGGACGGGGCGCGGGGCTTCCGCCTCCGCGGCCTGCGGCTCGGCCGGCGCCTGGGCCAGGGCGGGCGTCGAATGGAGCAACGCGGCCAGGGCGCCGAGGGGCAAGATCCGGTTCATGTCCAACATCCTCATCGCCGCCCACCGCCGCCTCCACCCGCACGGGCGCCACCGCCCCCGCCGCCAGACGGCGCGGCGCGGGGTGCGGGCGGAGCCTGGCGGCTGGCC
>NZ_JAIEQY010000045.1 GCF_019747315.1 Roseococcus sp. | reverse complement strand
GCGGCAGGCTTTGCCAGGATCTCGGAAATATTTTTTGCCATTTGGACACCTCCCGGCGAATGGAAAAACACAAACCGCGCGAAGTCAGTCGTTTAGTCCGATTTTTCCGCAGTGCAAAATAATATTTTGAAAAAATTGCACCAAAACGCGCCACCTGTCATTCAACCCTTATCGCAACGACCTCGCAGGGGAAGAACTCATGGCCAAGATGCGCGCAGTGGATGCAGCGGTTCTCGTGCTGGAAAAGGAAGGCATGGACTGCGCCTTCGGCGTCCCCGGGGCCGCCATCAACCCCTTCTACAATGCGATGAAGAAGCACGGGAAAATGCGCCACATCCTGGCGCGCCATGTGGAAGGCGCCTCGCACATGGCCGAGGGCTATACCCGCGCCAGGCACGGCAATATCGGCCTGTGCATCGGCACCTCCGGCCCCGCGGGCACCGACATGATCACCGGCCTCTACTCCGCCCAGGCTGACAGCATCCCCATCCTCTGCGTCACCGGCCAGGCGCCGCGCGCCAAGCTGCAGAAGGAGGATTTCCAGGCGGTGGACATCGCCTCCATCGCCGCCCCCGTGACCAAGTGGGCGGTCACGGTGATGGAGCCCTACCTCGTCCCCATGGCCTTCCAGAAGGCCTTCCACCTGATGCGCAGCGGCCGCCCCGGCCCCGTGCTGATTGACCTCCCCGTGGACGTACAGGTGGCCGAGATCGAGTTCGACATCGAGACCTATACCTCGCTCCCCGTCTACAAGCCCGCCGCCAGCCGCGCCCAGATCGAGAAGGCGCTGACCATGCTGAACGAGGCCGAGCGCCCGCTCATCGTCGCCGGCGGCGGCATCATCAATGCCGATGCGAGCGCAGAACTGATCGAATTCGCGGAGATCACGGGCATCCCCGTGATCCCCACGCTGATGGGCTGGGGCACCATCCCCGATGATCATGACCTGATGGCCGGCATGTGCGGCCTGCAGACCAGCCACCGCTACGGCAATGCCAACATGCTCGCCGCCGATTTCGTGCTGGGCATCGGCAATCGCTGGGCGAACCGCCAGACCGGCAGCATCGACAAGTTCACGGCCGGCCGGAAATTCGTCCATGTGGATATCGAGGGCACGCAGATCGGCCGCGTCTTCGCGCCCGATTACGGCATCGTCTCCGACGCGCTCGCCGCCCTCGACCTCTTCGTGAAGGTGGCGATCGAGTGGAAGACGGCGGGCAAGCTGCGCGACCGCTCCGCCTGGGCCGCCGAGTGCCTGGCCCGCAAGCACTCCATGCTGCGCGAGACGCATTACGATCAGGTGCCGCTCAAGCCGCAGCGCGTCTACCAGGAGATGAACGAGGCCTTCGGGCGCGACACCTGCTACGTCACCACCATCGGGATTTCGCAGATCGCGGGTGCGCAGCACCTGCGCGTCTACAATCCCCGCAACTGGATCAATTGCGGCCAGGCCGGCCCGCTGGGCTGGACACTTCCCGCCGCGCTCGGCGTGCGCGCCGCCGACCCGACGAAGGAGATCGTCGCCCTCTCGGGCGATTACGACTTCCAGTTCCTGATCGAGGAATTGGCCGTCGGCGCCCAGCACAAGCTGCCCTACCTGCATGTGGTCGTGAATAACTCCTATCTCGGGCTCATCCGCCAGGCGCAGCGCGGCTTCGAGATGGATTTCGAGGTCTCGCTCTCCTTCGAGAACATCAACATGGAGCATGACGAGGCCCTCTCGGGCTATGGCGTGGACCATGTGGCGGTGGCCGAGGGCCTGGGCTGCAAGGCGATCCGCGTGCGCAGCCCCAATGAGTTCAAGCAGGCCTTCGCCGATGCCAAGGCGCTGATGGCCGAGCATCAGGTGCCGGTCGTGATCGAGTTCATCCTGGAGAAGGTGACCAATATCCCGATGGGCACCGAAATCGACGCGATCAACGAGTTCGGCGGCGCGCTGGATGTGGCGCCGGCCGAGAAGGAACTCGCGGCGGCGAAGTAGTCAGGGACGGAGCGCTTCCGTGAGGAAGCGCACCACCTCGGCGTTCAGCCGCGCGTGAAACGCCGCGCGGTCAAAGCCCGGCGCGCTGGTGCATATCATGGGGGCGGCGCGGGCCAGGCTCTCATTGCAGGGCGCAAGGAAGTCGAAATGCCCGGCCGCCTCCACCCGGTGGAATTCCGGTGACCGGGGCAAGGCGGCGCGCACGGGCTCGACATAAAACGGTGCAGGAAGGATCTCATCTGCGCCTGCCTGCCAGAGCTGTACCGGCATGGTGACGCCGCCGAGCGAACCCGGCACGAAGGCGAAGCCGAGCGCCGGGGCCGCGACCACCAGCGCGCGCGGCGCAATGGCAGGGCGGCTCAACTCCGGCGCCATGGCCTGGGCGGCAGTGCCGATCAGGCGGCAATCGAAAAAGTCAGGATGCGCTGTGCAGTGCGGCCCCACCTGCGTGAAATCCGGCATGCCACCAGCCGCCACCAGCACGGTGAAGCCGCCTGCCGAGAAGCCGAAGGCGCCGATCCGGCCGGCTCCAACCGCGCCGGGCTTCCATGGCCCCGCCAGATGCGTGACCACCGCCGCGAATTGCCGCGTCCGCGCGGCAAGGTCGGTCGCGCCCGATTGGTCGCGGTAATTGTCGCCCGGGTGCGTCGGCGCGGCGACAATGAAGCCGGCCTCGGCCAGGGCCAGGGCAGTATCGGCATGGCTGGCCAGATAGCCGCCATTGCCATGAGAGATGACCACCAGCGGCAAGCCCCTGCCCCGCAGCGGGGCCTCGGGGGCAAGGTTCTGCGTGAAGGCGCCGACGCGCGTGGGGACGGCGGTGCCGCCTGCGGCCGGATACCAGATCGCCGTCTCGATGGGCGGTCCACCGGCATCGGGCAGCTGGATCAGGGCGTAGCCCGTCTGGGCTTGCGCGGGCCAGGCCACGCAGAGCAGACAGAGGGCGGCGAGCAAATGGCGCATGATGGCTCCCCAGGTCGAACGGGAAGGCTGGGCCTCTGGCCGCCCTCGTGCAAGTCACTGTGTGTGGCGGCGCTACGAAGGGCCAGGACACTGGGCTTCCTGGCGCGAGAGCGCGAGAGGGCAGCGCCCTCTCGCATGGGTGCTATTGCGGCCTGACACCCATGGCGATGGTCCGCTCATCCATGCGCGGATCGTGGCGCAAACCGCGCCGCACGGCCCAGGTGTTGAGATACTGCACCAGCTGGATCACCGGCCGTTCCTCGGCGAACATCTTCACCGCCTCCTGCCACATCGCCTCGCGCCGCTCATCATCCATGGTGGCCGAGGCCTCGGCCGTGAAGGCGTCGAAGCGCGGGTTGGAGTAGCGGGCATTGTTGTTGGCGCCCGTCAGGCGCTGGCGGTCATGCGTGGAGACGATGTTGACCAGGAAGTTGGACGCCTCACCCGTCGAACTCCCCCAGGCGCCGATCTGCATGCCGAATTCGATGCGGGCGCGGCGCGGCACGAAGCCGGTCCAGGGCAACGCCTCCACCTGCGTGCGCACGCCGATGCGCGTCCACATCTGCGCGACCCCCTGGGCCAGGCGCGCGTCGTTCGGCCAGCGGTCATTGGGTGTTGCCAGCGTCAGGCGGAACCCATCGGGGAAGCCTGCCTCGGCCAGGAGGCGGCGGGCGGCGTCGGGGTCGAAGGGGTCAGGCCGGATATTCGGGTTGTAGCCGAAGGCGCCCGGCGGCAGCCATTGCGCCGTGCTCGTCGCGGCGCCTTCCATCACGCGCTCGGCCAAGGCATCGCGGTTGATGGCGAGGCTGAGGGCGCGGCGCACCCGCGCATCCTTGAAGGGGTTGGCGGCAAGCGGCTGGCCGGCATTGTCCGTGACACCCGGCGGCGCCGTATCGCGCGAGAAATCGGGTGCCATGTAGACCGTGCGCAGGCTCGGGATTTCCGTCACCGTGATTCGCGGGTCCCGCCGCAGCCGGGCCAGGTCGCTGGTCGGGATCTGCTCGATGACATCCACATCGCCCGCGAGAAGGGCCGCGGTGCGCGAGGCGTCGTTCAGCAGCATGCGGTAGCTGACGCGCGCCCAGGGCTCGGCGCCGCCGAAATAGGCGTCGTTGCGCGTCATCTCCACGCGATCGCCCGTGCGGAAGGAGACGAAGCGGTAGGGGCCCGTGCCGATGGCGGCACGGCCGCTATTGAAATCCTCCGTCGCCATGCCTTCCGCCGCGTGGCGCGCAATGATGGAGACCGAGGCGAGGTCGAGCGGCATGAGCGGGTGCGGGGCGCGGGTGTGCAGCCGGATCAGATGCGGGTTCATCACCTCCACACGCTCGATGGCGCGCAGGAAGCCACCGAAGCCGCCCGGGCTGTTCGGCACATTGGGCACGCGGGCGAAGGTGAAGACCACATCATCCGCGGTGAAGGGGCGGCCATCATGCCAGGTCACGCCCTGGCGCAGCTCCAGCTCCCAGATCCTGTCACTCACGGGGCGCCAGGCGGTGGCGAGCGAGGGATGCGGTCGCGCCCTCCCGTCGCGCTCGATCAGCCGGTCGAAGATATGCATGGTCAGCGCGTTGTTCGGGCCGACATTGTGAAAATGCGGATCGATCGTCGTCACCGGCGCGCCGGAGCCGATGCCGAGGGTTTGCGCTTGTGCCGAAACGCTGATCGCCGCCGCGACAACCGCCGTGAACCACTTGCCCATCATGACCTCCCGCCCGTTGGGCGAAAGGCTAACATGCGCACAATCCGGCCGGCTACTCTTCCTCGCGCCGCATGCGGCTATGCACCACCGGGCGGGTGGGACCGGCCCCTTGCCGGCTGATGGGGATAGAGCGGACCTTCACCTCCGGCATCGGGCGCTGCAGGTCGATGTGCAGCAGGCCGTTGTCCAGGAAGGCACCTTCCACCTCGATCCCCTCGGCCAGGACGAAGGCGCGCTGGAATTGCCGGGCGGCGATGCCGCGGTGGATGAAGATGCGGCCATCCGTGTCATCCCGCTGGCGCCCGCGGATGACCAGCTGGTTGTCCTCCTGCGTGATCGCCAGGTCCTCCATCGAGAAGCCGGCGACGGCCAGCGTGATGCGCAGCCGCGCCTCACCCGTCTGCTCGATATTATAGGGCGGGTAGCCTTCGGCGTTCTTCTGCACGCGGTCGAGCATCTGTTCGAGATGGTCGAAGCCGAGAAAGAGCGGCGAGCCGAACACCGAGGATCGTGACATGCAGCCTCCTGCCGGGAGCGAGGACATGCCCGGCACCCCATTCAGGCGGTACCGAGCCCACAAGACTTGGCCCGGCCGGGCCGCCGTTGCAAGGTCCGTTGCCAGGGTGGGGGTCAGGCGCTACCTCAGGCGCATCATGAGCGACGAAAAACTTCCCATCCTGCTGGTGCCCGACCCCCGGCTGCGTCTCAAGGCCCGCCCGGTGGCGGAGGGGGATGGCGATGCCGTCCGCGCCCTGGCGCCCCGCATGCTGGCCACGATGTACGCCGCCCCCGGCATCGGCCTGGCCGCGCCGCAGATCGGCTCCGACCTGCGGCTGATCGTGCTGGATTGCGGCGGCAAGGACACGCCGGAACCCATGGTGCTGGTGAATCCCGAGATCATCGCCGCCAGCAAGGAGTTGGGCGTGCGCGAGGAGGGGTGCCTTTCGCTGCCCGGCCTCTACGCGGATGTGCAGCGGCCCCAACGCATCAAGCTGCGCTGGCGCGAGCTGGATGGCACCCGCAAGGAGATGGAAGCGGACGGGCTGCTCGGCGTCTGCATGCAGCATGAGATCGACCACCTGAACGGCGTGCTCTTCGTGGACCACCTCTCGGCACTGAAGCGCAACATGATGCTGCGCAAGCTGGCCAAGGAGCTGAAGCTCAAGGCGCGTGACGCGGATGGGGAGTGATCCCCTGCGCCTCGCCTTCATGGGCAGCCCGGATTTCGCGGTGCCCGCCCTCCAGGCGCTGCATGCGGCGGGGCATGACATCCGCGCCGTCTACACCCAGCCCCCCAAGCCCGCCGGGCGCGGCCAGCAGGAGACGCCCTGCCCCGTGCATCGCGCGGCCCTCGCCCTGGGGCTGGAAGTCCGCACCCCGGCCCGGGTGAAGCGCGATGCGGCGGCGCATGCCGCCTTCGCGGCGCTTGATCTCGATGTGGCTGTTGTCGCGGCCTATGGGCTGATCCTGCCGCCCGCCATGCTGGAGGCGCCGCGGCGCGGCTGCCTGAACATCCATGCGTCGCTGCTGCCGCGCTGGCGGGGTGCGGCGCCCATCCACGCCGCCATTCTGCATGGCGATGCGCAGAGCGGCGTCACCATCATGCGCATGGAGGAAGGCCTCGACACCGGCCCCATGCTGCTCAGCGAATCCGTGCCGCTCACACCCCGCAGCACCACGCCCGAACTGCATGACGCGCTGGCCGCGATGGGGACGCGGCTCATCCTGCGGGCGCTGGACGAAAACCCGCCCGCCATCCCGCAGCCGGAACAGGGCGTGACCTATGCCGCAAAGCTGAGCAAGACGGATGGCCTGCTGGAGTGGGCGCAGCCGGCTTCGGCGCTGGATGCCCGGGTGCGCGCGATGAACCCCTGGCCAGGCGCCCATTTCCCGCATGCGGGCGAAGTGCTGCGCGTGCTCGCCGCCGAGCCGGCCGAGGGCGCGGGCGCGCCCGGCACGGTCCTGCCCGGCCCTGGCCTCGTGGTGGCCTGCGGCCAGGGCGCACTGCGCCTGTTGCGCCTGCAACGGCCAGGCCGTGCGGCCATGGAGGCCGAGGCCCTGCTGCGCGGCTATGCGCTCCCTCCCGGCACGCGGCTCGGCTGATGCCGAGTTATGCGCTGCTGGTAGAGTATGACGGCACCGAATTCGTCGGCTGGCAGCGGCAATCCAACGGCGTCTCGGTGCAGCAGGTGGTCGAGGCCGCGGCGGCCCATCTCAATGGGGGCGAGCCGCCGCTCGCCACCGCCGCAGGCCGCACCGATTCCGGCGTCCATGCCGAGGGCCAGGTGGTGCAGCTGGAGACCAGCGCGCCATTGCCGCCGGCGCGGATGCGCGCCGCGCTGGATTTCCACACCCGCCCGCACCGCGTGGCCATCCGTGGCGCGGCGCTGATCGCCGAGCGCTGGTCGCCGCGCTTCTCCGCCATCCAGCGCCACTATCGCTATCGCATCCTGAATCGCTCGGCGAAGCCGGCGCTGGAGGAGGGGCGCGTCTGGCACGTGCCCCTGCCGCTCGACGCCGAGGCGATGCACGTGGCGGCCCAGGGGCTGCTGGGGCGGCATGATTTCTCCGCCTATCGCGCCGCCTCCTGCCAGGCGGAATCACCGGTGCGCACCATGGAGCGGCTGGATGTGATCCGCATGGGGGAGGAGATCCACATCTTCGCCAGCGCGCGCAGCTTCCTGCACCACCAGGTGCGCAACCTGGTCGGCACCTTGCACGAGGTCGGGCAGGGCCGCCGCCCCTTGGGCTGGCCGCGCGAGGTGCTGGAAGGGCGGGACCGCAAGCAGGCCGGCCAGACCGCGCCGCCCCAGGGCCTCACCTTCCTGCGGGTGGATTACCCGGCGCCCATCGCCTGGGAGTGACGCGCGGTTGCGCTGACTCGCCCGTGCATGGCTCTCTAGCACCCTTGGCCGGCGGCTTGGCGCCCGGCCCCCGGAGATGCGTTCCCCCCTTGCGCCAATGCATCCTCCTGCTGGGGCCTCCGGGTGCGGGGCTCGACCGCCTGGCCCGGATCGTCCAGCGGCTGGGTTGCGCGCCCGCGGAGGAGGCCGGCGCGGCGCTGGCCGATTTCAGCGCCCGCCTCCTCGCCCAGGGCGACCGTGCGCCGCTCGACCCCAAGCCCCTTCCGGCCGCCGCCACCGACCCCCGGCTGCTGGCGGAATGCGCCGCCCACGCAGCCGAGCTGCTGGCCGATGCACTGCCGGAGCGCCGCCCCCTGATGCTGGCCGATCCGGCGCTGGCGCGGCTTGCGCCCCTCTGGCCGGAGATCGCCCGCCGCGCCCGCGTCACGCTGAAGATCCTGCTGGTCACGGATGAGCCCGCCCGGCTCGGCCGCGCGCGGCAACTGTGTGAGGAGGACCCGCTGCTCTGGCTGGCCCATCTCCTGCCGGCCGAGGCAGCCTCCCGCCCCCTGCCCCGCGCCATCCTGGACCATGCCGCGCTGCGCGAGGATTGGCGTGCGGCGCTCACCGCCGCCTGCGCGCAGATCGAGCTGCGCCTGCCCGACCTGATGCACCCACGCATGGTGGAGGTGGACGCCTGGTTCACCGCCGACGCGCCCGGCCGGCCCGAGCCCCCGCCGGCCGCCCCCAACCCGCTGCCCGACCTGACCCCGCTGGCCGAGGCCCTGCACCAGGCGCTGCGCAGCGCGCCGCCCGAGGAAGCGCTGGACCCCGAGCCCTGGGACAAGGCGCGGGACGCCTGGCAGCTGGCCTGGGCGGAGGCCTCGCCCGGCGAGGGCGCCTCGCCCTTAGCGCCGCCGCATCGCCCGCCGGCCCGCTTCGCCCTGCCGGCGCCAGCCTTGCCCCCGCGGGGCGTGCCGCTGCGCCACGTCATCCTGCATTATCACCTGTTCAAGAATGCCGGCACCTCGCTGGATCACGCGCTGCGCGGCCATTTCGGCCGCGCCTGGATGGAGAGCGAGGGCGGCGAGCGCGGCTGGCGCGCCCCCCAGATCGCGGCGCTGATCGCGGCGCATCCGGGGCTGAAGGTGCTCTCCTCGCACACCGCGCTGCTGCCGCCGCCCCGCCTTCCCGGGGTGGTGATCCATCCGCTGCTGTTCTTGCGCCACCCGCTGGACCGCGTCCGCTCCATCCATGATTTCGAGCGCGGCCAGGCCAGCGTCACCGAGGGCTCGCTGCTGGCGCGCAACACGGATCTGCCGGGCTATATCCGCGCGCGGCTGGACCGCGCGGGGGACCGCTCCATCCGGGATTTCCAGGTGCACCGCCTCGCCCGGACCTTCCCGCCCACCGATGGCAGCGAGGCGGAGCGCGCGCTGCGTGCCCTCGACGTGCTGCCGCATGTCGGCCTGGTCGAGCGCTACAATGACTCGCTGCTGCGCTTCGAGGCTGGGCTGGCCGAGGATTTCCCGGGAATCACCCTGCTGCCGACCCAGGCCAACCGCACCCAGCGCCCGGGCCTCTCCCTGGAGCAGCGCCTGGCCGCGATGCGCGCCGACATCGGCGGCGAACTCTACGGGCGGCTGGAAGACGCCAATGCGCAGGACATCGCCCTGCACCAGGAGGCGCTGCGGCGCCTGGAGGCGGCCCTGGCCGCCCCCGAGCTTCAGGCCCCGTAGCGCCAGGGCCGGCAGCCGCGATGCACGAGCGTGCTGCCGCCGCGGTCATAGAGATCCAGCTTGGCGAGCCATTCCCGCGTCATCTCGCGCCCCGCCTCGAAGCCGTAGCGGGTGCGGGCGATGGCCAGCGCATTGTCGCGCAGCTTCTGCCACCGCGCGGCATCGCCGTGCAGCGCCTGGATCGCGCGGGCCCATTCCTCGGGGCTGCGGGCCAGCAGGTAATCGCTGCCCGGCGTCAGCCCGATGCCCTCGGCCGCGATGCTGGACAGCACGCTCGGCACGCCGCGCGAAATCGCCTCCAGCACCTTGCCCTTCATGCCCGCCCCGGCGAAGAGCGGCGCCAAGAAGACCCGCGCCCGGGCAAAGACCGGGTCGAGATCCGGCACCTGGCCGAGCACGCGGATGTTGGAAGCCGCCAGCGCCAGGATGGATTCCGGCGGGTTGCTGCCCACCACCTCCAGCACGATCTCCGGCGCGCGCTGGGCGAGGATCGGCATCACCTCCCGCGCCAGGAACTCGACGGCGGCGATATTGGGCGGATGGCGGAAGCCGCCGACGAAGAGCAGGCCGGAGCTTGCCTCGAACTTCGGCAGCAGCGCGTCATTCACCTCGACCACCCAGGGCAGCTTGGCCAGTTGCCGCCCCTCCAGCAGATGGCTTTCCAGCACCGCAAGCTCGGTGTCGGAATAGCTGAGCGTCAGGTCGCTGGCGCGGACCATGGCGAGCTCCGCATCGCGCGTGATGCGCGCGCCTTCGGCCGTGTAGTGTTCATTGCCCGCCGCGGCCTCGCGCAATTCGCGCAGGAAATGCAGGTCGGCCAGGTTGAAGGCGATCTTCGCCGCCGGCGCGTGGCGGCGGATGATCTCCATGATGTCCTGCGCCACCGCGTAGCGGTTCACATAGATCAGGTCGTAGTCGCGCGCGCTCTTCTCGACATAGGCCTCGAAGCCGGTGACGAAGGGCGCGTGCAGGCATTCCACGCCGATGCGCTGCAGCGCCAGCACATGGCGATCCATATAGGCGAGGTTGCGCGGCAGGAAGGTGACCTTGGCGCCCACGCTCTGCAGCAGGCGGATTTCCTGATAGGCGGCATAGCCCCCCGCATCCGCGTCCACGAAGGGGTAGCGGTGATCCACGAAGAGGACGCGCAGCGTGGCATGGCGGTCCTTCTCGCGATCCGCGTTCTGGCCGTCCTTGCCATGGGTCGCGAAGAGATGCGCCCATTTCCGCTTGAACTTCGGCCGGTTCACCTCCTGGAAGCGCTTCATCCCGGTGGTGATGCTGGTGCCCGAGGATTGCCCCTCGAAATGGACCACCTGGGCGGAGGGGACATAGACCACCTTCCTGCCGGCCTGGCGGACGCGCATGGCGAGGTCCGTGTCCTCGAAATAGCCGGGCGCGAATTCGGGGGCGAAGCCGCCCAGCTCCGCCCACAAGGGGCGCGGGATCAGGATGGCCGCGCCCGAGAGGTAATCCACCTGCCGCAGGTAATTGTAGCGCGGGTCGGCCGCATTGCCATGGCGCCCGACATTCCAGGGATTGCCCGAGTTCCAGACCAGGCCGCCCGCCTCCTGCAGGCGCCCGTTCGGATAGAGCAGCTTGGCGCCGGCCAGGCCGACATCGTCGAAATTCGCAAAGACGGCGAGCAGCTCGTCCAGCCAGCGCGAGGTCACTTCGGTGTCATTGTTCAGGAAGGCGATGAAGCGACCGCGCGCCAGGCGGGCGCCGGCATTGCAGGCGCCGACGAAGCCCTGCGGCTCGGCATGGCGCAGGATGCGCACACCTTCGAAGATCATCTCGGCCTGGACCGTCATGTCGGTCGAGCCGTCATCCACCAGGATCACCTCGAAGCTCGCCTCGCTGAAGGCGAAGATGAGCGAGGCGATGCAGAGATAGGTCGCCTCGAAGGCGTTGTGCGCGGGGATGACGATCGAGACCTCGGGCGAGGCGGCCTGCGGCAGGCTGAGCTTGGGATAATGCGCGCGCTTGCGCAGCCCGGCCAGCACATCGTCATGCAGGCGCAGCAGGTCGGGCTGCGGGCGCCAATGCGGCTTGCCCGCCGCCTCCAGCCAGGCGCGATAGGTCGCGAAATGGAAGCGCGCGGCGGGTGAGCCGTTGATGTCGAGCGGCGCGCCGGCATGCACCTGGATGGTCTGCCAGGGGGTGACGTGGTGGGAGAGGATGTCGGTCAGCGCGCCCAGCACTTGGTGGCTGGGCAGGTGGCGCAGTTCCACCAGGTGCAGCAGCCCGTCCATATGGCGCAGATCCAGGAAGATCTCGGCCTCGAAGCCGCCCTGGGCCAGGAGCAGCTCGCCGGTTGCGCTCAATTCGCCATCCACGAAGGCGCCCAGTTGCTGGCCGGACGCCACCCCCTGGCCGATCCGGCCCGAAGCCGCGAGGCGCCGATGCGTCAGCGTCATGCGGCGCAGCTCCAGCGGCAGCGCGCGGGCGGGGAAGACGAGATCGGGCAGCATCTCGGTTGCCACCCCGAAATCCATATGCAGGCTGGTGTGCAGCGTGCGGCCGGTGGGCGGCGGGCGCAGCCTGAGCGAGAGCGCCTCAAGCCCCTCAAAGGCGGAGATGTCGTTGAAGCGTGCCGGCAGCGGGTAGCTCGGCCCTTGCGCCCCCGCCGAAAGGCGGCGGAGCGTGACATCGGCGAAGAAGACATAGCTCGTCTCCCGCCGGGTCGTCGGCCCCTTCTCGATCTCGATGCGCAGGCGCGCGCAGCCCTCCGGCGTCGCGATGATGACGGAGACCGCCTCGTAATCCTGGATGGACGGCCCACCGAAGCGCTCGCCACTCAGCGGGCGGACATCGCGATGCAGGTCGCGCCCCTCAGCGTCGAGACAGGTGATCACGAGCCGCGCCTCGCAGCGCTGGAGCCCGGTCAGCGCCGTCAGGCGATAGGTGGTGCGGGGCAGGACGGCGCAGCCCTCCTGCCCTTCGGCATGACGCAGCGCGGCGGTGGCCGCCACCGGGCCCGTGCCCTCCTGGCCGGCGAGGGAGCCAAGGAAGTGCACATCGAGGCCGGGAAGATTGGTCGCCGGGGAGTGGTTGCGCCCGCTGCGGGGCCGCCCCGCATGCCGGAACTCCCAGCTCAGCGCGGGGTCCTTGAGCAGATCGGTGCCGGCGATGGGGAGGAACTTCGCTTCCTCTGCCATCACCTCGGTGAGCTCCCCGGGGGAGGTCTCAAAGGAGAAGCGGGGCAGCTGGCCGGCCTGGCTGAAGACGACGAGGTTGAGGCAACCCGCCGGATCCACGCTGTACTCGGCGATGCGGGAGGCCAGCCTGGCGGCAACGGGCGCCGGGTCAGGCTTGGCCAACACGGGCGCGGCGGCCAGGCCGGGCTTGTGCGGCGCGGCCACCTGCGGGGGCGGCTGCGGCACCCCAGGTGTGGCGGGTCCGGGTGGCGCGGCGGCGGCCGCGGGCGGCTTCGATATCGGAGCAGTGGGCGGCTGTGGCGCAGCAGGTGTTGCCGCCGCAGCCGGTGGGTTGGGCTTCGGGGCTACGGGCGCGGGCGGCTGCGACGCGGCAGGCGTTGCCGCCGCTGCCGGCGGGGTGGGCTTCGGGGCTGTGGGCGGCGAC
>NZ_JAIEQY010000294.1 GCF_019747315.1 Roseococcus sp. | reverse complement strand
CACCCTCTCCGCCATTTTCGCTTTGGTTCGCGCTGCTACACGGCTTTTCGCTCTGGCCCGCTCATCCCGTCGCGACGCCATCGAGGCCGCACGAGAATCTGCAAAGTGCCATGGGTAACCGAGTCGGACCTCCCCCACCATTCAGCTCCGATCCGCCTTGATGCGCCGGCACGCTGGGCGCTCAGCCGGCGGCGACAGGCTTTCAGACGCACCCGACCGGAACCAGAGCAGCGGTCCAGCAGCGCCGCACGCGGTGCTCGGCAATCTTCGTTCCGCTATCGAAGGCCAGTCGCCGCGGACCAGGCCGGCCTCGGCAAGGCCTGAAACGACGGCGCGGTTCCGCGGGCCGTCGCGAAGCCCAGCATCCTGCCGCGCCGGGACGCTCGCATCAGGGGCGGCGTCACTGGCCTGCTGCCGCGCCCCGGGAAGTCAGCGTACAGTCGGGCGGCATCGGCCGCGCTATCGGCACACGAAGCTCGCGGCCTCTTCCACGTTGCCGCCAGGGACGAAGCGCGCCACCTGCGGATACGGGCACAGCGGCCGCGTGCGGTTGGGCGCCCAGTCGCCCGGAAGCTCCGCGTTGACCGCCCCGGCAGTGCCGGGCCCGCGGGCGCTTGCAAGGATCCGGTCCGGGGCAATGCCCTCCTCGACCCAGCGCACCAGCGGCGTGATGACGTCGAACTGGTCGGTGGTGGGCCCGAAGGCGCAATGCGCCATCCCCGGCACGGGGAAGACGCGCGCGAAATCGGCCGCCCTGCCGCCGTGCGCCGCGTCCAGCGCCCGGAACCACGCGGTCGACGTGCTCACGGAAAAGACCGCATCCGACACGCCATGGTAGACCAGGACCCGGCCGCCGCGGTTGCGCAGCTGGGACAGGTCGGTCGGGTTGACCGGGTTCATGAAGGTCAGCGCCGGTACGGGGTAAAGCGGCGTCGTGCTCGTCACGTAATCGAACAGCGTCTCGAGCGGCCTTGCCGCGAAGGCCAGGCGGTCGAAGCCCCCCATGGGTTCGGGCGGCGCCTTGACGATCATGCCCACCGAGAAGGCGCTCCGGGCCTCCGGCAGGGTGAATTCCCACAAGGCCCAGTTCTCAGCGCTCAGCCCGGGGTCGTAGGGGAAGCTGGAATAGATGCGCCGCCCGTCCGCCAGGGCCGGGCCGGCATGAATGTCGGCGATCACCTGCTTCTGCGCCTCGGTCAGGCAGGTGCCGTCGCGCGCGCCGGTGCAGCGGGGCACGTCGCGCGCCAGGTCGAAGGCGGCCTGGCAGGCGGCGGTGTCCTGCACCATGCCGTCCGCCACGCCATCCAGCGCGTCGCAGCGGCCGAGGATCGCCTGGCCGACCATCCGGCGCTCGGCCGGGGTGAATGCCGTGCCGAGGTTTGCAGGATTGGTCGCCACCGTCCTGTAGCGCTGCGCCCCCCAGAGCTGCGCGACGGAGGACAGCGGCAGCGAAAACGCAGGCGCGCCGGCCAGGATGCCGTCGTACCATTCCGCATATCGTGTGGCCGCGACCATCGCGTGCCGGCCGCCATTGGAACAGCCGCCGAAATAGGATCGGTCGGGACCCCTGCCGTAGACCCGGCGGATCAGTTCCCGCGCCATCGGCGTCAGGCTGCCGACGGCCTGATAGCCGTAGTCCAGCCGCGCCTGCGGATCGACGCCAAAATTGGCCTCGCCGCGGTCGCGGTTGCCGGCGTTGGAGCTCAGCACCGCGAAGCCCTGGTGCAACCCGCTGGTGACCGGCCCGCCGCCGAACTGGGCGAAGGCCGGCAGCACGACGCCATCCAGGCCGCCATTGCCCTGATGAAAGAAGCGGCCATTCCACTGCAGGGGCAGGCGCATCTCAAAATCGATGCCGTAAGCCCTGCCGTCCACCGGGCTGGTGCGCTCGTTCATCGTGCCGAGAACCTGGCAATGCGCGGCCACCGGTTCCCCGCCGACCTGCCGCCCATCCACCTGCCGCCCCCCCACCATGACGGCACCGGCAGCCATGCTGGTGACGGAGTTGATGGTCGTGTTGGGTATGCCGGCGAGCGTGGCCGCAAGGCTCGCGCAATCGCCGGCGAAGCTGCCGGGCATCGCCCGGCCGAGTTGCGCCGACGCCTGGCCCGGGACCATGGCAGCCGACAGGGCGGCGAGCGTCAGGGTAGCGGCGGACAGGGTGGCGATCGCCAGGGCCAGGGGCGTTCGCGCCGATCCGGGGCAAGGTGGGTGGATCCGGCTCGGCAGGCGCATGGTTGTTTCCCTGTTTCTGTGGTCATCGCAAGAACGTAGTCGATTGATCTGACGCCATGGGATCCAGCCGAATGAGGCTGAAGCAAACCTGGCCGTTGTTCAAGACCATACCGTCGCCTGGCATGTCCTCGGCCCAGGCCGCACGCCCCCGGCGGCGGAGGGCGGAGAGAAGCGGTCCGACGCGGACGCAGAGGCGAGCATCCGTTCGGCAGCCTGCCTGTGGGCGCCGGACCATCGGAGCCTGGCACGCAGGCGCGTTGCATTGCGCCGATGCCTGGAGGTGAAGGGAGCAAGGCCCGCGTGCCTGCGTTGCGAGGTTTCGCTTCCCGGTGCACTCCCTCCGCCAGTTTCGCTGTGGTTCGCATCGCTACGCGGCTTTTCGCTCTGGCTCGCGCAGCCCCTCTGATCCCCCGCGAAGCGAGGCGAAAACCTGCGAGGGACCGCCTGTACCCGGTCGCACCTCCTCCGCCAGTTCCCATACGAGCCGTGCTCTCCGCATGAATGGCAGCCGCCCCGAGTGGAGGGTTTCCTGGGATTCTTGGCCGGGCAAGCCGATGTCTCCCGCGATGCTCAGTCGATGCCGCTCTCGGCATTCAATGCGCGCCGCACCAGGTTTGCAATGCGCGCGAAGCCCGTGCTCTCGGTCATGTCGAGCGTCCGTGGTCGCGGCAGGTCCACCACGATCTCGCCGATGATGCGGCCCGGGCGCGGCCCCATCACCAGGATGCGGTCCGCGAGGTACACCGCCTCGCCGATGCTGTGCGTGATGAGCAGCACGGTCTTGCGCCGCTCCATCCAGATGCGCTGCAACTCCGCATTCATCAGCTCCCGCGTCATGGCGTCGAGAGCGCCGAAAGGCTCGTCCATCAGGAGCAGCTCCGGGTCGTGCACCAATGCCCGGCAAAGCCCCACGCGCTGCTGCATGCCCCCGGAAAGCTCATAGGGGTGCCGGTCGGCGAAGCCGGACAGCCCCACCAGTTCAATGAGCGCGCGCGCCTTGGGCTCGTACTCTGCCATGCTCAGGCCGCGAATCTCGATCGGCAGCAGGATGTTCGCGAGCACATTGCGCCACGCCATCAGCAGCGGGCTCTGGAAGACCACCCCCACCTCGGGCGAAGGGCCGGTCACCGCCGCCCCGTTGAGGTGTACGCTGCCGCGCGTCGGCTTCAGCAAGCCGGAGACGAGCTTGAGCAAGGTGCTCTTGCCGCAACCGGAGGGGCCGACCACGGCCAGGAATTCCCCTGGCCGGGCCGCAATGCCGATATCCTCCAGCGCGGCAACGGCGCCCCGCCGCGAAGGGTAGGAGAGGTGGACGCCATCCAGGCGAAACACCGGCTGTGCCATGGCATTCATGTCGGCAGGAACTCCGTGGTGTAGACGGTGCTGGCCGGGATCGGCGTCGCGATCGCACCGGTGCGGATCAGCAGGTCGATGCAGTTCGTCCAGTCCTCCTCCGCCGTCCAGCCGATGCGCTGTGTCGGGTTGGAGGGCAGGAACAGGCGCGGGATCGTCGCCTCCCATTGCAGCTTCACCGACTCGCGGCGGATGGCGGGCGCGCGGGAGATGCGCATCGCCGCATCGGTCGCGGCGTCCCAATTGGCGGGGTCACGGCAGAGGTCCACAGAACGGGTGCAAGCGCGCAGGAAGCGCCGCACGAGGTCCGGGTTCTGCGCGATGGTGTCGTCATGCACGATGAGCCCCTGGGAGAGGGCGCGCACGCCGAAATCGGCGAAGGGCATGATGTGGATGGGCCGGCCGCGGCCCTCGCGCGCCGCCACGATCATGTCCATGGGCGAGCCCACGACGCTGCTGACGATGCCCTGAACCTGATCCTGGTAGAACACCGTGTTGCGGGCGGCGACGCTGACGATGCGCAGCGTCACCTGGTCCGGGCGGATGCCGTTCACGTTCATCAGCAGGTCGAAGGTGGTCTTCTGGTCGGCCGCGGCGGCGACGCTGCGGCCGACCATCTCCTGCGGCGTGCGCATCGGGCGCTCCGCCCAGGAGATGATGGCCGCGCCGCCATTGGCCACCACCATGAAGATCGAGCGCAGCTTCATGCCGCGCGCGATGGAGTTCGCCGTCACCAGCGCGTCGGACATGCCGAAGGTGTCTTCCTTCGACTGCACGAGGTTGGCGGAACGTGCCGAGCCGGAGCCCTCGCGCACCTCGAGGTCGATGCCCTCATCGGCGAAGAAGCCACGCTCCACGCCCCAGAAGAACGGCACCTGATAGCCGCTCAGGGCCCAGTCGAGGCGCAGGCTGGCGCGGGTGCGGCCCTGCGCCAGGGCCGGTGCCGCGAGTGTGGCGCCGGCAGCCGAGAGAAGGATACGGCGGGGAAGGATCATGGGGGGACCTTTCATCGTTCGGTGCGGATGGAGACGTGCCAGGGGATGAGGAACCGCTCGAGCTGAACCACGCTGACGAACAGCGTGATGCCGGTGGCCACCAGGATCATCAGCGCGGCCCAGGTCAGCGTGCCGTCGAGCGTGGCGGTCGAGGTCAGCAGCAGATAGCCGAGCCCGCTGTCGGACCCCACGAATTCAGCCACGATGGCGCCCACCACCGCCGAGCAGATCGCGATCTTGAGACCTGCGAAGATGCTGGGCAGCGCGGTCGGGATGCGCACCTTGATGATGGACTTGGCCGAGCCCGCACCCATCGAGCGCACGAGGTCCAGCATGTCGCTCTCCACCGCCTTCAGCCCCGCGACGGAGGAGACGACGACGGGGAAGAACGAGATCAGGAAGGTGACCGCGATCTTGGGCTCCATCCCGAAGCCCAGCCACACGATGAACAGCGGCGCGATGGCAACCTTCGGGATGGTCTGGGAACCGACGATGATGGGCATCAGCGTGCGTTCGACGGTGCGGTTCAGCACGACCGAGAGCGCCAGCGCCACCCCCAGCACCGTGCTCAGCGCGAAGCCCAGCAGCACCACCGTGATGGTGGACTTCGCATGCCGGGCGAGGAGCTCGGCATCGGTCACGATCCGGCGTGCCACCGCATCGGGCGCGGGCAGCAGGTATTCGGGGATGGCAAACAGCGCCACCGAACCCCACCAGACGCCGACCACCCCCAGGAGGAGCAGCAGCGGCAGCAGGACATTCGCCCATCGGGCGGCGTCGAAACGCGGCGCGGCGGGCAGCCGGGCCAGGGATGCATCGCTCATGGTGCCAGGTTCTCCCGCAGGGTTTTGCCGCTGTAGTGGCTCCGGTACCGGCCGCGGCGCTGCAGCTCCGGCACCAGCAGGGTGATCAGGTTTTGCAGGTTGGTCCGCGGGCCACCCTGGCTGTGCGACAGCATGAAGCCGCCGCGGCTGCCGGTGGCCTCGAAGACCTCCTCCAGCCGATCGGCGATCTGCGCCGCGGTGCCGGTGCGGGTGTTGGCATGGCCCGTCGCGGCGCGCAGGCCGTGGTGGTAGAATTCATCGCGCGTCACCTCGCCATCCTCGCCATGCTCGGCGATGAGCAGGCCGACGAAGCCCACCGGCGAGGCGTTGGCCGCGATGATCCGCTCCTGCAATTCGCGCAGGGTGAAGCGCTCGGGCAGGGTGGACATGTCGAAGCCCGAATTGTGCGAGAGCCAGACGCCCACCGCCTCGCGCGGGACGCGGGCGATGAGATGCTCCTTCATGGCCTCGGCCTCGGCCGCGGTGTCGGCGACGATGACCTTGGTGGCCCAGACGATGCCCACCTGCTCCGGGTCGCGGCCCTCCTCGCGGATGAACTGGTCGAGGTCGGCGCGCTGCTGCGCCATCAAGGGCAGGGATTTGGTGGCGGCGAAGACATGGTCGGCCACATGGGCCGCGGCGCGGGTGCCGCGCGGCGAGCCGCCGGCCTGGATCATCACTGGCCGCCCCTGCGGCGAGGGCACCACGTTCAGCGGCCCCCGCACCTGGAAGAAGCGCCCCTTGTGATGGATCGGCGTCACGCGGGCGGGGTCGGCCACCTGGCCGGTCTTGCGGTCCCACAGGAAGGCGCCGGGCTCGACGCTCGCCCAGAGCGCCTTGCAGACATCGACGAATTCTTCCATCCGGTCGTAGCGGGTGCCGTGGTCCACCAGCCCGTCATGGCCGTAGTTCTGGTAGTCCGAGCGCCGCTGCGAGGTGATGACGTTGAACGCCATCCGCCCGTTGGTGACATGGTCGAGCGAGTTCAGCAGCCGCGCCGTGTAGTAGGGGTCCATGAAGGTGGAGGAGTAGGTCAGGCCGAAGCCGACATGGCTCGTGACGCGCGACATCAGCGCGATCCAGGGGCTCATGTCCAGGCGCGGCCAGGCAACGCCCCAGCGCACCGCGTCCTCGATGTCATCCTTCCAGGTGTTGGGGATGCCGGTGCCATCGCCGAAGAAGATCATGTCGAACAGCCCGCGCTCGGCCGAGCGCGCGATCTCCTCGAACAGACCGGGGTCGGGGTAGTTCGGCCCCACCCAGCTGCCCGGGTCGCGCCAGAGCGTCTCGACCTGGGTCCAGGACACATCGAGCGCGAGATGCATGTGTTTCGGCATGGACAAACTCCGCATATGGGCAGCAGGGAATCATGCCGCCACCTTCGAAAGGGGATGGACGCTGGAGGAGCGGGAGACGGGACCAGCCTCCCGTCGCACCGCGGTGGCGCCGCGCGCAGCGACGCGGCATGCACCGCCACGGCGCGAGGGGTGGGGCGGCAGGGATGGGGTGGTGGGTCACGGCGGCGGCCCCTGCGCTGCCTCAGAACGCCAGGAGGTTGTCGCGAAACTGCTGGTGCTCGTACTTCCTGCGCACCAGCCCGCGCCGCTGCAGCGCCGGCACCAGCCCTTCCGTGACCTCGCACACGCTCTTGCGGCTGACGTTGGGCAGGGCGATCAGGAAGCCATCGCCACCCACCTCCTGCATCACCTCGTCCATCCTGGCGGCGACCGTATCCGGCGCGCCCACCAGGTCCACGCTGGCGCCCATGCTGCTGTAGTCGATGATGGCCTCGCGCAGCGTGTTCTTGCCGGCCTTGCGCAGGAAGTTGGCCAGGCTCGACTGGTGCCCGTTGGTGGAAAGTTCGCCCACCGGGGCGTCGAGGTCGAAGCCCGAGAAGTCGATGTTCGTGGTCCAGCCCAGCTGTGCCAGGCGCATGTCGATGTTCTTCGCCGCGGCCACCCGGCGCTGGTCCGCGCGCTCCTGCGCCTCGGCATCGGTCTCCGCCAGGATGGGATAGGCCATGAACAGGATCTTGCAGTGGTCCGGGTTGCGCCCGAAGGCCGCCATCTGGCCGCGCACGTCGTTGCGGTAGTCCTTCATCGCGTCGATGCCCTTGGGGTGGGCCACGATGGTGTCGGCATAGCGCGCCGCGGTGGCGCGGCCGCGCGCCGAGCCGCCCGCCTGCGCGATCACGGGGCGGCCTTGCGGACAGGGGCCTGAGTTCAGCGGGCCGCGGCTCGCGTAGTAGGTGCCCTTGAAGTCGATGGTGTGCACCTTCTCGTGGTCGATCAGCACGCCCTGCTGGTGGTCTGCCACGATCGCGCCCGGTTCCCAGGAACTCCACAGCTGGGTGACGACATCGATGTATTCGGCGGCCATGTCGTAGCGCAGGTCGTGCTCGGGCAGCCGGTCCAGCCCGAAGTTCTGGCCGGAATAGTCGGAACTGCCGGTCACCATGTTCCAGCCCGCGCGGCCGTTGGAGATCTGGTCCAGCGTGCCGACGATGCGCGCCGTCAGGTAGGGGTGGTAGGCGAAGGTGGAGAGCGTCGGCACCACGCCCAGGTGGCGCGTGGCGGCCAGCATCAGCGATGCGATGACCGACGGCTCCTGCCGCGGCACGGACATGCCGTTCTTCAGGAACATCTCGCGCGAGTTCTTCCAGTTCTGGCCGATGTAGATGGAGTCCTCCAGCAGCATGTAGTCGAACCCGGCGCGCTCGATGGATCGCGCCACGTCGATGAACATGTCGGCCGACATCCACTCGTCGCTGATGTTGCCGGTCCAGGACTGGTTCCACGCCTGGATGCTCGAGCCCTGGAGGAACCAGCCGAGGTGAAACATGTTGGCAGTCATCAAGTGTCTCCGTTGGGGTCCCGGTTGTGCAGGACCTGGTCGAGAAAGGAAGCGAAGCGGGGCTCACGCGGGTTGGACAGCACCTGTGCGGCCGGTCCTTCCTCGATGATCCGGCCGTGGTCCATGAAGGCCACGCGGTCCGCCACGCGCGCCGCGAAGCCGATCTCATGCGTGACGACGAGCATGGTCATGCCGCCCTCCGCCAGGCCGCGCAGCAGGGCCAGCACCTCGCCCACCGTCTCGGGATCGAGGGCGGAGGTGGGCTCGTCGAACAGCAGCAGCGCGGGGTCCATCGCCAGCGCCCGCGCGATGGCCACGCGCTGGCGCTCGCCGCCCGACAATTCCTGCGGGTGGCGCGCGAGCAGCCGGCCGAGGCCCAGCCGTTCCAGCAGCGCCACCGCCTTGGCCTCCGCCGCCGCGCGCCCGCGCCCCAGCACCACGACCTGGCCGCGCACCACGTTCTCGAGCGCGGTCATGTGCGGCCACAGGTTCAGCGCCTGGAACACGAAGCCCAGCCGCGGGCGCATCGCGGCCACCTGGCGGGGCGAATGGCGCCGCACCACGCCGCCGGCCGTGACCTCGCGGCCGAAGGGCTTGCCCTCCAGCTCGACCAGGCCCTCATCAGGCTCGTCGAGCCAGCTGATGCAGCGCAGCAGCGTGCTCTTGCCGCAGCCGCTGCGCCCGATCAGCGCCACCACCTCGCCGGGCAGGATGTCGAGATAGACGCCGTCGAGCGCACTGGTCTTGCGGAACCGCTTGCTCAGGTTGGAGGCGCGCAGCACGGGCGTCATGGGCGCGCCCGCCAGTCGAGCGAGAGGTAGCGCGCGGCGACCCGGCTGCGGAGCACCGCCTTGGCCTCGGCGCGGCCGGCGCGCCCCTCCACCCGGCGCGCGCCCGCCGCGATGACGATGGCGATGGACCAGTACAGCACCGCGACGGCGGCAAAGACCTCGAAGGGGGCGAAGGTCTCCCCCTGCACGATGAGGCCCTGGTAGGTCAGCTCGCCGATGGTGATGGAACTCAGCACCGCCGATTCCTTCATCATCGACAGCGTCGTGTTGGTCGAGGCCGGCACCACCGAGCGCACCACCTGCGGCCCGATGACGTGGCGCATCGCCTGGGGGTAGGTCATGCCGATGGCGCGCGCGGAATCGAACTGGCCGCGCGGCACGGCCTGGATCGCGGCGCGGATGATCTCGGTGTAGTAAGCGCCCGAGAAGACCGCGAGCGCCACCACGCCGACCATGAAGGCCGGCAGCCGAATGTCGGCGAAGGGCAGCCCGTAGTAGATGACGAACAGGGTGATGATGAAGGGCACGCTGCGGAAGGTGCCGACATAGGCGGCGACCAGGACCTTCGGCAGCCGCCCCGGCAACAGCGCCGCCACCGCCATCAGGATGCCGATGGCATAGCCCAGCAGGAAGGCCAGGATGGTGATCTGGACCGTGACCAGCGCGCCCTCCAGGAAGGCCGGCGCGTGGCGGGAGATGACGCCGACATCAAAGCCCATGGGTCACGCCCGCCCGGCCGCCAGCCGGGCCTCCAGCACGCGGCCCGCGGCGCCGATCGCGAGGTTGGCCAGCAGGAACACCAGCGCCGCCGCCAGCAGATGCTCGAACGGGCGGTAGGTTGCGGCCGACATCTGTTGCGCCGTCCGCAGCACCTCCACCACCGTGATCATGGACAGCAGCGCCGTGGCCTTGACCACGATGGTCAGCTCCGCCGTCAGCACCGGCAGGATTCGGTTGAAGAGCTGCGGCAGCACCACCCGCAGCCAGATGGCCGAGGCGGGCAGGCCCAGCGCGGTCGCGGCCTCCACCTGGCCGGGTTCGATGCTGCCCAGGCCGCCGCGCATGGCCTCGCTCAGGAAGATCATGCTGTTGGCCGAGATGGCGAGGATGCCGGCCGCGATCGGGCTCAGGTTCAGCCCGATCGCCGGAAGGGCGTAGTAGCAGATGAAGATCTGGATCAGCAGCGGCGTGCCCCGGACCAGGCTGATCAGCAGGTCCAGCGGCGCGCTGACGGGCGCCCACTTGGCCGCGCGCACCAGGGTCAGCACCGTGGCCGCCAGCACCGCCAGCACGATGATGGCGGCGGCGAGCTGCAGGTTCAACAGCATCGCCCGGGCCAGGATCGGCAGCGCACCGAGGAAGAGCGCGTTGTCGAAATCCACGGTCGCGCCGCCTGTCCGTCAGATCGCCCCCGGCGGGAGGTAGCCGCTGTCGGGGATCTCCATGCGCAGGCCGAACCACTTGTCCTGCAACTGGCCCATGGTCCCGTCATCACGCAGGCGGCGGAACACGCCCGAGATGAAGTCGCGCAGGTCTGTATCGGCCGGCCGCGTGACCCAGGCGACGAAGACCGGCGGGCCACCCTCCAGCGCGGGGCCCATCAGCGCAAAGGTATTGGGCTGCTGGCGCACCAGCACGGTCAGCGGCGGCAGGGACTGCACCACCGCATCCACCTCGCGGCTGGCCAGGGCCACGAAGCAGTCCGGGAAGGCGGGGAACAGGCGCAGGCGGCGGAAGCCCGGCCCGCCGGCGGCCTTCAGGCGCGCATCGAGGGCGCGCGCCACCGGCTCGCTCGCCGAGGCGAGCTGGGTGGCGACGACCTTGCCGTTCAACTCCGACACATGGGTCATCGGGTCGTTGCGGCGCTTCAGGATGTAGGGCAGCCCGTTCGCGATCGGCAGGGTGTAGGCGTAGCGGCGGGCCCGTTCCTCATTGATGCTGACCGTGGTCGCGACGAAGTCGAACTTGTTGGCGAGCAGCCCGGGGAGGATGCCCTGCCAGGGCAGGTCGAGCTGGACGAGGCGCACGCCCAGGGCCGAGATCACATGGGTCAGCAGATCCTTGCCATAGCCCACGATCTGCCCGTTCTGGACGAATTCGAAGGGCGGATAGGCAGCCTCCGTGCCGACGGTCACCACCCCTTCGCGGCGAATGCGTTCCAGCGCCGTCTCCGCGCGGGCGGGGCGGGAGACGATCAGGGGGGCGCCGCCGGCCAGGGCGATCGAGGCAAGCATTCGGCGAGATGTCGGCATCGCAATAATCCTTGACATGACCGAGGTGGGAGATCGCTTTATAGGCAAAAGGCATAAAATAACGCCAAATCTGCCTGTTCTTCCGTCCGATCGAAGGATATGGCGCACAAATTGGGCAATCAACGGCATAAGCTGCACGCGCGATTGTAGGAGTTGCACGCATGAGCGCCGCGGGGCTTCCCCCAGGTTCCATCGATGATCGCCATCTGCGCCTGCTGCGCATCTTCCGCGCCGTGGCAGAGGCCGGGGGGCTTACCGCCGCCGAGGCGCAGCTGTCCATGGAGCGGTCCACCATCAGCCGGCACCTGCAGGCGCTGGAGAGGCAGTTGGGCGCCACCCTCTGCCACCGCGGGCCCGCCGGCTTCGAATTGACCGAATTCGGCCGCGTCGCGCTCAAGGTCGCGATCGCGGCAGGGGACACGCTGGACATGGCGCGCAATGAGCTGGACCGGGCGCGCAACGCGGTCAGCGGGGATCTGTACCTGGGCGTCGCCGACAATTGCATCAGCAACCCGCGCAGCCAGGTGCACCGCGCGGTCGCGGCGTTTCGCGAACAGGCGCCGAATGTGACGCTGCACGTCTCGATCGCCCCCTCCGTGGACTTGCAGGAGGGGCTGCTGTCACGCCGGCTGAACATCGCCATCACGGGCCTCGCCGCGGGCCAAGTGGCGATGCGCCACCACGCATTGTTCTCCGAGGAGATGCGCCTCTACGTGGGCCTGCCGCAAGGCGGGGCAGCGCCTTCCGTCGAGGAGCTGGCAGCCCGGCGCTTCGTCATGGTGCTGCGCCGGCACCACTACCGCACGCTCAGCCTGGCGAAGCGCCTCAAGCTCGAACGGCGGACCTTCGCCCAGGGTCTGGAGGCCGTGGCGACGCTGCTGGCCGGGGGTGGCTTCGTCGGCTACCTGCCCACGCATTACGCCGCCGCCGTGGCGCGGCAGCATCATCTTGCGGAGGTCAGTGGCGCCGAGCGGCTCGCGCATGACACGAAGATCGTCCTGGCCACGATGCAGAGCCACGAGCTGTCACCGGCGGGGCGATTGCTGGCGGACCTGCTGTTGCAGGCCCATCGGGCCTGACGCGGCGAGACATGCTGCGTCGCGCAGGGGCGGCGCGGCCAACGCATCCTCGGGACAGGGCAGGGGCGGATGCCCATCATCCGCATCATGCTTCGACGACTGGCCACAAAGCCCTCAGCGCGAATTCGAATTTCCCGGATGGGCTCAAAGACCTTCGGGGACAACAACGCGAGCCGTGATGCGCTGACCCGGCACCGGCTCAACCGAGGAGGAAACCGCCAAGCCAACGCCGCCCTCCACCGGGTAGTCATCGTCCGCTTGCG
>NZ_JAIEQY010000130.1 GCF_019747315.1 Roseococcus sp. | reverse complement strand
CCCGCAGTCCGTGTACCCCGCAGTCCGTGTACCCGCAGTCCTGGCAGATGCGGGCTTCCAGGCGACAAATCCTGCGGCAAGGGAAGGGTGGGGCTTCGGGCATGCGGGAACTCCAACTGGTCTGTCCCGGCGGCTTGGCCCGATCCTTCCGCACGCCGCGGCGCCGGGCAGGGCTCCTCTGCGCGCCCTCCCGGCCTCCGTGGCCCCCCCCGTCTTGCGCGCCCTGCCGGACGCGTCAGATTGCGCGGATCGTCCTTCGGAGACTTCCATGCCTCATTACGATCTCATCCTGCGCGGCGGCCAGGCCGTGCTGCCCTGGGGCATCGAGCCGCTGGACATCGGCGTGCGCGATGGGCGCATCGCCGCCATGGGCAGCCTGCGCACCGCCGAGGCGACGCAGGAGGTGGATTGCCGCCACCTGCATGTGCTGCCCGGCCTGATTGACGCGCATGTCCACCTGCGCGAGCCCGGCGACCCCGCCGTCGAGACCATCGCCACCGGCACCAAGGCCGCAATCCTGGGTGGCCTGGCCGCCGTCTTCGACATGCCCAACACCGCGCCCTCCATCACGGATTCCACGCAACTCGCCTGGAAGCGCAAATACGTGGCCGAGGTCGCCTATTGCGATGTCGGCATCTATGTCGGCGCGTCCAAGAAGAACATCGCCGAGCTCGCCGCGCTGGAGGTTGAAGAGAATGTCTGCGCGGTGAAGGTCTTCGCCGGCTCCTCCACGGGCGATCTGCTGATCGAGGATGATGCGAGCCTGGAGGCGGTGATGCGCTCCGGCCGCCGCCGCATCTGCTACCATTCGGAGGATGAGTATCGCCTGCAGGCGCGCAAGCCCAACTACACCTCCGGCATGCCGCACCGGAACCACATGGAGTGGCGCGATGTGGAATGCGCCATGCTGGGGACGAAGCGCCTCATGGCCATCGCCCGCAAGACCGGGCGCCCCGCGCATATCCTGCATGTGAGCACGGCCGAGGAACTCGCCTACCTCGCGGACTACAAGGATATCTGCTCGGTCGAGGTGCTGATGAACCACCTGACCCAGACGGATGAGGCCTATGACCGCCTGGGTGGCTTTGCCGTGATGAACCCGCCGATCCGTGACCAGCGCCACCTGGAGGCCGCCTGGGCCGCGGTGCGCAATGGCACGGTGGATGTGGTGGGCAGCGACCACGCGCCGCATTCCCGCGCCGCGAAGGAACGCCCCTGGCCCGACACGGCGGCGGGGCTGACCGGCATCCAGACCATCGTTCCCGTCATGCTGGATCACGTTTCCGCAGGCCGCCTCAGCCTGATGCGGCTGGTGGACCTCATGTGCGCCGGCCCTGCGCGCATCTATGGCGCGGTGAACAAGGGGCGGCTGGCCGTGGGCTATGATGCCGACTTCACCCTGGTGGACATGGCGAAGTCGCGCGAGATCACCAATGACTGGATCGCCAGCCCCTGCGGCTGGACGCCGTTCGATGGCCATCGCTGCCAGGGCTGGCCGGTGGGCACCATCGTGCGCGGCCACATCGCCATGCGCGAGGATGAGGTGCAGGGCGGCCCGGTCGGCCGCCCCGTCAACTTCCGCTAGGCGCCTCAGCGCCCGGGCGCGGTCGCGCCCGAGGGAGCGCCCAAGGCAGCGCCCGGCGTGGCGGTCGCACCCATGCCCGGGGCTTGGCCCGCGATGGAGCCGGGCGGCATCGAGGTGCCAGGGCGCCCGGCACCCATTCCCATGGCGTCTCGCGCACGATCGCCCGGCGCCAGGCCGGTCTGCGCCGGCTGCATCGGCATGCCGCGCGCTTCGCCCTGTGGCGGCACGCCGGGCGAGGGCGCGATGGGCACGGTGCCGGCTTCGGCGCCCGCATGGCCCTGCCCGGTCATGGCGGGGTTGGTGCCCTGGATGACCCCGGCCGGGGTATTCGTGCCGGGAGACAGGGGCACCGCCCCTACCCGTCCCGGGGTGCCAGTACCAGGATTCATGCCCGGGATGACGCCCGCCGGTGTATTCGGGCCCGGGTTCGGCGGTGTGGTCGGGCGCGCCGCGTCCCGGCTGATGCCGGGGGTTTCGGAGACGGGCTGGGCCTGGGCCACGCCGAGCGAAGCCAGCAGGGCCGCGCCGGCCAGATGAATGATCCTCATGACGTCCTCCTCTTGGGTCTTCCATCCCTGCAAACCTCACAGCGGCAGCGTGGTTGCAGCCGCCGGATGGACAGGCACCCGGGCCGCTGATCTGCTGGCGCCATGAGAATCGGCATCCTGCAATGCGGCGCCATCCCGGAAGACCTGGCGGCGGCGCACGGCCCCTATGGCGAGATGATGCGCCGCCTGGTGCCAGCCGGGGCCGAAGTGGCGGTGCTGGACGTGACCACGGGCGGGATGCCGGCCAACCCCGCCGCCTGCGACGCCTGGATGCTCACCGGCTCCGCCGCCGGGGTCTATGACGACCTGCCCTGGATCGCCCCGCTGAAGGATTTTCTGCGGTCGGCGCGGGGGCGGGCGAAGATCGTCGGCATCTGCTTCGGCCACCAGATCATGGCGGAAGCCTTTGGCGGCCGCGTGGTGAAATCGCCGAAGGGCTGGGGCATCGGGCTGCACCGCTATGAGGTGCGGGAGCGGGCGGCCTGGATGGAGGATGCGGCGCCGATCCGCGTGCCGGCCTCGCACCAGGACCAGGTGGTGGAGGCGCAGCCTGGCGCGAGGGTTACCATCGCCAGCGATTTTACGCCCTTCGCCGGCCTGGACTATGGCGACGCGATCTCCTTCCAGTGCCACCCGGAATTCACGCCCGGCTTCTGCGTGGCGCTGCTGCAGTCACGGCGCGCGCTCTACGGCGCGGGGGCCGAGATCGCGGTGGAATCGCTGGCGATGCCGAATGATTCCCCCCGTATGGCCGGCTGGATCGGTCGTTTCCTGGAGGGCTGAGCCGCCCCGTGGGCCATTCCTTCAGGGTGCGGACGGCACGCCGCCGGGCTCCACATGGGGCTCGATCCGGAGCAGGTCCCGCGGCAGGCCGGGCCACCAGGCGCTGCGGTCGGCCTCCTGTGCGGGCGTCAGCGCGATGGGGCCATCCACCACCCCGCGCTGCATCGGGATGCTGGCCGGGCGCGTCACCCAGCAATCCACCCGGCCGAGGCTGGGGGTGCAATAGGGCGGCGGGCCGGGCGGTGCCTGTTCCGCCGCGCAGTAGGACAGCCCGCGATCCATCCGGACGATGGAGCAATCCCGCCCGCTGAGCCCGGAGATCACGATGTCCGGCACGCTGCGCCCCACCAGGGTGACGGAGGCGACATTCACCGCCGCCCCCGCCACCAGGCTCGTGGTGTCGCAGGCGGGCAGGGCGAGAAGGGCCAGAAGGGGCAGGGCGGCGCGCATCCCGCCAGCCAACACCCGCGGGGCTTAACAAGCGGCGAACAGGCCCCCCAAAGCCCGGTGATTTCACCGCCGCCCCGGATGCTCTATACCCCTCTCCCGAATGCTGAGGGCCGCTGAACTTGCCGGATTTGATTGATGAAGTGGATGAGGAACTTCGCGCCGAGCGGGCGAAGAAGCTCGCCCAGCGCTATGGCGGCCTCGCCACCGGCGCCCTGCTGCTCGCCATCGCGGGCGTGGGCGGCTGGGAGGGCTGGCGCTGGTATGAAGGCCGCCAGGCCGGCCAGGCCTCGCAAAGCTTCCTTGCCGCCTCGCGCGATGCGGCGGCGGAGGGGGCTGATCTGCGCGCCTCGGCCGAGCGTTTCGCCGGCATCGCGCAAGGCGCGCCCGCCGGCTATCGCACGCTGGGCCGGCTGCGCGCGGCCGCCCTGCTGGCCGAGACCGGCCAGCTCGACGCGGCGCTGGCCGCCTGGGAGGCGCTGGCGCGCGACACCGAGACGGACCAGCTCTATCGCGACCTCGCCACCGTGCTCTGGGGCCTGCATGCGCTGGACCAGGGCGATGCCGCGATGATCGAGGCGCGGATGGGCCCGCTTGCCGTCCCCGGTGCCCCCTGGCGCGCCTCCGCGCAGGAGGTGCTGGCGCTGGCCGCCCTCAAGCGCGGCAATACCGAACAGGCCCGCCGCGCGTTGCAGGCCGTGCTGGCCGATGCGGCCGCGCCGCAGGGCCTGCGCGAGCGTGCCGGCCGGATGTTGCAAGGATTGGGAAGCTAGATGGATCATCGGAGTTCCGCCCAGATCGGCCGCCGCGCGGCATTGCTGGGCAGCGCCACCCTCCTGGCCGGCTGCGACACGGCGCGCGACTGGCTGGACAGCGCGCTGGGCCAGACCAAGGTGCCGCTGACCGGCGACCGCGTTCCCGTCATGGCGGCCGAGCGCGGGATTTCCCCCGATGCCTCGGCCCAGGGCCGCGCCTTCTCGCTGCCCGCGCCCGTGCTCAACACCGAATGGCCGACGGCGGGCGGCAATGCCGGGCATGCGCCCGGGCATGTCTCACTGCCGAGCCCGATCGGCGAGGTCTGGCGCACTTCCATCGGTTCGGGCACCAGCTATCGGCAGCGGCTGACCGCCGCGCCCCGCGTGGTGGGCGATACCGTCTTCGCCGTGGATGCCTTCGGCTGGGTGACCGCGCTGGATGTCGCGCGCGGCGGCCGCCGGTGGCAGACCGACACCCGCCCCCGGCGCGACCGCGACGGTGCCGTGGGCGGCGCCATCGCCTTCGCCAATGACACGCTCTATTGCGCGACCGGCCTGGCCGAAATCATGGCGCTGGACCCCGCCACGGGCGAGATCCGCTGGCGCGCGCCACTTCCTGCCCCCGCGCGCGGCGGCCTCACCGTCGCCCAGGGGCGCCTGCTGGTGCCGACCATCGAGAACCAGCTGATTGGCCTCTCCACCGAGGATGGCGCCCGCGTCTGGACCTTCCGCGCGACGCCCGTGCAAGCCCTGCCGCTGGGCCTGCCGAGCCCGGCCGTGGAGGGCGATGTCGCCGTTGGTGGCTTCCCCTCGGGCGAGATCGTCTGCTTCCGCATCGCCGATGGCCGCGTGCAATGGAGCGAGAGCCTGGGCACCACGCGGGGCGGCGTCTCCATCGCCGATATCGGCGCCATCACGGCGCTGCCCGTCATTGACCGCGGCCGCGTCTTCGCCATCGGCATGGCAGGTGCGGCCACCTCGCTCGACCTGCGCTCCGGCCGCCGCGTCTGGGAGCGCGAGGTGGGCGGGACGCAGACCCCCTCCGTCGCCGGCGACTGGATGTTCGCGCTGACCCGCGGCGGCGCGCTCGTGGCGCTGACGCGCGATGAAGGCCGGGTGCGCTGGGTCACCCAGTTGCCGGTCTTCGCCAATGAGGCGCGCAGCCGCGATCCCATCGCCTGGGGGCCGCCGGTGCTGGCGGGCGGGCGCCTGCTGATCACCGGCAGCCACGCGCAGCTTTTTGAAGTGAATGCCGAGAATGGCGAGATTCTCTCCCGCCTCCGCATTCCCGCCGGCAGCAGCCTGCAGCCGGTGGTCGTGAACAACAGCGTCTATCTGCTGACCGATGGCGGCTCGGTTGTCGCCCTGCGAGGAGTCGGCTGATGTTGTGCTTTTTCCATGGCGAGTGAACGCGAGACGGAACGCGGCAGCCAGTATCGGCATCGCGACACCTCCAGCCTGCCGGTGGTGGCGATCCTGGGCCGGCCGAATGTCGGCAAGTCCTCGCTGTTCAACCGGCTGGTCGGGCGGCGCCTGGCGATCGTGGACGACACGCCCGGCGTGACGCGCGACCGCAAGGAGGCCGAGACCATGATGGCCGGCCGCAACCTCCTGCTGGTGGACACCGCCGGGCTGGAGGAAGCGGCGCCCGAGACGCTCTATGGCCGCATGCGCGCGAGTTCCGAAGCGGCACTTGAGCAGGCGGATGTCGCGGTCTTCGTGGTGGATGCCAAATCCGGCATCACCGCCTCCGACCGTGCCTTCGCCAATTGGCTGCGCCGCGCGCGGCGGCCTGTCATCCTCGTCGCCAACAAGGCGGAGGGGCGCGGCGGTGCGCAGGCCGCGATGGAGGCCTATGAGCTGGGCCTGGGCGACCCCATCGCCGTCTCGGCCGAGCATAATGAGGGCATTGCCGGCCTGATGCAGGCCATCGCCGAGCATCTGCCCGAGGCGGAGCCCGAGCCCTTCGAGGGCGATGCCAAGCTGCTTCGCCTGGCCATCCTGGGCCGGCCCAATGCCGGGAAATCCACCCTGCTGAACACGTTGCTGGGCGAGGAGCGGATGATCACGGGCCCCGAGCCTGGCCTGACGCGCGATGCCATCGCCAGCGCCTGGCAGGATGAGCAGGGGCCCATCCGCATCGTGGACACGGCCGGCATGCGCAAGCGTGCCCGCATCAACCACCGGCTGGAGGAAATGTCCGTCGCTTCCTCCATCTCGGCGCTGCGCGAGGCGGAGGTGGTGATCCTCGTCCTTGATGCGCTGTTGGGGCTGGAGGAGCAGGATATCCGCATCGCCCGCCTGGCCGAGCGCGAGGGCCGTGCCCTGGTCATCGCGCTGAACAAGTGGGACGCCGTGGAGGACCGCGCCGCCGCCCGCAACCGTGTCTCGGATACGCTGGAGACCTCGCTGAACCAGCTGCGCGGCGTGGAGGTGGTGCCGATCTCGGCCGCCACGGGCGCCGGCGTGGAAAACCTGATGCCGGCCGTGCGGCGCACGCATGAGCGGTGGAATCGCCGCATCGGCACCGGCGCGCTGAACCGCTGGTTCGCCACCATGCTGGAGCGGCACCAGCTGCCGCTGGTGGATGGCAAGCGGCTGAAGCTGCGCTACGCCACCATGCCCAAGGCGCGCCCGCCCACCATCGTCATCTTTGGCACACGGGCCGAGCAGTTGCCGCTGGACTACCAGCGCTACCTGTTCAACGGCTTCCGCGAGGAATTCGACATGCCCGGCGTGCCCATCCGGCTGCAGCTGCGCGGAACGGAAAACCCCTACGCCGAAGAAACGGATTGAATGTAACGGGGTCTGGGGCCCATGGCCCCAGCCGCCGGAGGCCCTTTGTTACCCTCCGCCCAACTGCTGTTCCACCAACCGCGCAAAGCAGCTGGCCCCGATCGGCAGCAGCGCGTCGTTGAAGTCATACCGCCCGTTATGCACCGGCACATTGCCATGCTCCGGCGTCATCTGCCCCAGCAGCATGAAGGCCCCCGGCGCCTTTTCCAGGTAATAGGCGAAGTCCTCGCCGGCGGTGAGGGAGGGCAGGTTGGTCATGATCAGCTCATCGCCCACCACATCGCGCGCCGCGGCCTCGAAGGCCGAGGCCTCCTCCACCGTGTTGATGGTGGGCGGGTAGGAGCGGCGGTAATCCAGCGTGACTTCCACCCCATGCGCCGCGGCCAGGCCGTACAGAGTCTGGTGGAAGAGCTCGTCCATGGCGCGGCGGGTGGTGGGTTTCAGCGTGCGGATGGTGCCGCTCATCTCCACCGTCTCGGGAATCACGATCTGCGAGGTGCCGGCGTTGAAGCGGCCGATGGAGAGCACCACCGTGTCATGCGGGTCCATCCGGCGGCTCACCAGGTTTTGCAGCGCGGTGTAGAGCTGCACGGCGCAGGGCAGGGGGTCCAGCCCGCGATGCGGCTGCGCGGCATGGCTGCTGCGGCCGGTCAGCGTCAGGTTGAAGTAATCCACCGCCGCCAGCACCGTGCCGGGGCGGATGGCGGCGGTGCCGAGCGGCAGGTCATAGGCATTGTGAATGCCGAAGACCTGGTCGCAGGGGTATTTCTCGAAGAGCCCATCACGCAGCATTTCGGCCGCACCCGTCAGCCCTTCCTCGGCGGGCTGGAAGATCAGGTGGACGGTGCCGGAAAAGTTGCGTGTCTCCGCCAGGTAGCGCGCGGCCCCCAGCAGCATGGTGGTGTGGCCGTCATGGCCGCAGGCATGCATGCGGTTGGGGATGGTGCTGCGATGCGCGAATTCATTCAGCTCCGGCATGGGCAGCGCGTCCATGTCGGCGCGCAGCCCGATCTTGCGATTGCCGGGGCGGCGGCCCTGGATGATGCCGACCAGGCCGGTCTTGCCGAAGCCGCGCTCGATCTCGATCCCCCAGGATTGCAGCTTCTCGGCCACGATGCCGCCGGTGCGGACTTCCTCGAAGCCGATCTCGGGATGGGCGTGGAAATCCCGCCGCCATTCGGTCATCTCGGCGTGGAATTCGGCGATGCGGGGGATGACAGGCATGGCTATTTCCCGATTTCGAGCACGGCATCGGCAGCATAGGCGCCTTCGCCCTCCGGCAGAACCAGCAAGGGATTGATGTCCACCGAGACGAGCTGCGGGCCTGCGGCGGCGGCGAAGACGGAGAGATTGGCCAGCGCCTGGGCCAGCGCCTTCACATCGGCCCGCTTGCGGCCGCGAATGCCATCCAGCAGCGGGAAGCCCTTGAGGTTGCGGATCATCTCCTCTGCCTCGGCCACGCCGAAGGGGCAGCGGCGGAAGGTGACGTCCTTCAGCACCTCGATGAAGATGCCGCCCAGGCCGACCATGGCGACGGGGCCGAAGACGGGGTCGCGCACCATGCCCAGCGCCATTTCGACGGCGCCCTTGATCTGGCGGGCCACCAGCACGCCTTCGATCTTTGCCCCCGGCGCGCGCTCGGCGGCGCGGGCGAGGAGGGTGCCGAAGCCTTCCCGCACCGCGGCCTCGCTCGCGATGTCGAGCAGCACGCCGCCGATCTCGCTCTTGTGGAGGATGTCCGGGCTCAGGATCTTCAGCACCACGGGGAAGCCGAATTCGGCCGCCGCAGCCACCGCCGCTTCCACATCGGCGCAGGCGCGCTCCGGCACGGCGGGGATGCCGGCGGCGGCCAGGATGCGCTTGCCCTCGGCCTCGGTGGGCGTGTGGTCGGGCAGGCTCACCTCGGGCAGCAGGGCGGCCACGCGCTCGGCACGGGCGAAGGCCTCGCCGAAGCGGCCCATGGCGTGCAGTGCCACCACGGCGCGCGTCGGATCCTCGAAGATGAGGAAGCCGTCCTTCTCATATTCGCGGATCATGTCGCGCGGGGCGATGATGGAGAGCGCCCAGAGGCGGTCCGTGTGCTGGTCCGCCACCGCCTTCATCTGCGCGCGCAGCTTGGGCGCCACCGATTTCGAAGCCCCCACCTGGGTGAAGAAGCCAAGGCAGGAGGTATAGCCGCCATCCACCACCATCGCCTTGGCGAATTCGCCGATCAGCTCCGTCTGGTTGATCGCCTGGGCCGTGCAATCCACGGGGTTGCGGGGCGCGCAGAAGGGCACGAAGCCGCGCAGCCGGTCCTGTGCGTCCTGCGGCATTTCCGGCATCTCGAAGCCGATGGATTCCGCCACGTCCGAGATCAGCACGCCGGCGCCGCCCGAGACCGTCACCACGCCCAGCGTGTTGCGCACGGGGTAGATCTTTTTCGTGGCCGCATAGGCGATGTCCAGCAGCTCCTCCGTGTTGCGCGCGCGCACCACGCCGAATTCCTGCAAGACCGCATCCGTCACCGCGTCATCGCCCGCGATGCTCGCCGTGTGCGAAGCTGCTGCGGCCTGGCCCAGCGCGCTGCGGCCCACCTTCATCATCACCACGGGCTTGCGGTTGCGGCGCGCCAGATCCAGCGCGGCCAGGAAACGCTCGCCCTCGCGAATGCCCTCCGCATAGGCGGCGATCACGTCCACATCGGGGCTTTGCGCCATCCAGCCCAGCACATCGCTCAGCGTCACCTCGGCCTCATTGCCCGTCGTGACGCAGATCTGCGTGCCGATCTCGCGGTCACGCGCGATCGAATAGAGATGCGTGCCATAGGCGCCGGATTGCGAGGCGATGCCGATGCGGCCGGGCAAGGGCCAGCCGCTCTCGAAGCTTGCGGAAAACGTGGCGTAGAAATTGATCGAGGCGTTGAACAACCCCAGGCAATTGGGGCCGAGCAGGCGCATGCCGTGCTTGCGGGCACTCGCCACCATGATGTCCTGCTGGGCGGCACCACCCGCATCCATCTCGGCGAAGCCGGCGGTGAAGACGATGGCGCCCTTGCAGCCACGCGCGCCCAGATCCTCGACGGCCTGGAGCGCCGCGGCACTCGGCACCGCGACGATGGCGACATCGGGCGTCTCGGGCAGGCTGTTCACATCGGCATAGCTGGTCAGGCCCTGCACCGTGCTGCGCTTGGGGTTCACGGGGTAGATCGCGCCCTGGAAACCCCGCTGGAGCATGTAGGAAATGGGGCGGCCGCCGATGCGCGTGGCCTCGTCCGAGGCACCGATGATGGCAATGGAACGCGGGTTGATGACCGGGTCCAGGGAGTTGAAATTCATTTTTGCGTTTCCTCGAAACAGAAAAAGGGGCTCCGCCCCTTGGACCCCGGCAAGAACCTCAGGTTCTTGCATCTCCGGTCAATAGCTCGCCGAACAGGCCCACCGCCTGAACCAGGGCGGGGACGGGGACGCATTCATGGGGGGTGTGGGCGAATTCGATGCCGCCGGGGCCCAGCACCACACACGGCGCCAGGGCCTGCAATTCCGAGGCGTCGGTGCCGAAGGGGGCGGTGCGGGCGGCCTGGCCTGTCAGGGCACAGGCGCGGCGAATCAGGGGATGGTCCAGCGGCAATTCCGGGGGCGCGCCCTCATGCTTTTCCTCGAGCGTCAGGCCATTGGCGCGCGCCGCCTCCCGCATCGCCGCCTGCACCGGCGCGGGGTCGATGCTGCGGCTGTAGCGGAACTTGATGCGCGCCGTGGCCTTGGCGACGGTCACATTCGGCGCCGTGCCGTGATTGTCCACCACCAGGTTGAAATCACTGAAGACGGGATCATAGGCGGTGTCCTGCAAGGCCGGGTCGGTCCGCAGCCGCTCGAACATCGCCTTCACCTCGACCAGGAAGGGGATCAGCGCCCAATTCGCGTTCAGCCCCTTGCCGGTGGAGGAATGCGCCTGCACCCCCTCGGCCGTCGCGGTGAAGGCGATATGCACGCGGTGGCCGCGCACGGGGATCAGCCCGGTGGGCTCCGCCACCACGATGCCGGTGAGGCCGGCGCGGCGCGCCAGCGCGGATTGCTCGGCGATCATCAGGGCGCCCTGCTTGGTCGTCTCCTCATCCGTGGTGATCAGCAGCGTGGCGCGGGGCGCGCGCTTGGCCGCCATGACGCAGGCGGCGACGGCGCCCTTCATGTCCACCGAGCCCAGCCCATGCAGCACCCCGTCGCGGATCGCGCCGCTCCAGGGATCATCGGTCCAGCTGGTGGCGGGCACGGTGTCCATATGGCCGGAGAGGGCCAGGCCCCCCGGGCCGCCGCGATGCGCCACCAAGGCGCGCTTGGCGATTCCGGCGGCGTCCACATAATCCAGCCGCTCGATCTCGAAGCCGTCGAGCTCAGCCTCGATGCGCTCGGCGACGGGCAGGTTGGAGAGGTGGCTGCGGCTGTCCAGCCGCACCAGATCGGCCGCAAGCCGGATGAGTTCTTGTTCCATGGCCGGCGAGGCTTGCCCGAAGCGGGGCATCGCGCAACCCTTGGGGGATGACATCCTATCTCGATCCGCGCTCCGGCCGGACTTATCCCCTCGAAACCCCGCGCTGGTGCGGGGAGGATCGCGCACCGCTGCTGCTGACCGACCTGCCGGGAATCGGGCGGGACGACATCGCGAGCGGCGTGCGCAGCATCTGGCGCTATGCCGCGGCGCTGCCCTTCCTGCCGGCCAGGCCGATCTCCATGGGCGAGGGCTGCACGCCGCTGGTGGAGATGTCGCTCGCCGGCGAGACGGCGCTGCTCAAATGCGAATGGTTCATGCCGACCGGCAGCTTCAAGGATCGCGGCGCCTCGGTGATGCTTTCGCTGCTGCGCGAGCAGGGGGTGAGCGCGGTGCTGGAGGACAGCTCCGGCAATGGCGGCGCTGCGGTCAGTGCCTATGCGGCGGCGGGTGGGATGGCGGCCACGATCTTCGTCCCCGCCAGCACCAGCCCGGCCAAGACGGTGCAGAGCCGGGCGGCGGGGGCCAGCATCACGCTGGTGCCGGGCTCCCGCCAGGATTGCGCGGATGCGGCGGAGCGCGAGGCGGAACGGATCTTCTACGCCAGCCACAATTGGCAGCCCTTCTTCCTGCAAGGCACCAAGAGCCTGGCCTATGAACTGTGGGAGGATTTTTCCTTCCATGCGCCGGATAATGTGATCGTGCCCTGTGGCGCGGGTTCCAATGTGCTGGGGCTGCATATCGGGTTTTCGGAGCTGTTGCGCGCGGGGCAGATCAGCAAGCTGCCGCGCATCTTTGCCGCCCAGCCGGCGCATTGCGCGCCGATCGCGCGCGCGGCGCTGGGGCTGGACCCCGTGGCGGCGCAGCCCACCATCGCCGAGGGCACGGCGATTGCGCAGCCCTTGCGGGTGATGGAATGCCTGCGTGCCATGCGCGAGAGCGGCGGCGGTGCGGTGATGCTGAGCGAGGCGGAGATTGCAGAAGCGTCGCTGATGCTGGCCCGCCGCGGCGTCTATGTCGAGCCGACCTGCGCCCAGGCCGCGGCGGCCTTCGGCAAGCTGCTGGCCTCCGGCAAGATTGCCGCGCGCGAGAGCACGGTGGTCGTCCTGACCGGCACCGGCCTGAAGGCCACCCCCCGCTACGCGGAGCTTTTGGGCGTAGAGGTCTAAGTTGCCGCAGGGGTCTGGGGAGCCCGTGGCTCCCCAGTTTTTGTTTTTTAG
>NZ_JAIEQY010000341.1 GCF_019747315.1 Roseococcus sp. | reverse complement strand
GGGATCGGCACGGAGGGCCTCCAATTGGGTTTCCAGCGCCAGGCGCTCGGCCTCGGCGGCGATGATCCGGCCGGTGATGGCCTCCATCTCGGCGGCATGGACGCGGGCGGCTTCGGTCACCGCGGCGGCATTGCGGGCGGCGGTGGCCTCGGCGATCTCGGCGCGGCGCGTCGCCTCGGCCGCGCGGCGCTCCAGGGCGGACCAGGTGACGCCCACCCACAGGACGGCGCCGAGCATCGCGGCCGCAAGGCCGAGGCCGAGCCAGAGGCGCCAGCCGATCACCACGGGCTCGCGCCCTCGGCCAGCATACGGGCGCGCCATCGGGCGATGGCGGTGACGTAGCCGATGGTCTCGGCGCTGTGGCGCGGGCCGGTGACGCGCGGCAGGCAGGGCGAGATATCGGCCCAGTCCCGCGCGCCGCCGCAAAGCATCTGCGCGTTGATGATGTTGCCCGGCCCGGCATTGTAGCTGGCCTGGGCGAGCATGTGGCGCTCGGCCGAGGGGCGCGGGGCGGACCAAATGCGGCGCAGCCGCCCCATGAAATAGGCGCCCGCGTCAATCGCGATCTCGGTGTGGGGCGAGGCGCCGGGCGGCAGGCGCATCTGCCGCGCCACATCCCGCCAGGTGCCCGGCATGAACTGCGCGAGCCCTGCGGCGCCCACCGGGCTGACCGCGAGCGGGTTCAGCCGGCTCTCCTGATACAGCTGCGCGCGCCAGGCCACCCAATCCGGATGATCCGGCCACCAGCGCGCAACCGAGGCGCGGATCTCCGAATCGTAGCGGTTCGGGAATGTGCCGGCCTGCGCCGAGCCACAGCCGACAAGCATGCCGAGCAGAATGCAGACGCCCAGGATGCGCGCGCCGAAATAGACGGCCGTGGCCATGGGGGAGTGCCGCATGTTTTTCAGGACGTCCGCGAAGACGATGCCGCCGCGCTTATCCAGCCAGCGCGTGACCATGACGGCCGCGTAGATGCCGATGGCGGCATAGAGGAATTTGAGGGACATCGCCGCGAGCAGGAAATCGTCCAAGGCACACCTCCGGGTTGGGTGGCCTGGGTAGCGCGCGCGGGGTCATGGGGCGGGAGGAATGCGTTCCGCCCATCCGGGCGTGGCGGCGCGCAGGCTACTCTTTCGGAGGCTCGGCGAACATATCCATCTGGCGGGGATCGGCGCCCGGCACGTTGCGCACCATGCGGACCCAGCGCGTGGTCACGCCCAGCTCCCGCGCCACCAGGTGCGTCGGGCCGGTGGTATTGGCGATCAGCGCCTTGCGGGTGCGCGCCATGTGCAGCGTCGGCACCTCGATCTTCTCCAGGCCGTAGCGGGCGATCAGCGCCTCGGCCGCCGACATGCCGATGGACTGGACCAGCCGGTGCGCGGGGTCGAGCTTCTCCGGCACATAGAGCGTCATGCCGCCGAAGGCATCCACCAGGCGCAGCGCCGCCGCCACGCCGATGACCTCGGCGATGTCCACCAGGCTGGCGGGCCAGCCGCGCATGATGGAGCGGTCCTGGATCACTCGGCGGCGTCCGGCAGGCGGCCGCCCCGGGGTTCGCGGCTCGGCTCGGGCTTGGTGTGCCCGCGCTTGCTCGCGTCAATGATCAGCGGCCGGTGGCTGAGCGGCTTGGCCCGCAACGGCATCACGGTGATGACCATGGCCACGGACGGCTTCCACACAACGCGCATCGGCTGGCCGGCCACGAGGCAGAGCCAATGCTCCCGCTCATCGCGCGTCCTGGTATCCACGCTCAGCAGGGCGGCGCGACGGTCGAGGATGTCCAGCACGAGCTGGAGCCATTGGGCGCGGGTGGGCGCGCACGGCAGGCGCTCGTGAGTGCGCAGCTGGGCATGGTCCGACACGCCGGGCAGGTTGCGCAGCAGGCGCGGCGGGGGCGCCACGATGGGGCCGCGCTTGATGTCCTGGTGGATCTTCATGCGCGGCCCACCACATGGCGGGCGGGGTTACTTCCGGTGAGGCACGTCTCTCCAGGCCAACGCCTTGAGCTGGCTGGCCATGGCCTCCAGGATGACCTGGATGCCATGGCAGGTGACCACGCAAGGGTCACCCTTCTCCTCCAGCAGCACAGCCACCGCCAGGAGGGCGGCTGCGATGCGGTCGGCTTCGATGGCGTCCGCCTCAGACATCGAAGAGCGGGGACTGCATGGCGGGGCGGCTGGCATTGTGCCGCTCCCGCTCCACCAGGATGCGCAACTCCCGGCCGGAGAGCCCGGCCCGGGCGGCTTCCCGCCGCGCATCCCGCTGCATTTCCCGCGACTGGCGGAAGGCCTGGGCGATGTGCTGCCCCGCCTCGATGGACATGGCGATGGCCCGCGCCACGGCCGGATGCTCCCGCAGGGGCGGCGGGCCTTCCACCGCCTCCAGCAGGTCGCCCTTCGGGCGGCCGGACGGGGCCGGCAGGCCGTGCCGGGTGCCCCACCACGCTTCGTAGAGCAGTCGGGAGGCTTCGCGCTGGAAGGTGATCACCGCCTCCCGCGCGCGCGGGTGAACGTTGCTCGGATGGATAGTCATCAGCCAGCCCGGCAGCATCCAGATGGAGAGGCAGGCCGTTTCCTGCGCGCCACCCGCCGAAGGTATGGTCATGATGACCATACCTTCGGCGAAAGTGGGGTGGTTGCGCAGCTTGCGGTGCTGCGTCTTCCAGTCGAGGCCGAGGGCTTCGCAAATCGGCTTCAAGGGCACCATCGGCTCGGCCGCATTCGCGACGAACAGCGTGTGCCGATGCACGGGAACGGGAATCAACTGGGTAACGGAATTCGCCATCTGGCGTCTCTCCTGCATGTGGAAGGTCCGTAAGGCCTTCCGGGTGTTCAGAAGCTGCTGCAGGAACAGCCGCGCACGCCTTTGGACACGGCTTTTCAGCCACGTCTTGGACATGTCGTGCGCCACCCGGAAGATGATCGGGACCCCCGTTTCGCGGGGAGGCGCCTGCAAGCAACTGCGCTGAGGGGGTTCTGACGCCCGCCTCAATGCACTGCCGAAGCTGCCTCAACCCGCTCGTGGCGGTCAAGGGGAAGTTCGCGGGGGCCATCATCCGCCCCTCCGCGCGCCCGGTGCGGGGCGCTTCAACATGGCCTTCAACGCCTCGATCACGCGCGCCGCATCGGCCGCCGATAGCGCGCCCATGTCCTGCTTCGTCTGGCGCCGGATGAAGGCCCCCAGCGCCTCCTCCGAGGGGTTGGTGACGCGGCCGGCCTCATGCAGCTCGATCCACAGGCCGCGCATCATCCGCACCTGCTCGTCATTGACGTAGCGGGAGCGGTGGGCGCCACCATTGGTGCGCGGCGCGCCGGCCTTGTGCAGCGCGTCCAGCACCTTCCCGAGATCCCGGCCGCCCATGGCCCGCAGGCTGTTCGCACCGCCCGTCACCTCCGCCAGCCAGGGGCGCCAGACGGCATCCTCCTCCAGCCCCGCCACCTGGCGGCGGCAGGCCTGGATGGCGATGATCAGGCGCGTCAGCCCGGCCGGGCGCGCGGCGGCGCCAGACTTCGCGCTGCGGGGCTTGGCCGGGCGGGGCTTGGTGGCGGCCATCACGTCACCAGCTCCTCGGCGTCTGGCGTCACGACGAATTCCTCACCGGCGCTGCCGATGGTGACACCGGGGATGGCGCGGGCCTCCACCGGGTTCGCCTTCATCGCCTCGCGGTCCAGCTCCACCTTGCGGCGCAGGAACTTCTCCAGCCCCATCTTCTGGACCAGCTCCAGCACCGCCTCGGGCGAGGAGACGCGGACGCTGGGCGGCAAATGGCGCCATTCCAGCTTGCCGGTGGTCAGATGCACCGTCTTGCTGCGGCCTCCGCGCGTCAGCATGTCGCGGTTCGCATCGGCCCAGGCCTGCACGCCGGCGCGCAGCCGCTCCATCTCGGCCGTGAGCGGCGCAGCGAGGTCGCCGGCCGTCTTCTTGATCGTCGCGATCTGCTCATCCATCGCGGCCTCCGCGATGGTCAGGTCCCGCGCGATGGCGCCCATGCGCGCCACCATCAGGGCGGCCGCATCGGCATCGGCGGGGGCCACGATGGGCAGGGCGGGGGCTTTCAGGCGGGTGCGGTTGGACTTGGCCACGGGGGCTCTCCTCAGTGCTTGGGGGTGTTGCGGGCGGCCGTGTCCCAGCTGAGCTGGACGGCGATGGCGACGGGCGCGAAGGCGGCATCGCTGCGCGGGCCGTGCGTCTGGCCCACGACCATGCCGAGCTTGGCGGCCAGTGCGAGGATGACCGTCGTGACCGGCTCGCCCTGGCAGGCATCGTCCACCGCGGCCATCACGCGGGCGATCTCGTCATGGGTGCTGAAGGCCACCAGGTGGTTGATGTTCGCCTGCGCGTCGGCAATCTCATCCGCGTCTTTCGGCCAGCTGAACGGGGTGTTCATCGGCGTGCTCCCGTGCTGGGCGGGATGATCCGGTTGACCAGCGGCTCGCCCGCCTCCCTGGCCTCGCGCAGCAGCGCGCTGAGGCGGACATAGGCATCCGTCTCATGGCTGAACTTCTCGACATGCTCCCCGGCCCGCAGCGCGCCGCCGCGCGCCACGAGCGTCCAGCGGGTGCGATCGGCCTGGACCGTCATGCCTCACCCCCGGCCGTCTCCGGCTGGCTGTTCTGCGGGCAGGACCGGCAGGCCATGAACATCCGCACCGTCTGGTGATTGCTGGGGTCGTACTTCCGCCGCTGCCAGCCGACGCACTCATTCGTCGGCAGCTCCTGATGCAGCGCCGGGCAGGCGACCGTGTCGCCCATCCAGGCGCCGCGCACGGCTTGCTCCACCCGCGTCAGCTCGCCCGGATAGCCGCGCCGGAGGATCAGCGAGATGGTGGCGGCGGAATAGCCGATGCGCTTGGCGGCCTGGCTCTGGCTCGTGTCGTCGCAGGCCGTGGCAAGGGCCAGGACCCAGGCCGGGAGGGCATCGCCCCAGGCCTCCAGCGCGCGGGCGGTGGCGGTTTCGCTGGGCGGCTTCATGCGCTCTCCTGCGGCCACATCTGACGGCCGGTGTTCTGGTCAATGACCAGCCGCCCCTGCCGAATGGCGGGCGGGCGCGGGCCGGTGTTGCGGGCGGGGATCAGGCGATAGCTGGCGGTGCGCAGCGAGGCGCCCGCGGGCTCGACCATGGCCAGGTATCCGGCGTGGTGCAGGTGCCCGATGTAGCGTTTGATGGTCGGCGCCGAGGTGATGCCGGTGCTGGCCTGCAGATCCGCCACGCGGAAGGTGGGCAGCACCTTCATCGCCTGCCACAGCCGCTCCCGATCGGTCGGCGTGTCGTCTATCTCGCCGCTGGCCGTGACGCGCGGCGGCTCGACGCCGCAGTCGCGCGCAAGGCGGTAGCGGGCGGGCGGGCGGGCCGTGGGCTCGCTCACCCGGGCCACGATGCCGGCCGCGACCAGGCGGCGCAGATAGTCGCGCACCATGTCGGTGCCGGCGACGACGCGGCCCTCGATGTCCCGCTGGGTGAATTCACCCGGGGCGGTTTCGCGGATCGCCTGCCAGACGGCATCCTTGCCGGTCAGCCGCGCCAGCGGGCGGAGGGCGGGGCGGCGCTTCATGCGTCTTCCCCCCCCTCGTTCATGGCGCGGTCGTAGGCGTTGACGGCGGCATTCGCCCGCTGAAGCGCGCGCCAGAGGCGCTCCTGCTTCGCCTCGGCCGCCTCCGCCGCGTCGCGCGCCGCGCGGATCGCCCTCTCGCCGCGTTGGCTGCTGCCAGCGGTGCGGATCGCTTCCATGTGCGCCTTCCGCGCCGCCTCGGCCTCGGGGAGCGAGGCAAGCCAGGCGTCGGATGCGGCGGTCGAGAGGGTGAGCAGCTCGCGATACCGCGCGAAGCGGAGGTCGCGGGGTCTCACCATGGCGCAGTGCGTGACCAGCCAGAGCAGGCCCTCGCGGCCCAATTCCTCAGGCTTCGTCGGAAGGGTGATCGCCTTGCCCATCAGAAGCTCCGCGTCGCGGGCGGCTTGCCGGTGTGCAGCGCCTGGCTGCCCCAATCGGCCAGCGTGATGGTCTCCAGCCCCTCGCCCCGCGCGAAGACGGCGATCTGGTCCAGGTTGACGCAGACGCGCCGGCAGGAGCCATGGGCCTCGGCCACCAGCTTCGTCAGCAGATCATCCGCCACCACCAGGCCGGGGCAGTAGAGCCGCGCCAGCGCCTGGGCGTCGGGCATGCTGCACGGGCTGGCCTGCATCCAATCCAGCACCCGGCCATGGAACCGCTCCCACCGCTGGAGCTTCTGCGGCAGGTATTCCTCGCCGATCAGGATGATGGTGGCCTGGCTCTGCTCGTAAATGTCGCGGACCAGCTCGACCAGGTTGCGCGCGACGACGTGGTCGAACTCGTCAATGATCAGCGGCCGGCGCGAGAGCGCGAGTTGCTCGGCCACCTGGTCCACCATCTCGGTGACCGTCTTGGCGGGGATGATGCCCTGCTGGCGGAGGATGGCCAGCAGCATGGCCTTGCGCGTCCAGCCCGACCGCGCCTCGACGTAATAGGCCCGGAAGGCGCCAGCCGCATGCGCGGCCGCGAAGGATTTGCCGAAGCCGGACGGCCCCGAGAAGGTGGCCAGCCCCGGCAGATGGCCGGCGCGCTGCATCGTGCGCGTGATCAGCGCCGAGAGGGCCGTGATGTTGCGCAGCGGCGCGACACCGCTGGTCGCCAGCGGCACAGCACCGGGCGCGACAATCGAGAGAGGTTTCATGCGGATTTCCTTGTGGGGTCAGGGGTGGAAGCGGCCGCGAGGCGGGCCTGAAACCAGCCCTCCTGGCGGTTGATCGCGAGCCAACGGGCATCGGTCTCGGAGAGGGTTGCCCCCTCCGCCTGGGCGGCCAGGAGGCGCGTGGCGCGGCGCCACCAGCGGTCCTCGTTGGATTCCTGTGGCTCGATCTGTGCCACCGGCACCACGACGTCGCCGGCCCGCTCGGCATGCGCCTCGTCAATGGTGGCGTTCAGCCAGTGCGGCGCGATGGTGGGGGCGTGCTGGATCAGCCCGGGGCCGCGGCCCTCGGCAATGATCTCGTCGCGCCGCGCCATGTTGGTCCGCAGGCGCGTCGCCTCGCGCTTGGCGCGGGCATGCTCGATGGCGCTCTGCGGCATCTCGGGCGTGACATTGCCGTCCCGCAGGGCGATGCAGATCAGCCGGCCATCCTCGGCCGTGCGGACCCAGACGCGGCCGCCATCGGCCATGTCGTAGCCGACGCGGACCGTGGTGCCCCCGTGCGGGACCAGCTCATGCGCGAAGTAGCGGCCCCAGGCGAGCGTCACCTCGCCGCGATGGGTCGCGCGCAGCTCATAGGGGCGGAACAGATCGTCCAGCATGTCGGGCGCCGCCAGCACCGGCGCCCAGCCGCGGGCGCGGTGGGCCTCAAGCGCCTCGGCCGGGGATTGGTGGCGCAGCAGCCCCGTCACCGCATCCCGGATGCGTGGCAGGCTGCGATGCGGGCGCGCGTTGTAACCGGCAATCCGCTGCTGGATCAGCGTTTGGAAATCCGCCCAGGAGACGAGTGCGCGGGACGCGCCGTGGGCGCGGATGTCGCGCTCCACCAGCTTGACCACGCGGCGCCGGGCCTCGCGGTCCATGTCCCGCCCGGCATAGGTGGGCAAGGAGCGCTCCAGCGGCTGCCACAGCGTCTGCTGTAGACGCTCGATCTTACCGCGCGCCTGGGCGCGGCCGGGGGTGGAGGTATGGTGGGTGGCGCCGATGCGGGTCAGGAAGCCCAACGTCTCATCCGTCATCGCCTTGGCGATGAAGCCGCTGCCATTGTCGGTGTAGAGGATGGCGAAGAGACCCAGTGTCTCGATGCCGCGCCGCAGGGCGTCCATGACCAGGTGGCTCGCCTCGGAGAGGCCGGCCGACCAGCCGAAGACGTAGCGGGTGGTGGTGTCCAGCAGCGAGACCACCTCGGGCCGGAAGGGGCGGCCATGATGCGGGTGGGCCACGTCGCCCTTGAAGCTGTGGCCATCCGCCGTCACGACATCGAGCGGCGATTGATGCTCCGTTGAACGGCGCTTGAAGGCCTGCACGGCAAGAAGCGCATTCGGCCCGCGCCGGCCGCGCTCACGCTCGACGATGGACATGCCGGCGAGGAAACGGCGAGCGGCGGCATAGCTGGGCGGCGCGACGCCGGCGGGCAGATGCGCGGGCAACTGGCGGAGCGCCTCGGTGAGCTTCGGCTGCTGTGGCTGCTGCCACAGCCGCAGCATCGGCGCGGCCCATGCCGGCAGGGCGGCGGGCTGGGCCGGGGCGAGCGGGGCGATGGCGGCAACGCCACCCTGCTTCCGCTCCGCCAGCCAGCGGAACAGCGTGGGGGCGGAGATGACGCGCCCGCCTTCCTTTCCGGCGCGGGCATTGGCCGCCTGCACCGCCCGCTGCATCTGTGGGTCCAGCCGCCCGGCCTTGGCGGCCGCCACGAAGCTCGCGATCGCGCGGCTGACGCCCCCGAACTCAGCCAGACGGTCCAGCTCGGCCAGCACCACGGCCCGGGCATCCATGGTGCGGCGCTGCCAGTCTGCGATGCGCGCGGTGGCGGGCACTGGCAGGGCGGGCAGCGTGGCCGGGGCGGGTACCGCCGCGACCATGCGCCGCAGAAACTCATCCTGCGCCTCGGCGGGCAGCACGCGCAGATGGTATTCGCGCCCGCGCCCATTGGGCGCCTCGCGTGACCGCCAGCCTTCGGCGTCGGCCCTCTTCCGCATGCCTCGCTCGGTCGCAGGCAGGCCGGGCAAGCCCAAGGCGGCCCACTCCCGCGCGAGGCGCCATTGCGCGCTCATTGGCCATCCCACAGATCGAACGCGGCCAGCCTCTCCGTGGTCGAGTGGATCATTCGCTCCAGCGAGGCTCTCGCCTCACGCAGGCAGCGCTCCTGCTTCTCCAGCGAGCTAAGCTCCTCCAGGACGTCCGACATATGCGCGAGAAGGGCATGCACGGCACGGATCGGCGCCGCCTTCGGTAAAGCGGGATGCGCCAGCGCCAGGTTCTTGATCCGCTCCTCACCGGAACGGCGCAGCAGCTCCAGCCGCGCCTCAAGCGGCAGCACCTTCACGTGATACTCACGCCCCCCGCCACTCCCGGCGCGGGGGCGGTGCGGCCAGTTCTCACGCTTCGCGCGACGGATCAGCGCGCTTTCGGTGACCGGCAGGCCGGGCAGCCGCATCTCCGCCCACTCTCGCGCGGTCCACCAGGCCTTCACGCCTTGCCCCTCCGCGCGACTTCGGCCGCGGCCCAGGCCCGCGCGCCCGGAGGCAGGCGCTTCTCCAGCGCCTTCTTCCGCTCGCGCAGCTCGCGCTCCTGCATCTCCAGCAGCATGAGTTCGCCCAGCGCGGCGGCCTCGGCCGGCAGCGCCTTCATGCCGCAAGCCTGGACGGTGAGGGTCAGCAGCCGCGTGTCGCCCGTGGCGCGGCACAGCAGCGGCAGCGCTTCCAGCGGGAAGCGCCAATCCGTGCCGCTGGGCGCGCAGTAGTTGTCGAGCATGCGCTTCGTGACTTCGCGCCCGTCACTGTCTTCGCCCATCAACCGGGACATCTCCGCCGCCACCGCGAAACGATCGAGGCCATGCGCCTCGCGCGCTGTGGCCAGCGTTTCGGCGAGGAGGGTGCGCACCTGCTGCCCGAATTCGTGGAGAGGAAGGGCTTCCGGCGCCGCGTCGAAAAAGCTGCGCTGCTCGGGCGGAGAGGTACGGCGCATCGTCATGCCGAGGCCGCGATCAGGATGCGCGTGCCGCAATCCGGGCAGCGGCCGCCATGATGCAGGGCATCGGCCGGGCCGGCCCATTCGCACCGGCATTGAACGCCGTCGAAGGGGGTGTTCAACGGGGACGGGGGCGTGGGCGAGGCCTTGTGATCCACCACCAGGGCGCGCTGCCCATGCAGCGCCGCCTGCAGGAGCGCGAGGGCGGCCGTGCGGCCTGTCGCTTCGAACCAGAGCGCGCCGGCACCCTCGACCAAAGGCGCCCCATTGCCGCACCACGCGAAGCCCCGTCCCCCGCGCTCCCCCGCGCTCCAGTCCCAGCCGAAGGGCAGGACGAAGCGGGCGCAGTCCGTGCGTTGGGAGAGGCGCGGCAGCGCCACCGGCTGCGCCGAGAGGGGCGAGCGCATCGTCCAGGTGGCGCAATCCACGCCCCAGCCGAGCGCCGTCATCACGCGGGCATCCAGCTTGCGGCTGGCGGTGGCACCCTCGGCCACGGCCCGGATGACCAGGCCGAGCGCCGTCACATCCACGCGCGGCATGCCGATGAAGTGGCGCGCGGCGATGGCGTTCACATCGCGCTCCCGAAAATCTCGGTCTTCTTGCAGGGCTCACAGATCCAGATCGCGCGGGTGGTGTCGAAGGGCTTGCGGCAGGTGAGGCAGGCGCGGCGGATGGTGGGCTCCTCGCGCTCGGCCTGGATGTCGGGGCGCACCCACAGCGCCTGCTGCTTCACGCGCGGCGCCGGAGCGGCCGCCACCGGCCGGGGGCTCTGCGGGGGCTTGTTCTTGGTCCAGCCCATCTGTGAGCGGCGGGTGTGCAGCGCATTCAGCGGGCGCCCCATCTCCTGTGCCAGCTGGGGCAGCGGCCGGTCCGGGTTCCGGATCAGGGCATCCTGCGATGGGGTCCAGTTCGGGCCGCGCGTCACGTGAGCACCGCGCCGATCGTGACGATGGCATAGGCCGTGGCGGTGCCCGCCAGCGCCACCAGGGCCAGGCGCAGCAGCGGGTAGCCGATGGCCAGGGCGGTGATGATCAGCGCCGCGAAGGCGCAGAGGCCCGCCGCGATCATGCGCGGGCCGCCTGGACCTTGGCGGTGACCAGATCCACCAGCTGGCCGAGCGTGGCGCCCTCCAGCGCGAAATCCATCAGCTCCGCGCTGGTGATGATGATCTCGTGCTCTTCCTCCAGCAGCTCGCCGACACGCAGGATGCCCGCGCCGTTCAGGCCGATGTCGCGGATCAAGCTCGTATCGGCTCGCCAGGGACCGACCTGCCCGTCGCGGCTGACGACCCAGCAACAATCAACCACGCTCGCCGAGACACTCAGCCGGATGGGGTCAGCTGATGCGATGGCACCTTCCAGCAGCGACGCCTGCTCCTGCTGGGCGTTACTCACGCCGCAACCTGCTTTTCACAGTGACGGTCTGGCGCGTCGGCCGTAAGTTTAGACCGAGAGCGAATGACGCAAATCCGCGTGCCATCCGCCTCATGGCGGCTGGGCCAGATGTCGGCGGGCGAGAGCCCGAGCAGTTCAGCGATGGCGAGTTCGCCCTCGTAGTGCGGCCTGGAAGTGGCGTGGGTGCAGGCGTGAGGGTGGATGCCCTTCGTCCGGGCCAGTTTGAAAAGGCTCATCCCGCGCTTCGACATGCGGACGGCCGCTTTGATTTCCTCGGGGTGCCAGTCGCCATTCGGCAGGCGGGTGCCCTGCCAAGAGCCGTCTTTTCGGCGCAGTGCCATCGTGTTTGTCTCCGCTATTCCGGCCCTGCCAGGCCGGTTTTGTTCGCGACATGCAGGTTTAAACGGAGCGTCTTATGTCACCTAAAACGTATTTTGAAAACACTTTTTGCATAGTTCCGCGAGTGCTTTTAGATACGCATGCGCTGATCACGCTAAAAGCTACGTCTTTTCAATGACAAAGCCTCAGAACCCTCCCGCGGACCTCGCTGTGCACAGAGTTCCCTCAGGGGACATGTCCGCGGAAGCGCGGTTCGACATCCTCTATGAGAGAGTTGGCGGAATCTCAAAGGCAGCTGATCTGGCTGGAATGGGCCTTCAAGCTCTCGCTAAATGGCGTGACGGCCGCGCCCGTCCGCCCTTCTGGCCGGTCGCCAAGCTGGCTGCCGAGGCGAAGGTCAGCCTGCGCTGGCTCGCCACCGGCGAAGAGCCAATGGAAGAGGAGGCTGCGCCTGCACCAGGGCCTCCCCGCCTCACCAAAACCGTTGATTTGTTTAGACTTGTGGATGCCTTCGACCAGGCGCGGGAGCGCCTTGGGCCGGTCATCACCAGGAAGATGGACAGCTACCGAATGATGGAGATGACGCTGTTGATCTATGATACCTTGAGCATCTCTCGTGACGTCATGCGGGCTCACCCGCCCACTGCAGCGGCAGACGCCCCTCCAGGCGAGGACACGTAACTGGCCCGCCGATCAGACCCGGGCACTCAGCGTTCGCGAACTCTCAAACCGCGCGCTAAAAGTGATCGGGTTCCGATCAGAGACGCGCAGTTGCTATCAAACCGCCCGGCCAAATTCTCCGGGGGTGTAGCGCGGTGAAGCGGCAGACAACCGCCATTTTCTCAACACTTCAGTGCGGGCGAAATTTTGTCCGCCACTCTCAAAGTGATCGGTCCCCCACATAAAAGACAGCCTCCGGCGGCTGGGGCCGAGGCCCCAGACCCCTTTCCTTGACCAGATCCATCCCCACCAAGTCATTGTTCAAACAGACAAAATGAATGGGGTCTGGGGCCTCGGCCCCAGCCGCCGGAGGCCTCACTCTTTCGCCTGCCCTGGATGCGCCTTCCATCGGTCGAAGTCAGAGCGATCTGCTATCAGGCGGTCTCCCAGGCCCGCACCAGCCCAGGGA
>NZ_JAIEQY010000205.1 GCF_019747315.1 Roseococcus sp. | reverse complement strand
GGAATGGCGGCGGCCTCCTCGATGCGCGCATCCACCTGGGTCACCAGCGCCGGAAGCCCCACCACCCAGGGCAGTGGCAGACCTTCCCGCGCGAAGCCGTGCTCCGCCTCGTCGGTCGCGGCATAGGCCAGGATATCGCCGTCCAGGCGGCGGGCATCGCGCAGCGCGCGGGCCAGGCGCTGGCGGGGCGGGGGCGTGGCGGCCGCCAGCAGGATGAGCGCGGGGTCGGGAGCCTTTTCGGGGGCCAGGGTCGCGGCATGCCCGGCCTCCAGCAGCACCGCCACCAGCAGCGTCGCCGCCGCGCGGTCCAGCGCGCCGGCGATGGGCAGGACGAGGATGTCCGCCTCGCCCTCCGGCTCCTCGGCGAAGGGCTCCAGCACGCGGACCAGCGCGCGGGAAGCGCGGATGGCCAGCGCCGCGCCGAAGGATTCGCTCGGCCGGTCATTGCCGATCTGCGCGATGGCGGGCAGGGCCAGCTGCTCCAGCGCCGGCTGCACGCCCTGCCGCGCCACGGCGGCGCCGAGCAGGAGGGAGGCGCCGCGCACATCCTCGGCCAGGATGCGCTGGTAGAAGCGGGCGGGCAGGGGCAGCGGCTCGGCATCGCCCAGCAGCACGTCGAGGAAGGCGAAGGCCGGCACATGACGGCCGATGATGACGAGGCAGGCGGTCATCGCCGGCGCCAGGATCAGCCCGACCGGCCCCCACAGCACCGCCCAGAAGGCCGAGGCGATGAGCAGCGCCAGCGGCGTGACCCCCGTGCTGGCCCCATAGAGCCAGGGCTCCAGCACATAGGTGATCAGGACATCCACCACGACGAAAAGGACGAGGACGAGGATCACCGTCCACCATCCCTCGGTCGTCGCGAAGGCGAGCAGCAGGGGGAACAGCACGGAGAGCGGCGCGCCGAGAAAGGGGATGAAGCGCAGCCCGAAGCCCAGCACGCCCCAGAGCGGCGCATTGGGCACCCCAAGCCCCCAAAGGCCGAGGCCCATGGAGAAGCCGAACAGGCCGTTCACCGCCACCTGCATCAGCAGGAAGCGCCCGATGCGGGCCGTCGCCTCGGCCATGGCGCCGGTGGTGCGGTGCATCTCGTGCAGCCCGGCCAGGCGCAGGGCGCGGTCCCGCACATCCTCGCGCTGGACCAGGATGAAGGCCATCAGCAGCAGCGTGATGGCGAGCATGGCGACGGGTGCGATGATGATGAGGCCCAGATCCATCAGCGTGCTCAGCGCATTGCTCTCGGCGCCCACGATCGCGACGGGCATGGCGGCCACGCCGGTCTCCGGACGGGTCAGGGCCGCCCCCAGGCGACGCGCCAGCAGCATCACGCCTTCGACCGGCCCCGAGCCTTCGCTGATGCCCTGCAGCTTGCCCCGCAGCACATTCTCATAGGCCGGCAGTTCCACCGCCAGGGCCAGCGCCTGGGTGAGCACGACATAGGCGAGGCCGCCGACCAGGCCCAGCACCAGCAGCAGCGCCAGCAGCACGGCGGGAACCCGCGGCATGCGCCAGCGCTCCAGCCATTCGACGGCCGGCAGGGCGGCGATGGTGAGCAGCAGCGCCAGGGCCAGGGGCGCGAAGATCTCGCGCCCCACATAAAGCGCGATGACAACCCCCGCGATCAGCAGCAGCCGTGCGGTGGCGCCCTCCGGGGCATGGGTCTCGGGCGGGCGGAAGGGGGCCATTCGGGTCACCGGCTGTGAGGCGATGCAACGCAGGCGCGCCCTCCGCGTTGCCCTGGCTGCGGCCGGCTGTGGAAATTCAGCCGTGATGCGCCACGCCCGGCCTTTCCCAACCCAGGAGCTTCGCGATGATGCCCGAAACCAACCCGCCCGCCCCCCCGGCGAGCCCTGCACGCCCCGGGACCCCGCCGCTGCGCGACCAGGTGGAGGCGGTGATGAACAACCACGTGACTCCCGCGCTGGGCGAGGTGGTGGGCCAGGCGGAGGCCACGCTTCAGGATGCCAGCATGGAGCTTCGCGCCCAGGCCGAGCGCCTGGCCGTGGCCGTGCGCGGGCAACCGCTGACCTCGATCGGTCTCGCCGCCCTGGGCGGCTTTGTGCTGGCGCGCCTGTCCGGGCGCTGATCGACGCACGCATGGATGGCGGGATGGGGCCTGGGCCTCCCCCCAGTCCCTGGCGGCGGGCCTTCGCGGTCGCCGCCTCGGACCAGATCTCCCTGGTCTCCGCCGGATGCGCCTTCTACGCCATGCTGGCGCTGTTTCCCGCCCTCTCGCTCTGCATCACCATCTATGGGCTGTGGTTCGACGTGACGACGATTGAACCACAGCTCGCCATGCTCTACCGGCTGCTGCCCGAGGAAAGCTACGAGCTGATCGCCACGCGCGTGCGGGAATTGGTGCTGGTGCCGCGGCAGGTGCCGGGACTGGCCGCCTGGATCGGGTATGGGATCGGCCTCTGGAGCGCCTCGGCAGGCATCCGCGGCTTGCTGGGCGCCTTGAACCTGGCGCATGGCCAGGCGGAGCAGCGCGGCGTGCTGGCCTTCTATTCCACCGCACTGCTGATCACGCTGGGCGCCATCCTCGCGGTGGCCATCGGGTTGGCGCTGCTGGTGGCGCTGCCCGGGCTGCTGGCCCTGCTCGGCCTGCCGGCGCGCGACGCCTGGCTGCTGCGCGGCGCCTCCTTCGCGGTGCTGCTGGTCTCGGTGCAGCTGGCGATCGCGACACTCTACCGCTTCGGCCCGGCCCGCCCGCCCCGGCATTGGCGACTGTTCTCCACCGGGGCGGTGATGGCGACGCTGCTCTGGGCCTGCGCCTCCATCGGCTTCTCGCTCTATGTCGGCCATGTCGCGAGCTATGACGCCACCTATGGCGCGCTGGGCGCGGCGGTGGCGCTGCTCACCTGGCTCTATGTCAGCGTCTACCTGATCCTGCTGGGAGCCGAGCTGGATGCGGCGCTGGCCCCGCTCCCAGTGGCTGAACTAGAGAACGCCGAACAGGTACAGCGCGATGATGATCGGGATGGGAATTCCGACGAGCCAGAGCAGGGCACCACGCATGTTCATCTCCTGGGTTGATTGAAGCGTGGCCGGAACGCGGTGGCGCGGCCGGGGTTGCGGGGCAACCGCCCCTGAGACCGTGCGTTGCCGTGGCAGGAACGGATTCCCCGTTCCAATCCTGCATCGAAGGACCAGACCATGACCCTGCTGCGCAACCTGGCGCTTGGCGCCCTGCTGATCGGCACCACCGCCTGCACCGACCCCGGCGATGGCCGCCCCGGCAACCCGCCCGGTACCGCGGCCTCGCGCACGCTGGACCGCACGGCGGGCACCAACACCTCCGGCGCCTTTCCGGCGCAGAGCGACGGCCGCCCCGGCAACCCACCCGGCACGGCGGCCGAGCGCTCGTTGGATCGCGCGGCGGGGACCAACACCTCCGGCGCCTACCCGATGCAGTCGGACGGCATGCCGGGCAACCCGCCCGGGACGGCGGCCAGCCGCGCGCTGAACCGCGCAACGACGCCCACGACGCGCTGAAGGGGAATGCGGGAGGGCAATGCTCTCCCGCACGTCACCGGGGACCAGATCATCTGCGTGCTGGCGCCATCTTCGCGCGGCGCTGCGGGCGCACCGCTCTCCGGTTTCCTAGGCCCGCGCCAGGACCTTGGCGCGGGGCCGGCTCCATTTCCGCACCACCACCTTGCGCTGGGGCAGCGAGAGCTTGGCGCCGCCTTCGGCCCGCACCAGCGTCAGCGTGCGCGTGTGGAAGGCGGCGAGGCCGGGGCGATGGCCGATGGAGACCAGCGCCGCCTCGGGCAATTCATCCAGCACCAGCTGCATCATCGCATCCTGGTTCGCCTCATCCAGCGCCGCCGTCGCCTCATCCATGAAGATCCAGCGCGGCCGGTGCAGCAGCAGGCGGGCAAAGGCCAGGCGCTGCTGTTCGCCCAGGCTCAGCACACGGTCCCAGCGCTCCTCCTCGCCCAGCTGCGGGGCGAGGCGGCCCAGGCCCACGCGCTCCAGCGCCGCCGCCTGCGCCTCTTCGGGAAAGGCGTCGGCGGCGGAGGGGTAGCAGAGCGCGCCGGCGAGGGTGCCGAGCGGCAGATAGGGCCGCTGGGGCATGAACATCATGCTCTCGCGCGGGGGGATCTCGATCTCGCCGGCGCCCCAGGGCCAGAGGCCGCCAATGGCTCGGAACAGCGTGGATTTCCCGGTGCCGGATTCGCCCTGGATCAGCACACGCTCCCCCGCATGGATCTCGGCCGAGGCATCGGCGATCACCGTCGTGCCATTGGCGAAGGCCACCTCGAGGTTGCGGAAGGCCAGCAACTCCGTCTCGCCCTCGGTGACGGTGATGGTGGGCTGCGCGGGGTCCTCCAGCAGCGTGTCGAGATCCTCGATCAGGTCGCGGAAGACCACGATGCGCGAGACGGCGCTGCGCCATTCGGCGATGCGGCCGAAATTATCCACGAACCAGTTGAGCGATGCCTGCACCTGGCCGAAGGCGGCGCCGATCTGCATGAGGCCGCCCAGCGTGATCACGCCTGCGAAATAGGCGGGCGAGGCGACGATGGTGGGGAAGATCATGGCCAGCGTGCCATAGGCGCTGGTGAGCCACATGAGGTTGCGCTGGCTGCGCATCAATCCACGCACCGCTTCCGCCACGCTGCCGAAGAGCCGGGCAAGGCCGCGTCGCTCATCGGTCTCGCCGCGGATCAGCGCGATGCCCTCGCCGCTTTCGCGCGCGCGGTTCAGGCCGAAGCGGAAATCGGCCTCCGCGGTGGTGCGCATGACATTCAGCCGGACCAGCGGCCGCCCCACCACCCAGGTGAGGAAGGTGCCCAGCAGCGCATAGGCCAGCGCCGCCCAGACCATGTAGCCGGGGATCGCGAATTCACGCCCGCCCAGCGTCAGGTGCAGCGCGCCCGACAAGGTCCAGAGAATGCCGATGAAGGCCGTAAGCATGAGCAGCGAGGTCAGCAGCCCCGTGGCGAAGTCCACGGCGAGTTCGGTCGCGATGCGGACATCCTCGGCAATGCGCTGGTCGGGATTGTCGGCGCCGGTCTGCGCCATTTCCAGCTGATAGTGCCGGCCTTCGCGCAGCCAGGCCTGCAGCAGGTGCGTCGTCAGCCATTCACGCCAGCGCAGCTGGATCAGTTGCTTCACATAGAGCTGATAGACCGCGACGCTCATCGAGAGCGCGGCGAGGCCCAGGAAGAAGATGATCTGTGAGCGGAAGGCCGCCCCATCGCGGCTTTCCAGCGCGTTGAAGAAATCACGGTTCCAGAGGTTGAACCGGATCTGGATCGCCACCTGCGCCAGCGTGAGGGCCAGCAATCCCGCGATCAGCCAGCGCGCATTGCCGCGATCGGGCGCCGTGAGCCAGAGCCGCACGGTGCCCCAGAAGGCCAGGATGGGCGAGCCCGCGGCCGTGGTGTCGGGCGGCGGAATGTCGCTCATCGCTGCGGCACCGGCCGCATGTTGCCGGGCTCGCGGCCGAGGGTCGTGGCCTCCAGCGCGATGCGCCCGCCGATCTCCGTGCCGGGGCCCTCGGCCGTGATCGGCTCGCCCGGCGTCAGCAGGTCGTTGAGGCTGCGATGCGCCTCGACGGAGAGGTGGATGGCGCCACCATCGGCGACAATCACGCCCATGCCCTCGCCGCGCGGCGTCAGCAGGGGCGCCAGGATACGCCCGGTGAGGCGCAACGGTGTGCGGCCATGCTCCTTCGCCACGAACCAGGCCGGGCGCTCGACGAAGCTGGCCGGCTCGGTATCGGCCCTGGCCCAGGCGAGCGTGAGCACCACCGGCGCACTGCGCGCGCGAATGCCCCAGACGCAGATCGGCCCCCCGGGGCTGATGGACTGCATCAACGCCTCGCCCTCGGAGGGAGGAAAGACGAATTGCGTGCCCTCGCGGAACAGCCCGCGATCCACGGCGCCGGCGGGGTTTGCCAGCCAACGCTCCAGCCGCCCGCTATAGGAGGGCAGCTGGGTCGGATCGAACCAGGGGGAATGGACGGGTTGCGCCGAGGCGGGGCGCAACAGGGCCGGGGACAAGAGAGCGGGCGCGGCCAGCCACGCGGCCGGAATCAGCCCGAGCGCGCGGCGCGGGCGGGACATTTGGGCCCAGGCGGGCATGGCGCATCCTTGTGGAGGAGAGGCACGGCCCTGGGGGCTGCCTCCGCGGGGCAATGTCAGCCGGCGACAGGAAAGGCTCGGCCCGGCATCTGCCGGGCCGCCGTGAAGATTCAGGTGCGGTTGCGCTCTTCCCAGGCCTTCACCTGGGTTTCGGCCTCATCCTTGGCGATGCCGTAGCGCTCCTGGATCTGGCCCACCAACTGGTCGCGGCGGCCTTCGATGGCGGTCAGGTCGTCATCGGTCAGCTTGCCCCACTGCTCCTTCACGGAGCCGGTCATCTGCTTCCAATTGCCCTTGATGGTGTCCCAGTTCATACGCGTTCTCCTTGCGCCCGCGCGAATGCGGTGCTGCTCGGAGAACGCCCTCAGCCGGGGCAGGTTGCAGCTTGATCAGGGCAGCGGGACGTATCCGGCGGAGATCGCCTGGTAGGTGAAGACGGCGAGCATGAACCGATCGAAGGGCTTGCGCATGACGAAGGCGGGCTCCACGCCCTCGGCGGTCAGCAGGTCTTCCGGATAGGCGGTGACGAAGATGACCGGCACTTCCATCCGCGTGAGGATGTTGCGCACGGCCTCGATCCCGTTGCCGCCGCGCCCCAGGTTGATGTCGGCGATGATCAGCCCGGCATTCTGTTCCGTGGCCAGCCGCAGGGCCTGCGCCTCGCTCGAGGCGATGCCGATGACGGTGTGGCCGCAATCCTCCAGCAGCATGCGCAGATCCATGGCGATGATCGGCTCATCCTCGATGATGAGCACGCGCGTCACCACCGCCGCCTTGATGGCCGCCCGCGCGAGCTGGATGCGGCGCGCCGCCTCGGCCTCATCCAGGCCGGTGACGCGCGCGGCATCGGCCGGGCTGAGCTCCTCGACGGTGGTCAGCAGCAGGAGGTGCCGGGCCAGCGGCGGCATGTCAGCCCCCGAGGGCCCCGAGGACGACGCGGGCGTCAGGGCTGTGACGGCCGAAAGCAGCCCGAGGCGGGGCGGAAGATCGGCCGGAAGCATCGCCAGGGCCTGGGCGACGACGGCATCCCCCGCGGCCTGGGCGCCGAGCAGCGCGCGGGCGTAGCGACGGGCCTGGGGAAGGGCTGAGAGCAGCTCACCGGGTTGGGCCAATGTCGGGGCTCCACTTGGGGGTTGGGGTGGGCGGCAACGAGGGAAGGAGGGCCGCGCCATGTGATGTCTTGCCGCGGGGCAGGTGGACGCGAAGGCATGCAGGATTCACCATCGCCCCCCCGAGGTTCCCCCCGGCATTCCCAAAGATCCCCTGGCTGTGCGGTATCATCGCGAGCCGACAACCCTGCCGCCAGGGGATGGTTGCATGGGCCAGAGGTAAAAATCTTCTTCATGAGGAAATTGTCATGCAACTGGGCTGGTGCGGCAGGGTTCCGCATGTTCCCTAACAACGAGGTCTTTCCGATGAACCCAGACGTGCCGCATCGTCAAGCGCATCAGGATCCGGCAGCCCGGGGAGGAGCCAGCATGGAGTTTCACGACCTGATGGTCGCTGCCCTGCCGTCGCTGCGCCAGCAGGCCCTGGCGCTGACGCGCAACCGCGCCGATGCCGATGATCTCGTGCAGACCGCCGTCACCAACGCCCTGGCCGCGCGGAATTCCTTTGAGCCGGGGACAAACTTTCGCGCCTGGATGGGTAGCATTCTGCGCAACCGCTTCCTCTCGGATTGCCGCCGCAAGCGGCCTTCGGCCTCGCTCGAGGATGCGCCTCCGGCGAGTCTCGCGCGCAGCGGCGGCCAGGAGGAAAGCCTTGCCATGAAGGAGCTCAACCGCCACCTGGCGCGGCTTCCGGCCGACCAGCGGCTGTTGCTGCTGCTCATCTCGGTGCAGGGCGTGTCCTATGAGGAGGCCTCGGCGCAGCTCGGCGTCGCCGTCGGCACACTGAAGGCTCGCGTGTCCCGAATCCGCGCGCAGCTGCGCCGCTGGATGATGGGCGAGGAACCGGCCTCTCCGCCTTCGCCGCGAAGTGCGGCGCGGCTTGATGTCGCCGGGTCGGTGAAGCGCCATGGAGCAGGGGGGGTTGGTTGCGGCATGAACCGCGCCAGCGGAAACGCTTGACGGAGCAGGCCGTAGGGAGAAGAGAGGAGTCTGGCGCCTGGCGAGAGTGGCGGCGCGGTGAATATGCTCCAGGGGGTGGCGTGAACGACGACCAGTCGAGCTCCGGAGAGGAGAAGAAGGTGATGCCGGGTGCGCGGCGGAAGGCGAGGCGCGGCAGCGATGCCGTTCCCGACGCGGCGTTCGATCTCTGGCTGGATCGCGGACTGAACACGATGTTCGCCAAAGTGGCCGAGGAACCCATTCCGCCGGAGCTGCTGGCCCTGATCGAGAAGAGCCGCAAGGGGTCCTGAAGGCCGGGTTGCTGCAACCCGGCTTGAGCTTGGGCGTTGCGCTTGGCGCCATGTGAGGCGCCAACCGGACCTCCCCAACGCCACAGGGTCGGGTCTGCCCCAACCAGGGACCGCACATGCTCAAGCAGCTTCATCCTCCCCTGCCGATGACCACGCCGCACGGTCCGGGCCTCGCCCATTTCCTCCTGGATTACGGACCTGAATCGCATCTCATGTGGGTCGTTTTCCTCGACGAGGACGGCGCTTGCTGGACGGTCCCCAACCCCGAAATCCGCATGGCCTCGAATTGGAGCCTGGGGCGCCGGTCGCGGCGCCCCGGGAATCTGACCAGCGTTCGGTGAGAGCCGCCTCTCAGGCCGCCCGGGCCCCCGGCACCCCGCGCACCCGCCCGCCGGGCATCGCCCCCGGGACGGCCGCCGCCATATCCGCCGCGGCCAGCAGGCGCTGCCAGTTCAGCCCGGTCGAGACTCCCATGCGCTCGAACATCCAGACGGCATCTTCCATCGCGGTATTGCCCGTGGCGCCCGGCGCATAGGGGCAGCCACCGATCCCGCCCGAGCCCGCGTCGAACACGCGGCAGCCGGCCTCCCAGGCGGCTTCCATATTGGCCAGGCCCATGCCGTAGGTGTCATGCCCGTGATAGGCGAAGCGGCCGCCGAAATTCTCGATGGCCTGGCGCATCATGCGGCGCACCTGGTTCGGCGCCGCATTGCCCGTGGTGTCGCAGAGCGAGATTTCCATCGCAGGGTTCAGCGCCGCCACACGCTCCACCCAGCTCAGCGCGTCGGCCTCATCCACCACGCCCTCGAAGGGGCAATGGAAGGTGCAGGAGAGGTTGAAGCGGATCTTCTGGCCCTTCGGCGCATCCCGCACGATGGCGGAGAGGTCATCGAAGCTCGCCTGGCGGGAGCGGTTGAGATTAGCCTGGTTGTGCCCCTCGGTCAGCGACATGAAGAGGCCGAGGCGGTCGGCGCCCGCCGCGATGGCCGCATCGAAGCCGCGGCGATTGGGCACCAGCACGGTGCATTCCAACCCGTCCAGTTGCTTGGCGGCCTGCAGCACCTCGGCCGTATCGGCCATCTGGGGGATGGCCTTGGGGCTGACGAAGCTGCCGACCTCCATCCGGGTGATGCCGGCGGCATGCAGCGCGCGGACCAGGGCGATCTTCGTCTCGGTCGGCACGAAGCCCGCGATGGGCTGCAAGCCGTCGCGCGGGCTCACCTCGGAGAGGGTGACGTTCATCGGGCTTCTCCCAGCAATTCGTGAAACACATGGTCATTGTCGGCCCCTGCCGCACGGCCCGTCCAGCGCACCATCTCGGCCGGCGTCACGCCATCGAGGCGGAAGGGCGGTGCGGGGTGCAGCACCTCGCCCAGCAGCGGATCCTGCACCGGCAGGACGGTGCCGCGCGCGCGGAAATGCGGATCGGCCGCGCAATCGGCGATGTCATAGAGACGCGAACACGGGACTTCGGCCTGCTCCAGCAGGGCCTCGGCTTCTCGCGCCGGCAGGGTGCGCGTCCAGGCGGCGATGGCGGCGTCCAGCTCGCCCGCGTATTCGCAGCGCCCTCCATTGGTCGCCATGCGCGGATCGGCCGAGAGGTCCTCGCGCCCGATCAGCGCCATGAGGCGGCGGAAGATCAGGTCGGAATTGCCGGCCACACAGAGCCACTTTCCGTCGGCGCAGGGGTAGGTGTTGGTGGGCGCGGCCGTGGGGATGGCGGCACCGGCGGGCTGGCGGACGGCGCCCGTCAGCCCGTATTCCGGCAGCATGCCCTCCATCAGCGAGAAGACGCTGCTGACGAGGTCCAGGTCCAGGATGCGGCCGGCCTGGTTGGTGCTGCCCGTCCTGTCCCGCCCCCAGCAGGAGGAGACCAGCGCCAGCGCCGCATACATGCCGGCCAGGTCATCGCTGATGGAAACGCCGCAGCGCGGCGGCGGGTAGTCATTCTGCCCGGGATTGGCGGTCAGGTGGCGCAGGCCGCCCATGGCCTCGCCGATCGCGCCGAAGGCGGGCTTGTCGCGATAGGGGCCGTCCTGCCCGTAGCCGCTGATGCGCGCGATGACGAGGCGCGGATTCTCCGCCTGCAGCACGGCGGGGCCGAGGCCGATGCGCTCCAGGTAGCCAGGGCGGAAATTCTCCACCATCGCATCGGCGCGGGCGCAGAGCGCCTTCACGCGGGCCTGCCCCTCGGGGCTCTTGAGGTCGAGCGTGACGGAGAGCTTGTTGCGGCCATGCACGCTGAACCAGACGGAGTGGCCGTCCTTCTTCGAGCCCCAGCCGCGGAAGGGGTCGCCCTCGGGCGGCTCAACCTTGATGACCTCGGCGCCGAGATCGGCCAGCAGGCGGGTGCAGAAGGGGGCGGCGATGTAGTGCCCCAGCTCGACGATCTTCAGGCCTTGCAAGGGCAGCATGCGTGTTCCCCCAATCCGGTTCGGGGCGGGTGTAGCGCGGCGCGGGCGTGGCGCGAAATCGGGGTGCCTCGAAAGGCTTTCTTCATCGTGGGCCGATAGAAGAAAGCCGGGCCTGTCCTCTCCCCCCCCTCCCGGACAGGCCCGTCTCTCCCGGATGCGGCCTGCGCACACACAGGTTCGTGGCCCACCTCGGGGCGGATGCGACGGCATCCGCCCCTTTTTTTCGCCTGGCGCTTCCGGGGCTGGCCGGGTTGCGCCACTCTGCGAGGACAGGATGGAGAGACCCCGCATGGATGACGCCACCAAGCTCCTGGCCCAGGCCGCCGGCCTCGCCGCAACCGCCGCCCGCTTCCCGGCGGATGTGGAGGAGGCGCTGGCCTCGCTCGCCAGGCACAAGGCGGCCCTGCCGCGCAGCAGCGACCCGATCTTGGAGCCGACGCCCGCCTATCGGCTGGCCCGTCCATGACCGCGCCGCATCAGCTCACCCTGGCCGAGGCCTCCGGCCTGATCGCCGCGGGCCAGCTTTCGCCCGTCGAGCTCCTGGCCGATTGCGCGGCGCGCATCGCCGCACTCGAGCCGCGCATCAACGCCTTCATCCGCCAGACCCTGCCCGAGGCCGAGGCCGCCGCGCGCGACGCCGAGGCCGAGATCAAGCGGAACGGCCCGCGCTCCCCGCTGCATGGCATCCCCATCGGCATCAAGGACATCATCGACCTCGCCGGCCAGCCCACGACCTGCCATTCGCGCCTGCGCCTGGATCACAAGGCGAGCGAGGATGCGGCGGTGGTGGCGCTTCTGCGCCAGGCCGGCGCGGTGTTTCCGGGCAAGCTCGCCACCCATGAATTCGCCATTGGCGGCCCGGCCTTCGACCTGCCCTTTCCGCCGGCGCGCAACCCCTGGAACACGGCGCATCATCCGGGCGGGTCCTCCTCCGGCTCCGGCGCTGCGGTGGCCGCGCGCATGTTGCCGGCGGCGCTGGGCACCGACACGGGCGGCAGCGTGCGGCACCCGGCCTCGCATTGCGGCATCGTGGGCCTGAAGCCCAGCTACGGGCTGGTCCCGCGCGAGGGTGTGTTTCCGCTGGCCTTCTCGCTCGACCATGTCGGCCCGCTGACGCGCACGGTGCGGGATTCCGCGCTGATGCTGAACGTCATGTCCGGCGGGCGGGAGGATTACACCCGCGATCTTGGCCTCGGCCTCAAGGGCCTGCGCATCGGCTTCGTGCGGCATTTCCACGAGACCGACATGCCGGCCGACGCGGAGATGGCGGCGGCGCTGGAGGAAGGCGCGCGGCTGCTGGCGGCCGAAGGCGCCATCGTCAGCAATGTCACCCTGCCTCGGCTCGGGGAATTCGCGGCGGTGAACCGCACGGTCCTCTATGCCGAAAGCTCGGCCGTGCATGAGGAATGGCTGACCACGCGGCCGGATGAATACGCCAACGTCACGCGCCGGCGCCTCTTGCCCGGGCTGTTCCTGCCGGCCGTGGACTATATGCACGCCTCGCGCCGGCGCACCCAGCTCATCGCCGCCATCGAGGCCGCCTTCCAGGAGGTGGACGTGCTGCTCACCGCGAGCAGCATGGACCCCGCCTGCCGCATCGACGACACGGAGGCCGTGGAGCGCACCTATCCCCGCCAGGCGCGCACGCCCTTCAA
>NZ_JAIEQY010000235.1 GCF_019747315.1 Roseococcus sp. | reverse complement strand
CGCCTCGCCGCCCCGCTCGCCGCCTTTGCCGGCGCGGCCGAGGCCGCGACCCTGGGCCGCGTGGCCGAGCCCGACTGGGCGCGGCTGCTCACCGGCCAGGCGCCCCGCCCGCTGGAGCTGCGGCGTCTCATCCTGGTGCAGCCGGCGCTGGATTACGAACAGCTCTCGGCCGGCGCCGCCGCGACCCAGGTGATCCGCGCCGAGGCCGCCCGCCTCGGCATCCCGATCCGCCTGACCGGCCCCGTCCCCATGGCGGATGAGGAATTCGCGACGGTTAGCGAAGGCGCGGTGGAGAATGCCGTGCTCTCCTTCGTGCTGGTGGGCGTGCTGCTCTGGATGGCGCTGCGCTCCTGGCGGCTGATCTGGCCGCTGCTGTTGCTGATCGTGGTCGGGCTGGTCTGGACGGCGGGCTTCGGGCTGCTGCTGGTGGGCAGCTTCAACCCGCTCTCCATCGCCTTCGCCGTGCTCTTCATCGGCCTCGGCGTGGATTTCGGCATCCAATACGCGGTGCAATACCGCGCCGAACGCGCCCATTTGCCCGAGCTGCGCCCGGCGCTGGAGCAGGCGGCGCGGGTGGCAGGCCCCGGCATGACGCTGGCGGCGCTGGCGGTGACGCTCAGCTTCCTCTCCTTCTGGCCGACCGATTACCGGGGTGTGGCGGAACTCGGCCTGGTCGCGGCCGGCGGCATGGTGATCGGCTGGTTCCTGGCGATGACGCTGCTGCCCGCCCTGCTGGTCGTGGCCCGGCCTCGCGGCGAGGCGCGGGAGGTGGGGTATCCCGCGCTGCGCCCGGTGGATTCCTGGCTCTCGGCCAATGCGCTGGGCGTGGCCTTCCTGGCGCTGGCACTGGCCGCCTGCTGCCTGGCCACGCTGCAATGGCTGCGCTTCGACACCAACCCGATCAACCTGCGCGACCCCCAGGCGGAATCGGTGGCCACCTGGCGGGACCTGGCCCGCAGCGCCGAGACCAACCCCAACACGCTGGAGGTCCTGGCGCCCGACCTGACGGCCGCCCAGGCGCTGGCGGCGCGGCTGGCCGGCCTGCCCGAGGTGGCGCGCGCCACCACGCTCGCCGATTTCATTCCCGCCCGGCAGGAGGAGAAGCTTGCGCTGATCGAGGATGCGGCGATGCTGCTGGGCCCTGCCCTCGCCGCCGAGCCGCGCCCGGCCCCGGATGACCTGGCGGTGGTCGCTTCCCTCCGCGCGGCGGCGAGCGAGCTGGTCCCCCTCACCGGCGAGGCCGCGCGGCTGGGGCGCGCTTTGGCCCTGCTGGCGCGCGGCTCGCCGGAGGCGCGGGCGGATTTCGCCGCCGCCACCCTGCCCGGGCTGACGCATCTTCTGGGCCAGGTCCGTGCCATGATCTTAGCCGAGGCGGTGACGCTGGACGCCATGCCCGCCGATCTGCGCGCCGATTGGCTGACGGCCGACGGCCGCGCCCGGATCGAGATGGTGCCCAACCCCATCGCCGCGGATGAGACGACGCTGCTGCGGCAATTCGCGATGGCCGTGCGACAACTGGCGCCGGAGGCGACGGGGCTGGCGGTCTCCATGCAGGAATCCTCGGCGACCATCCAGCGCGCCTTCGTGCAATCGGGCGTGCTGGGGCTGGTCTTCGTGCTGGCGCTGCTCTGGATCACGCTGCGCTCGCTGCGGCTTTCGCTGCTGGCGCTGGCACCCCTGGCGCTGGCGGGGCTGATGACCATGGCGCATTGCGCGCTCTTCGGGCCGGATCTGAACCTGGCCAATATCATCGCGCTGCCGCTGCTCTTTGGGCAGGGGGTGGCCTATGACATCTACTTCGTGGCGGCCTGGCAGCAGGGGCGGCGCGATCTGCTGGCCAGCCCGCTGAACCGGGCCGTGATCTATTCGGCCGTGACCAATGCGGCCGCCTTCGGGGCGCTGGCGCTCTCCCCGCATCCGGGGACGGCCAGCATGGGCGTCGTGCTCTCGGTGAGCCTGGTCTACTCGCTGCTCTGCGTGATGCTGGTGCTGCCGCCGCTGCTGAAACTCTTCGCGCCCAGGCCGGCCCGGGGCTGAGGCGTTACGCCCCGCGAATTGCATTTTGCATCTTCTCTTGCGGGGCGCCCGCAAGATGCCGGGCGCCACGGCCCGATGCGAAGGCTGCCTCATCGCGCGAGATCCCCAAATCTCTGATTTATCAGGAGCTTGGCATCCGCCTCTGCGCAGCTTTTCCGCCTGCGTTCTGCGCGTGCCCTGGCACGGCGCCTGCAACACCCCCTGCACAGAACGAGCCCGCTGCGAATTGCGACAGCGGGCACGGCACAAAGGGGTCTGCACATGGTTCGTCCCATCCTCACCGGTACCGCCTACGCCGATTGGCTGCATCTGCAGGCCGCGGCCAGCGCGATGGAGGTGAATGCGGGCGCCGGCCATGATGGCGTCTTCGGCGGCGCCTTCGATGACCTGATCCGGGGCGGCGACGGCAATGACCAGCTCTGGGGCAATGCGGGCAACGACAGCCTGATGGGCGATGCCGGCAATGACCAGGCCTGGGGTGGCGAGGGCAAGGACAGCCTCGATGGCGGCGCGGGCCATGACCAGCTCTGGGGCGATGCCGGGAACGACACCATCAAGGGCGGCACGGGCGACGACCAGCTCTGGGGCGGCGAGGGCGATGACAGCCTGGATGGCGGCGCCGGCCAGGACCAGCTCTGGGGCGGCAATGGCAATGACACCATGGCGCTGGGCGACGGCAACGACCAGGCCTGGGGCGAGGACGGCCATGACCGCATCTCCACCGGCAGCGGCAATGACAGCGTCTGGGCCGGCATGGGCGATGACAGCGTGGATGGTGGCGCGGGCGATGACAGCCTGGCGGGCGAAGCCGGCCAAGACACCATCCTGGCCGGCGAGGGCCGCAACATCGTCAGCGGCGGCGAGGGGAATGACAGCATCACCGCCGGCGCCGGCAATGACAGCATCACCGGCGACACCGGCGATGACGTGATCGCGGCCGGCAATGGCGCGAATGTGGTGCATGGCGGCGAAGGCCATGACCGCATCACCACAGGCACGGGGAATGACAGCATCACCGGCGACACCGGCAACGACGTGATCGACGCTGGCGCCGGCAACAACATCGTCTGGTCCGGCCAGGGCCATGACCGCGTCACCACCGGCGCCGGCCATGACGAGATCGGCACCGATGAGGGCAACGACACGGTGCAGTCCGGCGGCGGCAATGACCGCGTCTACGGCAATGGCGGCGATGACAGCATCGAGGCCGGCGCGGGCAACGACTTCGTCACCGGCGACATGGGTCATGACACGCTGATCGGCGGCGCCGGCAATGACAGCCTCTACGGCGGCGAGGGCAATGACCGCATCATTGCCGGCGAAGGCGCAGACCGCGTCTATGCCGATGGCGGCAACGACACGGTGGTGCACAGCCGCGGCGCGGCGAATGGCGACTTCTTCAACGGCGGTGCCGGCTTCGACACGCTGGCCTTCGACATGACCCTGGCGGATTGGCAGGGCAGCAGCTTCCAGGCGGAGCTCGGCACCTACCTGGCGCGCCTCGGCGCGGGCCAGACAGGCCTGTTCAACTTCGCCTCGCAGGGCCTGAAGGTCACCAATTTCGAGGCGGTCGCCATCACCGTGGACGGTGTTGCGGTGGACCTGGTTGATGACGCGGTGACGGCAAAGGCCGATGCCTTCACCGTGACGGAGGATGCGGCCAAGGTCACCGGCAACCTGCTGGCCAATGACAGCGTGGCCGACCTGGTCCGCAAGATCGAGATCACCAGCGCGGCCACGGACGGCACGCTGACCCTCGGCCATGACGGCGCCTTCACCTGGGATGGCGGCGGCGCCTTCCAGGCGCTGGCGGCCGGCGAGAGCCGCGTGGTCACTTTCTCCTACCGCGTGACCGACATGGACGGCGACACGGACACGGCGCAGGCCAGCATCACGGTGGAAGGCCGTAATGACGGCCCGACCGCCAAGGCCGATTTCGGCAAGACCGACGAGAACACGGCGACGAAGATCGACCTCCTCGGCAATGACGAGGATGTGGATGGCGATGCGCTGACGCTGGTCAGCGTCTCCGGCTCGGATTACGGCGCGGCGATCAAGATCGACGGCGGCGCGGTGGTCTATGACCCCAGCGCCTCGGCCAAGCTCCAGGCGCTGGGCGCGGGCGAGACGGCGACCGACAGCTTCACCTACACCGTGCGTGACGCGAATGGCGCCGAGACGACGCAGACCGTGACGGTCAGCGTGGCCGGCCTCGCCGACAAGGTCGAGGGCAAGCTGCTCGCCTCCTTCGAGGACGGCCTGGGCAAGGGCTGGCAGGATACGGGCGATGTGACGACCGCGAAGGGCGGCACGGAAGGCAAGATGGCCGCCCTGCTCTCGACCGACGACGCCAAGGATCAGAAGCAGGTCGAAGGCTGGCTGCAACTGGAGAAGGGCACGCTCGACAAGCTCGGCTACGGCGATGCCGATGAGGGCTCGGCCATCCGTGGCAAGGTGGAGCTGGAAGCCGGCGACACGCTGAACTTCGACTGGCTCTTCGGCGCCGCCGCCAAGTCCGGCGGCAATGACTTCGCCTTCGTGACGCTCCGCCATGACGGCGAGAACACGGTGTTCGGCTTGGCCGATGTGAAGACGGTCGGCGAGGGCAAGGAGAGCGGCTGGCAGGCCTTTTCCTTCAAGGCGGAAGAGGCCGGGACCTACGAGATCGGGATCGGCGTGATGGATGTGGGCAGCAGCGACGGGCACTCCAGGCTCATGCTGGACAATATCTGGGTCGGCTGAGCCGGAGCCAGGCAGGCGGAGGGTAGATGCCGCCCCCGCAATCCTTCGAACAACTTGCCATCTTCGAAAATCAGTGATGGTCTCTGCGGCGGGCGGGCTGACCGCCCCGACACAAAGGGCTGGCGCGCCGTGACCGGCGACGCCCCGCCCGCCGCCTGAGGAGCCCGTCTTGATGAACCCGCCCCGCCCTGGGCGCCGCTCGGTCCTGGCCGGCGCGGCGTTGCTGCCTCTCTCCCTGCCCGCCCGCGCCGCCCTGCCGGACCGGCCGGTGCGCATCGTCGTGGGCTTCGCCGCGGGCACGGGCCCCGACCTTCTGGCCCGCCTGCTGGCGGATGCGCTGAAGGACGTGCTGCCCGCCGGCGCCATCGTGGACAACCGCGCGGGGGCCGGCGGCATCACCGCGGCGCTGGAGGTCGCGCGCAATGTGCGGCCGGACGGCACCACGCTGATGCTGGGGGGCGTGGGTCCGCTCGCCATGGCGCCCAGCATCTTCGCCCGCCTCGCCTATGACCCGGCGCGGGATTTCGCGCCGCTCTCCTTCCTCGCCGCGCTGGACTTCGCCTTCGTCGTCCCCAACGCCCTGCCGGTCGAGGATTTCGCCGGCTATCTGCGCTGGGGCCAGGCCCAGGGCCAGGTGCCGATGGGCACCTTCGGCGCCGGCACGCCCGGCCATTTCGGCGCCTCCATCCTCGGCATCACCGCCCGCATGCCGGTGGAAGCGGTGCATTTCCGCACCACGGGCGATGCCATGGCGGCCCTGCTGAACGGCTCCATCCAGGGGCTGTTCGGGACGGTCGCGCTCGTCGCACCGCAGGTCCAGGCGCGGCAGCTGCGCGCGCTCGCGGTCACGAGCCCGGCGCGCTCCCCCCTCATGCCGGACGTGCCGACGATGCAGGAACTCGGCCGGCCGGAGCTGACCTTCAACTCCTGGTTCGGCCTGGTCGCACCCGCCGCGACGCCCGAGCCGGTGCTGGCCGCGCTGGAGGCCGCGGTGCTGCGCGTGATGGCGACACCCGAGATGGCCGCTCGCCTGCAGGAGCGCGGCTTCCGCCCCGCCGTCACCGGCCGCGCCGAATTCGAAAGGCTGATGCGCCAGGAGACCACCCGCTGGGCCGAGGTGGCGCGGCTGACGCAATTCCGCGCCCTGGACTGAACCGCAGCACCACGCGCAGGAGAGCCGCATGCAGCCCGCACCAAACCTCGAATTTCTCTGTTCCGTCGCGGTCTCGGTAGGCCCGCCGGTCACGGTGGGCGCGGGGCCGCTCGGCATCCGCCGCATCATCCCGATCCTGGGCGGGCAGCTCACCGGGCCGGGGCTGTCCGGCGAAGTGCTGCCGGGCGGGGCCGACCACCAGATCATCCGCCCCGACGGCGTGGTGGAGCTGGTGGCGCGCTACACGGTGCGCCTGCCCGATGGCGCGCTGGTCTATGTGGTGAACAGCGGCATCCGCGACGCCTCGCCCGAGGATACGGCGCGGCTGCTGCGCGGCGAGCCGGTGCCGCCGGAGCGCGTCTATTTCCGCACCGCGCCGGTCTTCGAGACCGCCTCGCCGCCGCATCAATGGCTGCATCGCCGGCTTTTCGTGGGCTATGGCGAGCGCCAGCCGGAGGCGGTGCTGCTGCGGATCTTCACCCTCTGAGGCGCGCCCTTCCCGCGTGACCGGCCGCCGCCTTTCATCTTGCGTTCATCTTTGCCGGCCCCTGGCTTCATGGCGCTGAAAGGCGCCCGCCATGCCGCCGGGCCATTTCTCCAGGGAAGGCGCACCCACGCCGCCTGAAACTGGAGATTTGAGAATGACCTCTGCCACGCGCCGCCTTGCCCTGGGCCTTGCCCTGGGCCTCTCCACCATCGGCGCCCATGCCTCGGCGCAGACGCCCGTCCGCAACGACAACATCACCCTGGAGGAGGTGCTCGGCATGCAGCGGGCCTGGGGCGAGGCCCTGGTGCGGATCGCCACCGCGCATCGCGAAGGCGGGCCCGAGCGCGGCCGCGCCGTGGCGGGCGAGGTGCTGGACGGCGCCTATGGCTATGCCGCGGGCCCGGTGCTGTTCAAGCCGACCCTGACCCAGGCGCCGCAGACCTTCCGCACGACGCGGGATGGCGCGCTGGCCTATTTCGCGGGCGGCAACCCGGCCTTCCCCCATGACAGCGGCTTCGCCTTCAATGGCTGGTCGCGCGTCGAGGTGCAGAACGCCGCCATCTTCATCCATGGCCGCGTCGCCCTCACGCAGGGCAACGTCCGGCTGACCGATGGCCAGGGCCGCGTCACCACCGTGGACAAGAGCTGGGGCTTCCACCGCGACGATGCGGGCGTGATCCGCATCGTGCTGCACCACTCCTCGCTGCCCTACACGCGCTGAGGGTCATGGCCCCGGCGGCAGGCCTCGTGCCGCCGGGGCCTCCTCCAGCCGATAGCCCAGGCCGCGCACCGTCTCGATGAGCGGGCGGCCGAAGGGGTCGTCGATCTTGGCGCGCAGCCGCCGGATATAGACATCCACGATATTGGTCAGCGGGTCCGCGCTGGCGCCCCAGACCGCGGCGAGGATGCGCTCCCGGCTGAAGACGCGCCCGGGTGCTGAGATCAGCAGGTCGAGCACGGCAAGCTCGCGCGCTGTCAGGCGGATTTCCGTGCCCGCGCGCCGCGCGACGCAGCGGGCCCGATCCAGCTCCAGCTCCCCCGCGCGCAGGGATTGGGGCCGGCCGGGCCGGGTGCCCCGCCCCCGCCGGCCGAGCGCCTCGATCCGGGCGAGGAGTTCCTCGAAATCGAAGGGCTTGCCGAGGTAGTCATCCGCCCCGCCCCTGAGCCCCGCGACGCGCGCCGCCGTGTCGCCCATCGCGGTCAGCACCAGGATGGGCAGCTCGTTGCGCTCGGCCCGCAGCATGGAGAGCACCTCCATGCCCGAAAGCCCGGGCAGGTTGAGATCGAGGATGACCATCGCCGCCTCACCCGTCTCGGCGGCGTGCCGCGCGAGGCTGCGTGCCGCCTCCAGCCCGTCGGGCCCATTGCCGGCCAGGCGGACGCGGTAGCCCTCGGCCCGCAGGCCGCGCTCCAGGAAGCCGGCGACGCGGGGATCATCCTCAATGATCAGGATGTTCATGCCATTGCCTTGCGTCGGACCAGGGGCAGACGCAGCCGCGCGACGGTGCCGCCACCCGCCCGCGGGGCGAGCGTGACCTCGCCACCCAGCCTTTCGGTGAGCGCCCGGGCGATGGCGAGGCCGAGCCCCGTGCCATCGGCGCGATATTCCCGGGCGGCGGCCGAGCGATAGCCGCGCGCGAAAAGCCGGGGAACCTCCTCGGCATCCACACCGATGCCACGGTCCAGCACCTCCATCTGCCAATGCACTGTTGCGTGGTCCAGCGCCTCGGCGACCACCACCTCGGTGCCGGGGGGCGAATAGCGCAGCGCATTGTCCACCAGGATCCCCGCGACCTGCCGCAACCGCACAGGGTCCGCCAGGAGGATGGCCTGTTCCGCCGCCGGGGCGTGGCGCAGGATCACGCCCCGTTCCGCGGCCATCACCCGGCCGGCCTGGACCACTGCCAGGAGCTGCGGCGCCGCCGGGATCTCGGAGAGCTCCAGGGACAAGGCGGCGGCCTCGGCGCTGGCCAGCACCAGCACATCCTCCACCAGCGCGCCGAGCTCCAGCACCGTCGCGCGGATGCGCGTGAGCACCTCGCGATGGGCCTCGCTGTCCATGGCGCGGGCGCGCAGCGCGACCTCCACCTCCCCGCGGATCACGGTGGCGGGCGTGCGCAGCTCATGCCCGATATCGGCGAGGAGCTGGCGGCGCTGGGTCTCGGCCCCGGCCAGTTCCGCGAGGGCGCGGGAGAGGTCCCGGGTGCGGGCCTCCACCTCGCGCTCCAGCCCGTCACGCAGGCGGCGCTCGATCGCGTGGCTGCGGGCGAGGTCGGCCGCCATCTGGTTCATGCAGGCCGCGAGCTCGCCGAATTCATCCCGCGCCATGCCGCCGATGCGGTGATCGAGATCGCCCCGCGCCAGGGCCGTCGCGCCATCCCGAAGGCGCCGTACCGGCCGCCGCAAGGCCAGGGTGAACCAGAGCGCCATGATGACGGAGAGAGCCACCAGCGTGGCGGTGCCGAGCGTCACGATCAGCCGCACCCGCCGCAGCGAGGCATCCGCGGCAAGCCGTTCCTCGGCCACCGAGGCGGCCTCGTCCTGGAGCCCGGCGCGCAGGCTCTGGCGCAGGTCGGTCGCGTCCGCCGCGGCGAAGAGGGCATCGAGCCGGGCCCAGGCCGCCAGCGGGGCGGTGGGCGGTTGCTCGCCCGGCAGCAGGGCGACCTCGGCCCGCAGCGTCAGCATGGCCGCCTGCAACCGGGCAAGTGCCGCCTCACGCCGCGCATGCTGGCTCAGATCCTTGCCGCGGGCGGCGTCCAGGCGCTGGGCCCGGTCGCTCGCTTCGCGCAGGGCCGTCAATCGCTCGATCATCGAATTCGCCGCCGCGGCGCCGATCGCGGAGTCCGGCCCCGCGCCCATCAGCGTCTCCAGCGACCAGGTCTGCAGGCGGAGCTTCTCCGTCGCGAGTTCCAGCAGGCCAGCCTGCAGATCGGCCGCGAGGCGGCCGCGCAGGATGCGGTGCTCGGCCTCCCCCGCGACCCACCAGGCCAGGCCGCCCAGGGCGACGGCCAGCGAACCCATCAGCAGGAAGGCGAGGCGAAGCCGTCGGGAAAACATGGGCTCACATATTTGTCATGGGCGGCGGTGTCGAGAAGCTGCTGGCCGCCCGGCCGAAGCGCCGCGATTTTGTCATTGCAAAGAATCCATCTTCTGTCTTCTCTAGCCGAAAATGAATCGGAGGACATGTTCCATGCGTCGTCGTCACCTGCCCGGCCTGGGCCTTCTGCTTGCCGCCCCCGCGGTCCATGCCCCCGGGGCCCATGCCCAGGCGCCCTGGCCCGACCGGCCGGTGCGCATCATCGTCCCCTTTCCGCCCGGCCAGAGCACGGACATCGTGGCCCGGCTGGTGGCCGATGAACTCTCCCGCCGCTGGCCGCAGCGCGTGGTGGTGGAGAATCGCGGGGGCGGCGCGGGCGTGCCGGCGATGGAGGTGGTGGCGCGGGCCGCGCCCGACGGCACCACGCTGGTCGCGGGCTCGATCGGCCCCATGGCGGTGAATGCCGCCGTCATCCCGCGCCTCTCCTATGATCCGGAGCGGGACTTCACGCCCATCACGAATCTGAGCCGCGTGCCGCTCTGCATCGTGGCGCATCCCTCCTTTCCGGCCAGCGATCCCGCGGGCTTCCTGGCGGCCGCGCGGGCCGCGAGCACGCCGCTTTCCATGGCCACGGCGGGGCCCGCCTCGGGCGCGCATATGGCGGCGGAACTGCTGGCCCATCGCCTCGGCATCCAGCTCACGATGGTACACTACCGCGGCAGCGGCCCCGCCATCACCGACCTGATCGCCGGCACCGTGCCGCTGATGACCGACAGCCTGGCCTCGGCCCTGCCCAATGTGCGGGCGGGGCGGCTCAAGCTCATCGGCGTCAGCACGCTGGGCCGCGTCTCCTGGGCGCCCGATGTGCCGAGCTTCGCCGAGACGGTGGCACCAGGGCATGAGGCGGTGGGGTGGAACGGCCTGGCCGCACCCGCCGGCCTGCCGCCCGAGATCGCGGCCCGCATCAACGCCGATGTGACGGCCATCCTGCGCGACGCGGCCGTCATCGCGCGCATCGAGGAGGCGGGCATGCTGGCCGATCCGCAGACCCAGGCGCAATTCGCGGGCTTCCTGCGCGCCGAGATCCAGCGCTGGCGCGAGGTGGCGCGGATGGCGAATGTGACGCTGTAGAGCATGATGCGTTGAGGCGGAATCGCCGAAACGCTGAATCATCCTCTCAACAAAAACGAGAACGGGCTGCGTGAACGCATGTGAACGCAGCACAATCGAGGGCGCTGTGCGGCGCGCCGGGATATGCTCTGATGCGCGGATAAAAGCTGGAGGAAACCCCATGATCACCCGCCGCCTCGCCCTGGCCGGCCCTGCCCTGCTCGCCCTGCCCGCCGCCGCCCAGACTTGGCAGCCCGAGCGCGCCATCACGATGATCGTGGCCTTCGCGCCCGGTGGCGGCACGGATGTGGCCGCCCGCACGCTCGCGCGCTTCATGGAGCGTGAGCTCGGCCAATCCGTCGTCGTCCACAATCGCGCGGGTGCCGGCGGCGAGGTGGGCTGGTCCGAACTCGCCCGCGCGCGGCCGGATGGGCTGACCATCGGCTTCATCAACACGCCCAACCTCGTCACCATCCCGATCGAGCGGGCTGCGCGCTACAAGCTCGAGGATTTCTCGCCCATCGCGAATGTGGTGGATGATCCGGGCGGCTTCTGGGTGCTGCCGGACAGCCCGTGGCGCAACCTCAATGACCTCGCCGCCGCCGCCCGCGCCGCACCGGGGACCATCAGCTACGGCACGACCGGCGTCGGCTCCGATGACCACCTGGCCACGCTGGCCTTCGAGCGGCTGACCGGCACGCGGCTGCTGCATGTGCCCTTCAACGGCTCGTCGCAGGTGCGCAACGCGATCCTGGGGCGCACCATCCAGATCGCGGCGATGAACATGGGCGAAGGGGTCGGCGATTTCCGCCAGAACCTGCTGCGCCCGCTCGGCCAGATGGCGGAGACGCGCTGGGCGAACACCAATGACGTGCCCACCTTCCGCGAGCAGGGCTTCGACGTGGTGGATGGCTCGCTGCGGGGCCTCGCCGCACCCGCCGGCACGCCGGCGCCGGTGCTGCAGCGCCTGGCTTCCGTGGTGCGCGGCGTGATGGAGCATCCGGATTTCATGGCGGCCGCGACGCAGCAGCAATTGCCGCTGCGCTTCCTCGACCCCGACCAGCACCGCGCCGTGCTGTTCGCCATGCGCGAGAACTACCAGCGCATGTGGACGCAGCATCCCTGGCGGGACTGAGGCTCTTTCTCTTTCCACTGACACCCGCAAAACGGCGCGCGGCAGGTCTCCCTGCCGCGCGCTGCTGTGATCAGGCGAGGTCGAAGCGGTCCAGGTTCATCACCTTGGTCCAGGCCGCCACGAAGTCATGCACGAAGGCGGCATGGGCACCGTCCACCGCGAAGACCTCGGCGAGCGCCCGCAGCTGCGAGTTGGAGCCGAAGACCAGGTCCACGCGCGAGGCGGTCCACTTCACATTCCCCTTCGCGCGGTCCCGGCCGATGTAGAAGCCGTGCATGTCCGCCGAAGGCGTCCATGCCGTGCTCATGTCGAGCAGGTTCACGAAGAAGTCGTTGGTCAGCACGCCCGGGCGGGTGGTGAAGACGCCATGCGGCGCGCTGCCCACATTGGCGCCCAGCACGCGCAACCCGCCCACCAGCACCGTCATTTCAGGCGCGGTGAGGGTGAGCAGCTGCGCGCGGTCCACCAGCCGCTCCTCCGGCGAGAGGCTGTTCTCGCTGCCGGCGAAGTTGCGGAAGCCGTCCGACTTCGGCTCCAGCGGAGCGAAGGAGTGGGCATCCGTATGCTCGGCCGAGGCATCGGCACGGCCGGGGGTGAAGGGCACCTCCACCGCCACGCCCGCGGCCTTCGCCGCCTGCTCGATGGCCGCACCGCCACCCAGCACGATCAGATCCGCCAGCGAGACCTGCTTGGCGCCCTTCCCGTTGAAGCCGGCCTGGATGCCCTCCAGCACGCCCAGCACGCGGGCGAGCTTGGTGGGCTCATTCACC
>NZ_JAIEQY010000233.1 GCF_019747315.1 Roseococcus sp. | reverse complement strand
GATGACGGGCGACATCCGCTCCAGGTTGATCTGGTGCATGATGCCGTTGCCGGGCGGCACGATCTCCATGTTCTTGAAGGCGTGGCGCGTCCATTCGATGAAGTGGAAGCGGTCCTCGTTGCGGCGGTCCTCGATGGCGCGGTTCTTGGCGAAGGCGTCCTTCTCGAAGCCCGCATGCTCGACGGCGAGCGAATGGTCCACGATGAGCTGCACCGGCACCACCGGGTTCACCTTGGCCGGGTCGCCGCCCTTCTCCGCGATGGCGTCGCGCAGGCCGGCCAGATCCACCAGCGCGGTCTGGCCCAGGATGTCGTGGCAGACGACGCGGGCGGGGTACCAGGGGAAGTCGATGTCGCGCTTGCGGTGGATCAGCTGCCCCAGCGCATCCGCCAGCAGCGCGGGCGCGCAGCGGCGCACCAGGTTCTCGGCCAGCACGCGGGAGGTGTAGGGCAGCGTGTCATAGGCGCCGGGTGCGATGGCCTCGACCGCCGCGCGCGCGTCGAAGAAATCCAGCTCGCTGCCGGGCAGGCGCTTGCGGTATTGCGTGTTCATCACTTTGCTCCCTGCCGGGTTCGGCCCAGCGATCTTGCTTCGATGTCACGGCCGCGGAAACCACCGCGTCCGCTTCTGTCGGACGGCATTCTGCGCGCCCCGGGCCGGGCCCGCCAGATGTGGCGGGGCGGAAGCCGGGATGCAATGCGCGCAGGTGGGGCGCGGCGCTTGGGCAGGCGGCCAAGAATCCCGCAGGACGGGATCGAGGGGCCGCCCCTCGAGCAGCCCGCCAGGGTGAAAGCCTGCGTGGCTTTCACGGTTTCCTGGCCCCTCCATACATCATTGATTTCATGAAAAAAGGAAGGTGCAGGAAACTCGTGAAAACCACGCAGGCTTTCACCCTGCCGGGGAGTTTGAGGGGCGGCGCCCCTCAATATTCTGCGAAGATCCGGTTCAGCTCTGCCCGATCCTGCGTCACGGTCAGGCCCAGCATCAGGAGGATGCGCGCCTTTTGCGGATTGAGGTTGTCGGCATTCACGAAGCCCGCCTCCTGCATCCGCGTCGTGTAGAACATCCGGCCAGAGCCCGCCCGCGTGCTGGCCGCAATGGGCGTGCCGGCGGCCATGGCGGCGGTCATCGCCTCGCCGAGCGCGGGTGTCACGAAGCTGGGCGCGAAGCCCGCCGAGACCAGGCCCTTGGCGCCGGCCGCGATGAAGGCCTCCACCGCCGCGCCATCGGCGCCGGCATAGCAATACACGATATCCACCCGCGGCAGGGCACTCAGGCCGCGCACGTCGAACTCCGTCTCACGCCCCAGCTTGCGCAGCGGGCGGCGGTACCAGGCGATGCTGTCCGCATCGGCATGCGCCAGGCAGCCGAAATCCGGGCTGCGGAAGGTCTGCAGGCGGGAGGTGCTGGTCTTCGTCACCTCGCGCGCCGCATGCACCTCGTCATTCAGCAGCACCAACGCGCCCAGACCGCGCGCTCGCTTGTCGCCCGCCACGCGGCAGGCATTGGCGAGGTTCATGCCCGCATCGGAGGAGAGGCCGGAGGAAGGCCGCTGCGCGCCCACCACCACCACCGGCACCTCCACCTTCACGGTGAGCGAGAGGAAATAGGCCGTCTCCTCCAGCGTCGCGGTGCCATGGGTGATCACGATGCCGTCGAGGTCGGGGATATCGGCCACCACCTGGTCGCAGAGGCGCACCAGCTCCAGCCATTCCTTGGGGCCAAGCGCGGTGGAGGGCACGGCCGCGTATTTCACCGCGACCACTTCCGCCACCTCATGCACCTGCGGCCAATAGGCCAGCAGCTGCTCGGCATCCATGACCTTCCCCAGCGTCGCGTAGTCGGCGATGTCGAAGGGACCGCGGCCGAGCGAGCCGATGGTGCCGCCAGTCCCGATCAGGGCAATTTTGGGCTTCGTCACTTGGCGGATTTCCTCTCGATGATGGCGGTGGTCAGGCGGGAGACGCAGAACATCTCCCCGTCCTCCCGCCGCAATTCGATGTTCCAGACATGCACGCTGCGCCCGATGCGCACCGGGGTGCAAAGCCCGAAGGCGCGCCCGCCCTTGGGCAGCGGCCGCAGGTGATTGGCGTTGATCTCAAGGCCCACGGCATGGAATCCCGGATCGCAGGCCATCATGGAGGCGACGCTGCCCAGCGTCTCGGCCAGGACGACGGAAACGCCGCCATGGATGATGCCGAAGGGCTGGATGTGCCGCTCATCCACCGGCATCTCGCCGCGCAGGAAATCCGGGCCGATCTCGGTGATGCGAATGCCCAGCAGCCCGTTCACCGTGGCTTCGGAGCGGGCATGGATTTCGTCGGGCGTGGTGATTTGCCGCCAAATGCTCAAGGGGGGTCGCCTTTCCTCGGGGGCGGGCAGTTCAGCCCTCATCCGCCTTGCGTGCAAGGCGGATGTCGCGCCGCAGCACCATGACGAAGTTCAGCAGCATGACGCAGGCCCAGAAGAGCGACAGGAAATCGAGGACCGCGAGTTCCAGCAACGGGATCATCGCGCGGAAGAATTCGGGAAACAGGAAGAGCAGCACGGCCAGTGCGAGGAAGGCCACGCGCAGCTCCGTCGTGCCGATCGAATCGATCGCGAGGTCATGCACACCCGTGATGATCAGCCGCGCGAGGGCGAGATTGCTAAGCAGCATGTAGAGCGAGAGGAGGAGGAAGGGCACCGGCAACGAGACCAGGCCCGAAAGCGCGAACCCCGCGGCCAGCAGAAGATAGGCGATGAGGTCCACGCCATTGTCGATGATGAAGCCCTGGATCTTGCGCTCGATGCGCCGATGCCGGGCCAGCCTTCCATCCAGGGAATCACCCAGCCAGTTCACCGCGAAGCCGACCACCACCAGCCCGAGCGAAAGCCAGGAGGTCAAGGCCAGGGCAAAGCCGAGGCAACCCAGCACCGCGCCCAGAATTCCGAGCGCGGTCAATATATCCGGCGTCACCCAGCGGGGCAGGCGGACCACAAGGAAATCGAGGATTTTCGCCTCCGGCTGCGCCAGGAGGCCGCGATTGACGCGTCTTGGAATCACGAGGGGTCGAGGACCGCCACCATCGCATCCAACGCCGTGTCGATCTGCGCCGTCTCATGTGCGGCCGAAAGGAAAAAGCGAAGCCGAGAGGTGCCTTGCGGCACACCAGGCGCGATGACGGGAAAGACGTAGATGCCGTGCTGTTCGAGATCCTGCGCCGCGCGGAAGGTCTTGATGTCGGTGCCGAGGATGATGGGCGTGACACCGAAGCCCCAGCTGGACCCGACATCCAGGCCCCTGGCCCGGGCACCGGCGATGAAATGGGCGCCATTGGCGCGCAGCGCGGCCACGCGCTCCGGCTCGCGCCGCATGATCTCCAGCGCCTTGAGCGAGGCCGCGGCCACCGGGGCCGGCATGCCCACGCTGAAGACCAGGCCCGGCGCGCGCGCCTTGAGGATGTCGATCAGCACCTGGCTGCCGCAGACATAGCCGCCGCAACCCACCAGCGCCTTGGAAAGCGTGCCGAACCAGATGTCCACCCGGCTCGGGTCCATGCCGCTATGCTCGGCGATGCCGCGGCCGGTGCTGCCCAGCACGCCCAGCGCATGCGCCTCGTCCATCATCAGCCAGGCCTGGAAGCGCTCCTTGATCTCGACCAGGCGGAAAAGGTCCGGCCCGTCACCATCCATGGAGAAGAGGCCCTCGCTCACGATCAGCACGCGCTCGAAGAGGTGGCGCGTGAGGGTCAGATAGGCTTCGAGGTCGTCCAGGTCATTGTGGCGGAAGGATTTGCGCTGGCAGCGCGCACCCTGCGCGCCGACCACGACGCAATTGTGGATCAGCGAGTCATGGATCAGCAGATCCTTGGGGCCCAGGATGGTCTCGATCACCGAGGCCGCCGTGGCATGGCCGCTGACAAAGAGGGCGCCGGCCTCGGCCTCATAGACATCCGCCAGGGCGGCTTCGAGTTCCTGATGGACCGGGCGCTCGCCTGCCGTGATACGGCTGGCGGAGACGCTGGTGCCGTAGCGCAGCGCCGCTTCCTGATGGGCGGCGAGCACCTCGGGGTGGCCATTCAGGGCGAGGTAGTCATAGCTCGCGAAATTCAGCAGGTCCCGGCCATTGATGCGGGTGGTGACGCCGGCGCGGACATCATGCAGCCGATAATAGGGGTTCTCGAAGCCCAGCGCCGGGCCCATCTGCCGATCCATCAGGATCTCGCGATAAGCGGGCAGGCTCTCGAAGGAGGCATCGTGCTTGAGGGCGTCACGCCGGAGGGCCCGTGCCCGGGGCTGCCGCCGATCCGGGCTTAGGCCGGGGGCCGCGGGCGCCGCCTCATCCGTTCGGCCCAGATTGCCGAAATCAAGGCCCGTCGTGGGAGACCGAAAATTCATGGCAGCCTCCTCACATCTGGCTGTGGAACCGTGGCACTGAAGCCTGAATTACTCGTTAACCGAAACGGTCAGCCCCGAAAAGCCGCGCGATCCGTTCCTGATAATAGAAACTTATTGAGACGCCGCCAAGTGGAGGCGCCGGAGAATGCGAGAAATTCAACCTGTGGGGCATTAACTTCCTGGTGCACCGCAACATACCCATCCGCGCGGGGCGCCACAACGGGCTTGTTGCACCCCTGATGGCCAAAGAGAGACAAGCTGCTGATTTAATGATCTAAACGATTAGTGAGACGGCGGAGAACCCAGGGTCGCCGCGATCCGGCCGACCAGATCCCGCACTGAACGGCTGCCTCCGACCATGGTCATCGTCATTTCCAACCCGGTCCGTTTCTCAACGGCCAGGCGCAATTCCAACGCCATGAGAGAGTCGAGCCCCAGATCCATCAACGGGCGGTCCGTCTCCACCGCCTCGGGCGGCAGCCGCAGGATGCGCGCCACCTCGTCGCGCACCAGCCCCAGCAGAATCTCCGCCGCGGCCTCGGGGCTGAGGGCGGACAGGTCCAGCGCCTCCTCGCCCGGCTGCGCCGCGCCCTGCCCGGCCTCGGCGAAGACCTCGGCGAAATAGGGCGAGCGCAGCACGGCCAGCTTGGTCGCCGCCGGGGACCAGCGGATCACCGAATAGGCACTGACCGCCGGCGCCGCCCAGGGCGCGGCCAGCAGCCCGCCCAGATGGCGCAGCGCCTCGGCCGAGGTCACGCCGGAAACGCCGGTGGCCGCGCGCAGCCGTTCCGCCAGGCCGCGCGTGCGGGCGATCACGCCCACATCCGAGATGGCGCCCCAGCCCACCGCCAGCGCGGGGATGCCGCGCTGCCGCAGGGCCAGCACGGCGCCCTCCAGGAAGGCATTGCCCACCACATAGGCGGATTGCCCGGGACTGCCGACAAAGGTCGTGGCCGAGGAATAGGCGACCACATATTGCGGGCGATCCCCGGCGATCGCGGCTTCCAGCGCGCGCATGCCATGGATCTTCGGCGCCAGGACGCGCAGGATCTTCTCCGGCGTCAGGCCGAGGATCATGCCATCCTCCAGCACCATCGCGCAGTGGATGACACCCGCAATGGGGCCGAGCTGCGCCCGCCAACGGCCGAAGGCGGCAGCGACGGCGGCGGGATCGGTGACGTCCAGCGCCTCGACCAGCAGGGTGCGGCCCTCGGCGCGCAGCCGGTCCAGGCGCTCGGCCTGCTCAGGCTCCACCGTGCCGCGGCGGGAAGCCAGGATGACGAGCCCTGCGCCCTGGCCAGCCAGCCACAGCGCGGTTTCCAGCCCGAACCCGCCGGTGCCGCCGAGAACCACATGCACGCCCGGGGCGGGGGTGAAGGCGGCCGGCGCCTCGGCCGGGGGTTCGCCGCGCCGGCTCGGTCGCACCAGGATCTTGCCGATATGGGCCGAGGCCTGCATCAGCCGGAAGGCATCCGCCACCCGTTCGCCCGGCATGGCGAGATAGGGCAGGGGCGCCAGGCGCCCGGCCTCGAACAGCGTCATCAGCGCGCCCAGCATGCGGCGGACCAGCGCCGGGTCATGCGCCAGCAGCTGGTCGATATCCGCGCCGATATAGGTGACGTTGCGCAGGAAGGGCCGCAGGCCGAGCCGGGTATTCTCCAGGAAGTCCCGCTTGCCGAGTTCCACGAAGCGGCCGAAGGGGCGCACCAGGCGCAGCGCCGCGCGCATCGCATCGCCCGCCACGGAATTCAGCACGATATCCACGCCGCCCACCGCGGCGCGGATCACGTCCTCCAGGTCGGGCGCGCGGGAATCCACCACATGGTCGGCGCCCAGGCGGCGCAGCAAGGCGCGCTTTTCCGGCGTGCCGGCCGCCGCCACCACGATGGCGCCATGCGCCTGCGCGATCTGCAGCGCGGCCAGGCCCACGCCGCCCGCGGCACCTTCGATCAGCACCGTCTCGCCACGCTTGAGCCCGGCGCGCTCGATCAGCCCGTACCAGGCCGTCACGAAGGCGACCGGGATGGCCGCCCCCGCCTCGGCCGGGATGTCCTGGCCCAGATGGAACAATTGCGCGGCCGGCACCGTGAGGTGCGAGGCGAAGGCCCCGCCGGCGAAGCCCATCACCGGATCGCCAGGCCGGAAGCCCTCCACGCCCGGCCCCTGTGCCAGGACATGCCCGGCGAATTCGAAGCCCAGCGCCGCGCCGGTCAGCCCCCCGCCCAGGCTCTCGGAATCCAGCACGCCCAGGCCCAGCATCACGTCGCGGAAATTCAGCCCGGTGGCCGCGACCGCGACCTCGATCTCGCCCGGGCCGGGGGTGGCGCGCGGCGCCAGCATCCAGGCCAGCTCATCCAGGCCGCGCGGGCCGATGCGCAGCAGGCAGCGCTCGCCCTCGGCCGGCGCGCGCGCGGCGGGTGGGGCGAGGCGCGCGGCGCGCGGCACCTCGGCCCCGGTCTCGGTGACATGGACCTCCCGCTCGCGCAGGGGCTCGGCCAAATGCCGGCGCAGCGCGGGCTCCAGCGTCGCGGCCGTGGCGCCGGGCGCCAGGACCAGCAGGCAGGTCTCCAGCGTCGGGAACTCGTTCATCAGGCAGCGGGCATAGGCCGCGAGGGCCTGCGCCGCCGCGCCCTCGGCCTGCCGCACCACCACGTAGAGGCGGCAGGGCGTCTCGCTTTCGCTGAGCGCCAGGGCCAGGTCCCGCAGGCGCAGCATGCGGGCGGAGAGGCACTCCACCTCATCCGCCAGGGCGGCGGGGCCGATCTCGAGCACGACCGCGAAACCCTCGGGGAGCAGGGCCTGGGCCGCCAGCTCGGCCACCGCGCCGACGGAGAGCGCGCCGCGCAGCTCGAAGCCCGGCAGCATGTCGCGGAACGCGGCGCCTTCCGCATCCTCGGCGATCGCGAGGCAGAGCGGGCTGCGCGGCGGCATCACTTCCAGCGGGCGGCGGCGCGGCATGACGGCGCTGACCAGCCGCGCGCCCGATGCCCCGATCGGGGCGGCGCGCAGGATGGTGAAGCCGCGCGAGGCCAGCGCCTCATCCGCCTCGGACGGATAGGGCCAGGCGCCGACCGGCAGCTCCGGCGTGGGCGAGAAGCGGAACCAGCCGGGCATGGCCGCGTGCAGCACGTCGATCGCCGGGTCATGGCCCGGGATGGCGGCCAGCAGCACGGGCGCCTGCGCCCCCAGGCTCGCCAGCATGTCCAGCGGGCTCGGCTCGCCGCCATCCAGCGGCGTGGTGGCGGCGCAAAGGGCGAGGTCGAACACCGCGCCTTCCAGGGCGGAATCCGGACCCAGCACCGGCACCATCCGCGCCGCACCCAGCCGTGCCAGCAGGCGCTCCGCCGCCGCCACATCGCCGGCGAGGATGGAGAGGGCGATCTCGCCGCCGCGCAGCCGGGGCAGCAGCCTTGCCAGCAGCCCGCCCAGCCCCGGCTCCAGCAGCACCACCCGCAACCGCCGCTCCGGCGTGGCCAGGATCAGGCGGTCCAGCGTTTCCAGCAGCGCGTCCTGGCTGGGCGCGCCGAAGACCGAGCTGGTCATCAGCGCATCCAGCAGGTCGGGCTGGGGGGGCGTCTCCACGCCGCCCAGCAGCAGCCCTGGCAGCGCCTCCAGCGCATGCAGCGCGAGCCGCAGATCGGCGCTGGCGCCCGGGTGGCGCTGCGCGAAGGCCACCAGGCGCTGCGTCGGATCGGCAGGAAGCGCGGCAAGGCGGAACTGCTCCTCATGCTCGGTCATCCGCCCGGCATCGCAGAGCGCATCCATCAGCGCGCGCCACACCACCTGGGCCGCGGGCAGGATGCGTCCGCCCAGGCCGGGATCCTGCGCGGCGATCCGCATGCCGCCGATCCCGCCCACCACATGGGCCGCCACATCCAGGCCCAGCTCGACCAGGGCGGCGCGCAGCGGCGCCACGCCGGGCGCTTCCGCCACGGGATGCGCCAGCGCCTCGGCCAGCTCCGCCGCCAGGTCGCGCGCCCCGGCCTCCCAGGGGATCATGCGGGACTGCACGATGCGGTCCGCCTCGCGCCAGGTGGAGAGGATGAGGCGGCGCATCACCACGCCCCGTCCCTCGGCCACCACTTCGTCCTCGGCCGAGAGCAGCGTGATGTCGAAGACCCGCGCATCGGCGCCCTGCCGCACCAGGCGGGTCACCGCCCGATGCACCGGCGTCCCGGGCCGGTAGAGCGAGAGCCGCTCCATCCGCACCGGCAATTCGCCCAGCACCTGGCCGGGCTGCTGCGGAATGCCCAGGAAGATGGCGTGGAAGGCCGCGTCATAGCTCGGCGGATCGAGCAGCTGGACATCGCTGAAGAAGCCGAGATCGGCGGGTTCCGGGGCGAGCTCGGTGATGATGAGGTCACCGCAGACGCGGGCGGAGCGCGCCACGCGGAAGGCCCCCTCATAGCCCATGCGGCAGCGCTGGGTGGCCGCGTAGATCGCCGCTTCGTCATGCGGGATGCCGGAGGCCGGCCATTCCGACGGCGCGGGGGTCGCCGCCACCTCGGGCAGCACCACGGCGCGGGCGTGCAGTGCCAGGCTGGTCGCCGGCTCCAGGCGAAGGCGGGAGCGGATTTCCACCAGCCGGTCGGCCTCGTTCCAGATCAGGCTCACCTCGCGCCCGCCGCCCGGCTCGAAGTTCATGGGCCGAAGGATGTCGAGGTCGAGGATGCGCAGCCGGCCGGTGCCATGCACCTCCCGCCCCACCGCGGCGACCATCTCCATGAAGGCGGTGGCGGGCAGGATCGCCTCGCCATCCACCTTGTGGCCGGCCAAATAGGGGTGGGTTTCCAGGCTGATGATCTGGCGCCACTCGGCGCCGCCGGGGGCCAGCCGCGTGCCGATCAGCGGATGCACCGGCTTGCCGCCGAAGGAAGGGCCATAGAGCCCATAGGCTTCGGGCGTCTGGCCGATCAGGTAGAATTGCCGGTCCCAGCGCATCAGCGGCAGGAGGCGCCCCGGAGACGGCGGGCACAGCGATGGCGGGCACGGAGATGGCAAGCAGGGCGAAGCCGACGCGGCGGCGGTCTCGGCCAGGCGGGCGCCGCGGGCCACCGCCTCCAGCGGGATGCGCGCCACCGGATCTTCATCCTCGGGCCGCACCGCCTGGGTGAGGGTGGGAAGGGCGACGGCACGGGCACCGGCTGCGCGGGCGATTTCCGCTACCAGCGAGCCGAGGATGGGGCGCGGGCCGATCTCGATGAAGAGCTCCGCCCCGCCCAGCGCGGCCTCGACCGCCGCCTGGAACAGGATGGGCGCGCGAATGTTCGACCACCAATAGGTGCCGTCCAGCTCATCCCCCCGCACCGCGGCGCCGGTGACGGAGGAGATCATGGGGATGCGCGTCCCCTGGGGCCGCATTCCCGCCAGGGCCGCGATGGTGCCCTCGCGCTCCGGATCCAGCGCCTGGCTGTGGAAGGGGTAGGCGATGTCGAGTGTCACGGTGGCCACGCGCAGGCGGCGCGCCACGCGCAGCACTTCGGCCAGGCCCTCGGTGGTGCCGGAAATGGTGGTGGAATTGGGCGCGTTGCGGGCCGCGACCTCGACGGCCGCCGCCGCATCGGCCTCGGCGATCAGTTCGGCGGCGCGGGCGGCATCGCAGGCCAGCACGGCCATGCTGCCCAGGCCACGCACCGATTCCTGGTGCGCGCTGCGCTGGACGATGAGGCGGATGGAATCCTCCGCGGTCAGCGCCCCGGCGGCGGTGGCGGCCGCGACCTCACCCACCGAATGGCCGAGCACGAGGTCAGGCCGCAGCCCCTCGGCCGCCAGCGCCGCGCAGAGCGCCAGCTGGATGGTAAAGAGCAGCGGCTGCATGGCGCTGGTGGCCGCCAGCCGCGCGGCCACGTCGGGGGCCTGCATCGTCTCCAGCGGGCAGGTGCCGCCGGCGCCGCGGATGAGTGCGGCGATCTCGTCGAAGCGCGCACGGAAGGCGGGATTGTTCTGGTAGGCGGCGCGGCCCATCCCGGGCCATTGGCTGCCATTGCCGGCAAAGACGAAGGCGATGCGCGCGCGCCGCGCCACCGCCTCGGCCAGCACCACGCCGGGCCGGGGGGTGTCGGGATCCCCCAGCGCGAGGGCCACGTCGGGCTGCTGCGCCAGGTCCAGCACCAGGCGATGGGGCAGCGCCTCGCGCGTCAGGTGAAGCTCCTGGGCCACCACGGCGGCGCCGTGGCGCAGCACGGGGTCAATATGGGCGTTGGCCAAGGCGCGCAGCGCGGCCTTGCTGTGGGCCGAGATCACCAGGAAGCGCGAGGGGCCGGCCGGCGCGGCCAGAGGCACCGGGGCACTGCCGATCACGGCATGGGCATTGGTGCCGCCAAAGCCGTAATTGCACAGCCCGGCCAGCAATTCGCCCTCGGCCGGCAGCTCCACCGCCTCGGCCGCGGGGGCCAATTGCAGGCCCGCCACGTCGATATCGGGGTTCAGCTCCTCCAGGTAGAGCGTGGCGGGGTAGCGGCGGCGTTCGAGGGAGAGCACCAGCTTGGCCAGCCCCGCCATGCCGGAGGCGGATTCCAGATGCCCGATATTGGACTTCACCGAGCCGATGGGCAGCGGCGCCCGGCGATGCCGCCCGAGCGATTCCCCGATGGCACGCGCCTCGATCGGATCGCCCACGCGAGTGCCGGTGCCATGCGCCTCGACGAATGCCAGCGCATCGGGCGAGATGCCGGAGGTGCGGTAAAGCGCCTCCAGCAAATCCCGCTGGCCGGTCAGCGAGGGCAGGGAGATGCCGTTGGTGCGGCCATCCGAATTCACGCCGATGGCGTGCAGCCGGGCGCGCGGCCGGGCGCCACCGGGGACCAGCTCCGCATCAGCGCGGGCCAGCACGATGACCACGGCACCCTCGGCCCGCACATAGCCATCGCCCTGGGCGGAGAAGGGCCGGCAGCGCCCGGTGGGCGAGAGCATGCCGGCGCGGGAGAAGCCGATGAAGGGCGCCGGCGAGGAGAGCATGTTCACCCCGCCCACGATGGCGCATTCGATCCGCCCTTCCTGCAGGGCCGCCGCCGCCTGGGCCAGCGCCACCACCGAGGAGGAGCAGGCGGTGTCGATCGTCAGGCTTGGGCCCTTGAGGTCGTAGGCGTAGGAAATGCGGTTGGACACCATGGCCAGGCTGTTGCCGGTCATGAAATGCGCATCGATGGACGCCAGGTCCAGCAGCGGCACATCGGCATAGTCCGTGGCCGAGGCGCCGACATAGACGCCCACCTGCCGCCCGGCGAGGCGCGAGGGGGCAATGCCCGCATCCTCCAGCGCCTCCCAGGTCACTTCGAGGAGGACGCGCTGCTGCGGGTCCATCTGTTCGGCCTCGCGGCGGGACATGCCGAAGGCGGCGGCGTCGAAGCTGAGACCATCCCGGAGGTAGCCGCCGGCGAAGGTATAGGTGGTGCCGCGCGCCTTGGCGTCCTGGCTGAGGAAGCGCTCCGCCCGCCAGCGCTCCGGCGGGGAGACGTCCTGCACGGCGGAACCGCCGCTCTCCAGCAACGACCACAGGGCTTCCAGGTCATCCGCGCCGGGCAGGCGAAGGCTCAGGCCGAGGATGTCCAGCGGGGTCGGAAGCGAGAGGAGCAAGAGTTTTTCCCACGAGGGTTGTGGCAAAGGGCACGCCGACCGCCTCGTTCAGCAGCGGCCCGGATCGGTCTTCCCAAGTTCAATTCACGCGTTGAAGCAAGGCTCTCCACTTGACGCGGAGCGGTCAACCCGTTCCGGATACACGGAATGCCTTGCCGTATCCAGCGCCGGCCTGCCCGGGCGGCCTTCCCCCTGCCTTCGGCGCCCCTGGCGCCGTGACGGCGCCGCTTGCCCTCGTCACCGGTGGCTCCAGCGGCATTGGCCTGGCCCTGGCCGAGGCGCTGCAAGGGCGGGGCTGCCGCGTGGTGGTCGCCGGGCGCGACCCCGCGCGGCTGGCGGCGGCGCTGGCCCGCCT
>NZ_JAIEQY010000034.1 GCF_019747315.1 Roseococcus sp. | reverse complement strand
AGAACCTGCCGTGGCGAGCTGACTTAAGCCAAATACCGTACGGCGAACCCGGAACGGCTCCCTTTGCGCCGGGCCGCGAGGCCATGCAGCACACGGGGAAGCCCGCCCTCAGGACGTGCGAGGTCAGAGAGAAGATAGGCGGCCATCGGGTCCGCCCAGCGCGGCGAGCACGCGCCCCAGCCCCTGCTGCCAGCTGGGAAGCGTCACGCCGAAGGTCGCGGCGAGCTTGCTGCCATCCATCCGGCCATCGGTGGGGCGGGTGGCCTTCACCGGATATTCGTGCGTGGCAATGGGCAGCACGCGCGGGCTCGGGCCGCCCATCGGGGCGGCGCCGGCAAAGATCGCCTCGGCGAAGCCATGCCAATGGGTGGATTGCTCGGCCCGGGCGTGGAAGACGCCGCGATAGGCGGGCTGCCAGCCGGTGCCGCGGATGCGGGCGAGCACGGCGGCGATGGCGTCGGCGAGATCGGGCGCCGCCGTCGGGTGGCCATGCTGGTCGGCCACCACGCGCAGCTCGGGCCGCGTGGCGCCGACGGTCAGCATGGTGCGGACGAAATTCTTGCCCACCGGGCTGAACACCCAGGCGGTGCGCAGGATGCTGGTCATCGGGTTGCCGGCCAGCGCCGCCCATTCGCCGGCCAGCTTGGTGCGGCCATAGGCACCCAGCGGATTGGGCTGGTCGGTCTCCAGATAGGGCGCGCCCTTTAGCCCGTCATAGACGTAATCCGTGCTGATCTGGATCAGCGGGATGCCGGCCTCGGCACAAAGTCGGGCCAGCAGGGCAGGGCCCAGCGCATTGGCGCGGAAGGCGCCGGCCTCGTCATCCTCGGCGGCGTCCACGGCGGTCCAGGCGGCGCAGTTCACCACCGCCTCGGGGCGCAGGGCCGCGAAGGCGGCGATCACCGTCTCCGGCTTGTCGAATTCGAAATCCGGCTGGCCGACCAGATGCGCCTCGAAGCCATGGGCGGGCAGGCTGTCGGCCAGGCCGGTGGCGAGCTGGCCGCCCTTTCCGGTGACGAGGATGCGGCGCATCAGAGCGAACCCTGGGGGAAGGGGGGCGGGATGTCGGCGAGGCGCGGCGCCTTGCGGTCCTTGTCGGAGAGCGTCACGCCACCGGGCGGGATGGGCCAGGCGATGCCCAGCGCCGGGTCATCCCAGGCAATGCCCGCATCGGTCGCGGGGTCGTATTCGCCATCCACCTTGTAGAGCACCTCGGTGTCCGGCTCGAGCGTCACGAAGCCATGCGCGAAGCCGCGCGGCACCCAGAGCTGCGCCCAGTTCTCGGCGGAAAGCTCGGCCGTGACGTGCTGGCCATAGGTCGGGCTGCCCTCTCGGATATCCACCGCCACATCGAGGATGCGGCCGCGCACCACGCGCACCAGCTTGCCCTGCGGCGTGGGCGGGCGCTGGAAATGCAGGCCGCGGAGCACGCCCACATCGCGCGAGAAGGAGTGGTTGTCCTGCACGAAATCCACCGCGAAGCCCTGCGCCGCCAGCGCGCTGCGCTTCCAGACCTCGCTGAAGAAGCCGCGCGCATCACCGAAGCGCTTGGGCTCGATGAGCAGGACCTCGGGGATGGCTTGCGGCGTGACCTTCATGCGTGCAGCCCGTCCGCGACTTCGGTGAGGTATCGGCCATAGGCCGTCTTGCCCAGCGACTTGCCGCGGGCGCGCAGTTCATCCGCCGTCAGGAAGCCGCGGTGGAAGGCGATCTCCTCCGGGCAGCCGACGACGAGGCCCTGGCGCTCCTGCACCGTCTGCACGAAGGTCGCGGCCTGCAGCAGGCTGGCGGGGGTGCCGGCATCAAGCCAGGCGCAGCCACGGCCGAGCTGTTCGCAGGAGAGGTCGCCGGCGGCCATGTAGAGCAGGTTGAGATCGGTGATCTCCAGCTCGCCGCGGGCGGAGGGCTTCACCTGCTTCGCGATCTCCACCACGCGCTTGTCGTAGAAGTAGATACCGATCACCGCCCAGTCGGATTTGGGCTGGCTCGGCTTTTCCTCGATGGAGATGACCCGGCCCGCCGTGTCGAATTCCGCCACGCCATAGCGCTCGGGGTCGGCCACGCGATAGCCGAAGACGGTGGCGCCGCCCGCCTCCGCCCGGCCGCGCGCCGCGCCGAGGCGGATGGAGAGGCCTTCGCCGTAGATGATGTTGTCACCCAGGGCGAGCGCGCAGGGCTCGCCATTGATGAATTCCTCGCCGATCAGGAAGGCCTGGGCCAGGCCATCGGGCGAGGGCTGCTCGGCGTAGGAGAGGGTGATGCCGAAGGCCGAACCATCGCCCAGCAGCCGCTGGAAGGAGGGCAGGTCATGCGGGGTGGAGATGATCAGGATGTCGCGGATGCCCGCCAGCATGAGCGTGCCGAGGGGGTAATAGACCATCGGCTTGTCATAGACCGGCAGCAACTGCTTGGAGGCCGCCAGCGTCATCGGGTGCAGCCGCGTGCCGGAACCGCCGGCGAGGATGATGCCCTTCATGTTTTTATGCCCTCAAGCGTCATGCTGGAAGCGTGCCTGCGGCACGACGCGCGCGCTCCGCGCGCTTGGCTCGAAACGCTGAAGCGTTTCGGCTCGGCTATTCGCCTCGCACCCTCGCAGCGGGGTGCCATTCGATCAGCGATTGCGCGGGTTGCTGGCACGCTCACGACTTTACGCCGCCCAGGCGCTGGCCCGCATAGGCCTTCTCGCGGATCGGCCGCCACCAGGCCTCGTTGTCGAGATACCAGCCGATGGTCTGCTCCAGCCCGCTTTCGAAATCGAAGCGCGGCTTCCAGCCGAGCGCCGCCTCGGCGCCCGAGGGGTCCATCGCGTAGCGGAAATCATGGCCGGGGCGATCACGCACGAAGGTGATCAGCCGCTCGCGCGGGCCCACGCCATCGGGGCGCAGGCGGTCCAGCGTGGCGCAGATGGCCTTCACAACCTCAAGATTCGTCCGCTCCTGCCGCGGGCCGATGCAATAGGTGGCGCCGGGCTGGCCGTGGAACAGCGCCAGCACCAGCGCCTCGGCATGGTCCTCGACATGCAGCCAGTCCCGCACATTCGTGCCCTCGCCATAGACCGGCAGCGGCTTGCCTTCGAGGGCATTGAGCGTGACCAGCGGGATCAGCTTTTCCGGGAATTGCCAGGGGCCGTAGTTGTTCGTCGTGTTGGAGACGAAGCTCGGGAAGCCATAGGTGTGGTTCCAGGCGCGGACCAGATGGTCGGACGCGGCCTTGGAAGCGCTGTAGGGGCTACGCGGATCATAAGGCGTCTCGGGCGTGAAGGGCGGATCACCGGGGTAGAGCGAGCCGAAGACCTCATCGGTCGAGACGTGATGGAAGCGGAAGGCGGCCTTCGCGGCTGCATCCAGTGTGTTCCAGTATTCGCGCGCCGCCTCCAGCAGCACCTGGGTGCCGACGACATTGGTGCGGATGAACTCGGCCGGCCCGTCAATCGACCGGTCCACATGGCTCTCGGCGGCCAGGTGCATCACGGCGCTGGGGCGATGGGTGGCGAAGGCGGCGCGCATCGCCTCCACGTCGCAGATATCGGCCGCGATGTGGATGTGGCGCGCCTCGCCGGCATGCATGCCCAGCGAAGCCGGGCTCGCCGCATAGGTCATCTTGTCGATGTTGACGAGGGTGTGGTCGGTGCTGCGAAGCAGGTGCCGCACCACCGCCGAACCGATGAACCCAAAGCCGCCGGTGATAAGGAGTGTCAAGAAGCCTCCATGCGCTCTGCCGCAAGACGAGTTAGGGCGGTTAGATGGAATTGGCAGCCTGGTCAAGAAACCGGGCCAGCCTTACGGCCCTTGCCTCGCACCATGCGCCCGCGCGGCCAATTGCGGCCCGGCCCGGCCCTGTCTACGCTCGGCGCATGTTCTGGCCCTTCCGTCGGCGCAAGCCGGCCACCCCCGACGCCCTGCTGCAATCCGACCCGTTGAACGAGCTCTACCGGCTCTTCCTCGAACGCGGCGACCGTGCCCACAAGACGGCGAAGTGGCACCACTACTTCGACATCTATGACGCCTTTCTCGCACGCTACCGCGGGCAGTCGCCGACGCTGCTCGAGATCGGCGTGGATGAATGCGGCTCGCTCGAAATCTGGCGCGAATGGCTGGGGCCCGGAGCGCGCATCTTCGGGATGGACATCAACCCGAAATCGGCCGAGCTCGCCCCGCCGGGCTGCAAGGTCTTCATCGGCGACCAGGCGGACCCGGAATTCCTGCGCCAGGTCCTTGCCGAGATCGGCACGCCCGACATCGTGGTGGATGATGGCGGCCACACCAGCAACCAGCAGATCAACAGCTTCGAAGTCTTCTACCCCGCCATGGCGCCCGACGGCGTCTATATGGTGGAGGACACCCACACGGCGCTCTGGGGCGGCCAATGGGATGACCGGCCGGGGATGACCTTCCTGGACTACGCGGCCGAGCGCGTGAAGGACCTGCACGCCTGGAGCGGCATCCACGCCAATTTCCGCCGCTACCATACCCATCCGAGCGAGCGCGTGGGCGCCGAGGCGGAGGTGCCGGCATTCACCCGCACCACACGCGCGATCTCCTTCTTCGACAGCATCGTCGCCTTCGAGCGTGGACCGCGGCGGGAACCCTGGCAGGAGCGGCGGTAAGGGCACATCGCTCTGACTTGGGCCTACGGAAAACGCATCCAGAGCAAGAGGAAGCACAAGGCCTCCGGCGGCTGGGGCCGAGGCCCCAGACCCCATTTATTTTGGCTTTTTCAACAATGACTTGGCGGGGATGGATCGTCGTCAAGGAAAGGGGTCTGGGGCCTCGGCCCCAGTCGCCGGAGGCTCTTTTGCATTGCAGGATCTGGTATAGGCCTCAGTAAGATCGGCTTTGCTCTTCGCTCAAGCCGTGAAGCGGCCGCCTATTCACCCGTCCGGCTACTTCGCCTTCACCACATCCATGACCGTGCGCAGGACGGCGGGCACGCCCTCACCCGTCGCGCCGGCGGCGAGCATCACCGTCGAGCCCGTGGCGCGCTCCAGCGCCTTCAGGCGGGAGGTCCGCGCCTGCGGCGTCATCGCATCCAGCTTGTTCAGGACGACGATCTCAGGCTTCTCGGCCAGGCCACCGCCATATTCCGCCAGCTCGTTGCGAATCAGGCGGTAAGCGCCGGCCGGGTCGGCCTGGCTGCCGTCAATCAGGTGCAGCAACACGCGGCAGCGCTCGACATGGCCCAGGAAGCGCGTGCCGAGACCCGCGCCCTCGCTGGCGCCTTCGATCAGGCCGGGGATATCGGCCAGGACGAATTCCTCGGTCGCGTTCAGCCGCACGACGCCGAGTTGCGGGTGCAGCGTGGTGAAGGGATAATCCGCGATCTTGGGGCGGGCCGCACTCGCCGCCGCCAGGAAGGTGGATTTCCCGGCATTGGGCAGACCGACGAGCCCGGCATCGGCGATGAGCTTGAGCCGCAGCCAGACCCATTTCTCCTCGCCCGGCCAGCCTGGATCGGCCCGGCGGGGGGCGCGGTTGGTGCTGCTCTTGTAGTTCGCATTGCCGAAACCGCCATCGCCGCCCTTGGCCAGCAGGGCACGCTTGCCCGGCACGTCGAGGTCGGCGATCAGGGTTTCACGGTCCTCATCGAGGATCTGGGTGCCGACCGGCACCTTCATGATCACATCATCGGCGCCGGCGCCTGTGCGGTCGCTACCTGCGCCATTGCCGCCCTTCCGCGCCTTGAAATGCTGGGCGTAGCGGTAGTCGATCAGGGTGTTCAGCCCCTCCACCGCTTCCGCATAGACGTTGCCGCCGCGGCCGCCATTGCCGCCATCCGGGCCGCCGAACTCGATGAAACGCTCGCGCCGGAAGGCGATGACACCGTCACCGCCATCGCCCGATTTGATGAACACCTTGGCTTCGTCGAGGAATTTCATTTGTGCCGCCATGCGAGTAGCCGCCACACCAACCCTACTCGCATGGCGGCAAGGGGGGGCAGGGCCCCCCCTATACCCCCCCTTTTCGGGGGTGGGCGGGGGTTGGGGCGGGGTCGTCTGAAACAAAAACGGGGGCCACGAGGGCCCCCGCTAGTCACGCCATATAGGGCGTCAATTACTCCGCGGCGAGCTTCATCGGCTCGACCGAGACATGGACCCGGTCCTCGGCCTTGCGCTCGAACTTCACATGACCCTCGACCAGCGAGAAGATCGTGTGGTCACGGCCCAGGCCGACATTGCGGCCCGGCTTCATCTTCGTGCCGCGCTGCTTGACGAGGATGTTGCCGGCGAGAACGTGCTCGCCGCCGAACTTCTTCACACCAAGCCGCTGGCCGGGCGAGTCACGCCCGTTGCGCGAGGAGCCGCCTGCTTTCTTATGTGCCATCTGTCCTGCTCCTTCTTACGCCGCGATGGTGGCGATGCGCAGGACCGTCTGTTCCTGGCGATGACCACGCTTGCGGCGGCTGTTCTTGCGGCGGCGCTTCTTCAGGATCAGCACCTTGTCACCACGATTCTGGTCGATCACCGTCGCCGTCACCGAAGCGCCGGGCACGGTGGGGGCGCCGAGCTGGAGGCCAGCATCGTTGCTCACGGCCAGCACCTCGTGGAAGGTGATGGTGGCGCCGGGCTCAGCCTCCAGGCGCTCGATGATGACGACGGCATTCGGCGTCACCCGGTATTGTTTTCCGCCAGTGCGGATCACTGCGAAGCTCATCACACGCGCCCTTCGGACGGCCGCGCAAGGCGACGCTGCCCGTGATACTGAATGGTTATGGCCGTTGTCCGATACATGCCCCTGCGGGGACGCACCATGAACGACCACGGGCGACACGCATGCGCCGCCCGGGAGGGGAGCGTGTAGGGGAGGCGGGGGCGTCACGTCAAGTCGCGCAGGGCCGATTCCCGGGCGTGACAACGCGGCTCAGCATGGCAACCTGCTGGAAACCGCCCAGCAGGAGCCAACCATGCCCCGTATCCGTCGCGTCACGAGCCCCGCCGTTCCCGAGCCGCAGGCCGGCCTCTGGTCGAATTGCCTGGTGGTGGACGGCATCGCCTATCTCTCCGGCTTCACCGCCCGCGACCAGGCGCTGAAGGCCCCCGCCGAGGCCGACATGTACCGCCAGGCCCAGGTGATCTTCGGCAAGATGCAGGCCCTGCTGGAAGCCGCCGGTGGCTGCATGGCCGATATGGTGAAATTGACGATCTTCGTGACCGATATCAGCCAGCGTGAGGCGGTCTGGCGCGCCCGCCGGGAATTCTTCACGGGGGATTTCCCGGCCTGCTCCCTGGTGGAGGTCTCGGCCCTGGCCGAGCCCACGATCCTGGTCGAGATCGAGGGCGTGGCTTATCTCAGCGCCAGCCGCGCCGACTGATCAGGCGGGGGCGGTGCCGAAGGGATTCGCCAGCGTGCCGATTCCCGCGATGGTCACGGTCACTTCCATTCCGGCCCGCATCGGCAGCGCCCCCACCGAGGTGCCGCAGGCGATCAGGTCCCCCGGCTCCAGCGTCATCTCCTGTGAAATGAGGGAGACGATGCGCGCCGGCGGAATGATCATGTCGGCACAGGGGTAGTCCTGCCGGACGCGGCCATTCAGCGCCACCTGCACCCGCAAGTCCCGCCAATCCAAACCCTGGGCGATGCAGGGGCCGACCGGGCCAAAGCCATCGGGCGACTTGGCCCGTGCCCATTGCGGAAAGGAAGGGTCGGCGGTGAGGATATCCAGCGCCGTCACGTCATTCACGCAGGTCAGGCCGAAGATCGCGGCCTCGGCCTCGGCTTCATCGGCCTGGCTGACGCGGCGGCCGATGACCAGGCCGAGCTCCCCCTCATAAAGGGTCTTGCCGGCATAGCCGGGGATGGGCGGGATGGCGGCACCCGGGCCAATGACGCTCCCTGGGGATTTCAGGAACCAGAGCGGGGTCTCGGGGATGGCATTGCCCTGCTTGGTCGCCAGCTCGTGATAATTGTTCCAAAGCCCGATGAAGCGGCTGGGCCGGACAGGGGCCAGCAGCGCGATGTCGGCCAGCGGCAGGGCAGGGCCGGCAGGGGCCTTCTCGCCGAAGAGGTCGCCGGCATGGGGTGTGACCGCCCAAGCCGCCCCCCCTTGGGCCAGCGTGCCGAAGCCCTCCGTGTCATCGGCGGCGCGGAAGCGAACCCAATGCGTGACCATTTTCAGCCCTTTCGTGCGGCCATCAGGTAATTCACCCCGGTGTCGCGCGCGATGCGAAAGCCGGAGCGCAGGCTCGGCACCATGCCGGCCACGTCGGTGACGGCCAACCCCGTGCCGCGCAGCAGGGCGCCCAGCTCGGCCGGGGTGACGAATTGCTTCCAGTCATGCGTGCCGCGCGGCAGCCAGCGCAGGATCTGCTCGGCGCCCAGGATGGCGAAGAGGTAGGAGCGGCGGGTGCGGTTCAGCGTCGAGAGAAACACCTGCCCGCCCGGCCGGGCGAGGCGCGTCAGCGCGGCGCAGAAGGCCGGACGCTCGGCGGGAGGCACATGCTCGATCACCTCCAGTGAGATCACGGCGTCAAACCCGCCCCCTTCCAGGCTTTCGGGCGTGCCGTCCCGGTAGTCCACCGTGACGCCCGAGGCCGCGGCATGGGCCCGGGCGGCGTCCAGTGCGGCGCCGGCGGCGTCGAGGCCGGTGACGATGGCGCCCCGCCGTGCCAGCCATTCCGAGGCGAGGCCCGCGCCGCAGCCCACATCCAGGATGCGCAAACCTTCCAACGGCCCAAGGCGCTCGGCGATCCAGCCCATTCGGGCCGGATTCATGGCGTGCAAGGGTGCCATGGGCCCGGTCGGCTTCCACCAATCCTGGGCCAGGGCGTCGAACTTCGCCACTTCCTTGGTATCTGCGCTGCCAGACCTGTTTCCCATTGGCATGTTGCCCATCCGCGTCATGCCCGGTATCTGACGCGCCCTCAGGCCCACCGCAAGGCCTGCCCCCGCCAGGGTGGCAGGCCAGGAACTCGCATGTCCCGTATCGTGATGAAGTTCGGCGGCACTTCCGTCGCCGATCTCGACCGTATCCGAAACGTCGCCGCCCGCGTGAAGCGCGAGGTGGATGCCGGCCATCAGGTGGCCGTCGTCGTCTCGGCCATGTCGGGCGCCACCAACCAGCTGGTCAAATGGTGCCAGGACCTCTCGCCCCTGCATGATGCCCGCGAATACGACACCGTGGTCGCCACCGGCGAGCAGGTGACGATCGGCCTCACCGCCATCGCGCTCCAGGCCATCGGCGTGGAGGCGCGCTCCTGGCAGGGCTGGCAGGTGCCGATCATCACGGACAACGCGCATGGCAAGGCCCGCGTGGACCGCATCGAGGGCGATGAGCTGATCCGCCGGATGGAGCAGGGCCAGGTGCCCGTCGTCGCCGGCTTCCAGGGGCTTGAGCCCACGCGCAACCGCGTGACGACGCTGGGCCGCGGCGGTTCGGACCTCTCGGCGGTGGCGCTGGCCGCGGCCCTGAAGGCCGATCGCTGCGACATCTACACCGATGTGGATGGCATCTACACGACCGACCCGCGCATCGTGCCGCGTGCGAAAAAGCTTGATCGCATTTCCTATGAGGAGATGCTGGAATTGGCGTCCGTGGGCGCCAAGGTGTTGCAGACCCGCTCCGTCGAACTCGCCATGAAGGCGCGGGTTCGCGTGCAGGTGCTTTCCAGTTTTGAAGACAAGCCAGGCTCCCTGGTCGTGGATGAGGACGAGATCATGGAGAAGCCGATCGTTTCCGGCATTGCCTATTCGCGCGACGAGGCGAAGGTCACGCTGCGCCGCGTGCCGGACCGGCCAGGGGTGGCCGCCCGCGTCTTCGGCCCGCTCTCGGCGGCCAATGTGAATGTGGACATGATCGTCCAGAATATCGGCGCCGATGGCGGCACGGACATGACCTTCACCGTCGGTCGCTCCGACCTGCCGCGCGCCACCGACATTCTGGAAAAGGCCAAGGCCGAGCTGGGCTATGAGGCGCTGATTGCAGACCCCGATGTGGCGAAGATCAGCGTCGTCGGCATCGGCATGCGCACCCATGCGGGTGTCGCCTCCACCATGTTCAAGACTCTGGCCGACAAGGGCATCAACATTCAGGTGATCTCCACCTCCGAGATCAAGGTGAGCGTGCTGGTCGCGGCCGACTACACCGAGCTGGCCGTGCGCGCGCTGCATACGGCCTATGGCCTGGACGCCGCATGAGCCCCGATCGTTGGAGGGCGCAGGGCGTCAGCCCGAGCACCGGAAGCGTGAATCGGAGGCCAGAATGATGGACGCGCTCGCCACCCCGCCCGCTGCCGCCTTCGCGGAACTCGACCGGCTGATGGCGCGCGGAGCGTCGTTCTTCGGCGCGCGCTATGCGCTGCTGGGCGGCGCCATGTCCTGGGTGAGCGAGCGCAACCTGGTCGCGGCCCTGTCCAATGCCGGCGCCTTCGGCGTCATCGCCTGCGGCGCCATGGAACCGCACCATCTGGATGCCGAGATCGCCGGCACCAAGGCGCTGACCAGCAAGCCCTTCGGCGTGAATCTCATCACCATGCATCCGCGGCTGGAGCAGTTGGTGGACACCTGCCTGGCGCATGGTGTCAGCCATATCGTCTTCGCGGGCGGCATTCCGCCGGGTTCGGCCATCAAGCGCGCCAAGGAAGGCGGGGCGAAGATCGTCTGCTTCGCGCCGGCCCTGGCGCTGGCCAAGAAGCTGATCCGCTCCGGCGCCGATGCCCTGGTGATCGAGGGCAGCGAGGCGGGCGGGCATATCGGCCCGGTCAGCCTCAATGTGCTGGCGCAGGAAATCCTGCCGCACATCACCGAGGTGCCGGTCTTCGTCGCCGGCGGCATCGGCCGGGGCGAGGCGATCCTCTCCTATCTTGAGATGGGCGCGGCCGGCGCACAGCTTGGCACGCGCTTCGTCTGCGCGACCGAATGCATCGCCCATCCCAACTTCAAGCGCGCCTTCATCCGCGGCCATGCGCGCGACGCCCTGCCGACCGTGCAGATCGACGAGCGCTTCCCTGTCATCCCCGTCCGGGCCCTGCAGAATGAGGGCACCAAGCGCTTCATGGAGCATCAGGCCATCGTGCTGAAGCGCTTCCAGTCGGGCGAGCTCGCCAAGGACGAGGCGCAGCTCAACATCGAGCATTTCTGGGCCGGCGCGCTGCGCCGCGCGGTGATCGAGGGCGATGTGGAGCAGGGCTCCCTCATGGCCGGCCAGTCGGTTGGCATGGTGACGCGCGAGCAGCCGGCGGCCGAGATCGTGGCCGAGCTGGTCGGCCAGGCGGCGGCGGCCATCGCGGCCCGGCGCGGCCTTGCATGAAGTTTCGCTGCATCGGCCCGGGGGGCTTTGCGGCCCCCGCCGGAAGGGGTTAACCATGCCCCGGTGTTTGACGACATGAAACGCTTCCGCCCCCAGGAGGCCCAGCCCGTGGATGCCGCCAGGCTTGGTGAGGAACTGCGCGACGCGCGGCTCGCGCTCGGTCTTTCGATCGAGGATGTCTCGGCGCAGCTGCGCATCCGCCGCGTCTATCTGGTCGCCCTGGAAGAGGGCCGCGTGCGGGACCTTCCCTCGCCGGCCTATGCCGTGGGATTCGTGCGGAATTACGCGGGTGCCCTGGGGCTGGACCCCTCGGACATGGTCCGCCGCCTGCGGGAGGCCGTGGCCGCCGCCCCCCGCAAGACCGACCTGGTCTTCCCCGAGCCGGTGCCCGAGCGCGGCTTTCCCACGGGCGTGCTGGTGCTGGCGGGGGCCGTGGTGGCCATCGGCGCCTATGTCGCCTGGTACAATTGGGCCGGCACCGGAAGCCGCACGGTGGATACCGTGCCCCCCGTTCCCGCCCGGCTGGAGCCCGCCGCCCGCACGGGCGAGGTGCTGCGCCCCAGCACCACCACCCCCACCCCCGGCGCCGCCCCCACGCCTGGCGTGGTCCCGGCCGCCCCGAGCGGCGTGGTTCCCGTGCCAGCCCTGCCGGTGCCGACGCCCGTTCCGGTCCAGGTGCCGCCACCCGTCGCCACCCCCACGCCTGCCCCGCCGCCGGCCGACCAGCCGCGCATCGTGCTGCGTGCCAAATCCGAAATCTGGACCCAGGTGCGTGACACAAGGGCGAACCAGACGCTGATCTCCCGCAATCTTCGCGCCGGTGAGAGCTTCGCGGTGCCGAACCGCGAAGGGCTGCTGCTCTCGGTCGGCAATGCCGCGCTGCTGGAGGTGCTGGTGGATGGCCAGCTCTCGCCCGTCTTCGGCAATACGCCGGGGGTTCGGCGGGATATCCCGCTGGTGGTGGAGCGGCTGCGCGCGCCGGCCGCCCCCGCCGCCGGCCAGCCCGCGACCCCGCGCCCGGGCA
>NZ_JAIEQY010000181.1 GCF_019747315.1 Roseococcus sp. | reverse complement strand
CCGGGGCTGCGACCGGCGCCGGGGGCGGCGCCACCACGGGCCGCGCGGCGGCGACGATCACGGGCTCCGGCGCCGGGCGCAGGCTTGCGGCCGTGAAGACCAGCACCTCGCCCGGGGCGGAGGGCGCGTCCGAGCGGCGCTGGAAGCCGGAGGGCACGGGCGCGAAGGCCACCACCTGCGGCATGCGGCGCTGCGCATCCTCATGGCGCTGGAACTGGCTGGGCTCCATCGGCTGCATGTGGCGCAGATGGGCGGCGGCCATCTGGCGCAGCCGGTCCTGGTCATTCAGCCGCGCCCATTCGGCCGAGAGCGTCTGGGTGCGGCCGCGCTCGGCCTCCGTCTCGCGGCGGATTTCGCGCAGCTCCTGGTCCAGCTTGCGCATCGTCTCCTTGGTCTGGAAGACGTAGAGCCCCGAGCCCAGGAAGGCGGCGAAGGTGATGAGCGTCAGCGGATGGATCATGCGGCGTGACTTTCCGGGGAACGCTGCAAGGCGCGGAGATGGGCGGAACGGGCGCGCGGGTTGGCCGCGCTTTCGGCGGCGCCCGGACGGACCGAGCGGGGCGTGAGCAGGGTGAAGGGCGCCGGGCCGGGGCGCGCCATCAGCATGCTGGGATCATGGCGGGAGGTGCCGGGGCTGCGGCCGGCTGCCTTCTGGAAGGCGCGCTTGACCAGCCGGTCCTCCAGCGAATGGAAGGAAACGATGACCAGCCGCCCGCCGGGCGCCAGCAGCTGCATCGCCTGCTCCAGCGCGCGCTCGATCTCGCCCAGCTCGTCATTCACGCGGATGCGCAGCGCCTGGAAGCTGCGCGTCGCGCCATGGATGCCCGAGGGGTCGCGCGGGACCGAGCGGCGGATCACCTCGGCCAGTTGCAGCGTGGTGGTGAAGGGTGCCTCGGCGCGGGCCTTGAGGATGGCGCGGGCGACGCGGCGGGAGAAGCGCTCCTCGCCGAATTCCCAGATGAGGTTGGCGAGCTCGGCCTCGGGCAGGGTGTTTACGAGGTCGGCCGCCGTCGGGCCCGTACGGCCCATGCGCATGTCCAGCGGGCCGTCGAAGCGGAAGGAGAAGCCGCGCTCGGGCGTGTCAATCTGGAAGGAGGAGACGCCGAGATCCAGCACCACGCCATCCAGCGCGGTGACGCCGCGGGCGGCCAGCAGGGCCAGCATGTCGCCGAAGCGGCCCTCGATCAGGTGCAGGCGGCCGGGATGGGCGGCGGCCAGGGCGGCGCCGCGGGCGATGGCCTCGGGGTCGCGGTCCAGCGCCCAGAGGGTGCAGGGGGCGGCCTCCAGGATGGCGCGGGCATAGCCGCCGCCGCCGAAGGTGCCGTCCAGGATCACCTCGCCGGCGCGGGGGGCCAGGTGCTCCAGCACTTCGGCGAGGAGGACGGGGATATGGCTCATGCGGCGGCCGCGGCGGCGCGGGCGGCGAGGGCCCGGCGCGCCTCCTCGATGCGGCGATCGGCGGCGGCCGGCTGCCAGAGCTCGAACCAGTTGAGGCGGCCCAGGAAGGCGACCTCGTCGGTCAGGCCGGCATATTCGATGAAATCGCGCGGGAGGATGATGCGGCCATCGGGGTCGGGCGTGACTTCGGCCACGTCCACCACATAGGCGTAGTCCTCGGCATCCTGGGCGGGGGAGAGGGGGTTCAGGGGGTTGGTGTCGCGGCTGGCGGCATCGAATTGCGCGGCGGGCCAAGCCTCGATGTAGCAGTGATCCGGGCTGACGGAGCGGCGCAGGACCAGGGCGTCACCGGCGAGGCGGGCGCGGAAGGAAGCCGGCACGCTGCAGCGCCCCTTCTTGTCCAGCCCGTTGGTGAACTTGCCCCGGAATTGGGTCATCGTGCCGCTGGATGCCCCCCGCTGGATGGATGGATGTCGCCGGATTGGGGGGTGGGTGGTTTTCCTTGTCTGGCAGCGGCCGACGAGGTCCCCCCCGGAACCCCGTCGGCTCGCCCGACCAGCCCTTTTCCAGATGCGCTCGCCCCCCCGAGCTTGCGTCACCTGTATTGGGCTGATCTGGGTTTAGATGGTATTTTTTGGGTAATCAAGGGATATCGCCGGAAGCCCCAGATGCACGAAAATGGGGCATTGTCCTTTTAGGACAATCCCTTGCAGGGCGTTTATGAACCATCACGCGAGATTGCCGCGCCTTTGTTTCCGAGTGTTGCTGCCACGCCACACCGGGCGCGGCCAACTTCAGCTTGGCTGGCGCAGGATTCCGGCCTGGGGCGCCACATCGGCGCTGCCGGGGAAGGCGGCCGCCACCGCTTCGGGCGGCAGGCGGAGGTGATCGCGCAGCAGCGCCTTGGCCAGGGCGCGCAGGTCCCGCGTCGGTTGCAGGTCCCGCCGCTCGAGGAGGGCGCTGGGGGCCAGGCCCGGCCAATCGGCCAGCACGCGCCCGCCCTGGATGGCGCCGCCGGCCAGGAAGGCGACGCCGCCCGTGCCGTGATCCGTGCCGAGATTGCCGTTCACCCGCGCGGTGCGGCCGAATTCCGTGACGCAGAGCAGGGCGGTGTGCCGCCAGGCCTCGCCCAGCTCGGCCCTGAGGGCCGCGATGCCGCGGTCCAGCTGGACCAGCACGGGCGTCATCCGGTCGGCCTGGCTCACATGGGTGTCCCAGCCGCCCAGTTCCAGCGCCGCGACGCGGGGGCCGTCGGGTTGCGCCAGCATGCGGCCGGCGGTGGCGGCGAGCCGCTGGAAACCGCCGCCCTCCGGCAGGGGGCTGCCGGCCAGGGCATTGGCGGCATAGCCGCGCCCGCGCAGCCCTTCCTCGACCGCGGTGCCGAAGCGGGGGTCGGCGCGCAGCAGCGCCGCCATGCGCAGGTAGAGATCGGGCGAGGGGCGGCCGCCCCGGGCCGGCGCCCACATGCCCACGGGCTGCGGGCCGCGCATCAGCAGGGGCAGGTCCAGCCCGAGGGTGAGGCCGGTGCGCGCATGGCCGGGGGCCTCGGGCAGATGCTCCAGCGCGCGGTTCAGCCAGCCCGAGGCGATGCGCTGCGGGCTGCCGCCCTCCAGCAGGTCCTGGCCGGTGAAATGGCTGCGGGTGCGATAGGGCCCGGCCACGGCATGCACCGGCAGCAGCGCGCCCTCGGCATAGAGGCGGTGCAGGTTCGCCAGGCCCGGATGCAGCGCGTAGAAGCCGCCGAGGTCGAGCCCGCCGCCCGGCTGGCCGGGTTCGGGCAGGGCCAGGCCGCCGCGCAGGCCGGCCAACTCAGGATCGCCATAAGGGATCACCGCATGCAGCCCGTCCATGGCGCCGCGCAGCAGGATGACGACCAGCCGCCGCTCGGCCGCTGCGCCAGGCGCGGCGGCCAGGGCGAGGCGCGCGGGGCCCGCCGCCGCGCAGGCCGCGAGGCCCAGCAGAAATCCCCGGCGGCCGATCAGGGGCAAATGGCGCAGGCTCATCGGCATTGCATCTCCGGGCTGGCGAAGATGAGGCTGATCGCGTCCCTTTGGCTGCCGGCCCGCCGCGCCGCATCGAGTGTTTCCGCCCGGGCCAGCGGGCCCAGGGCCGTTTCGAGCACCTGCATGGGGTCCAGCCGGGCGAAGCGCCCAGCGGTTTCATGGGCGTAGTCCAGCCGCTGCATCATCGGCTCGGGCGTGCACCACGCCTCCAGCCGGTCGGCCCAGCCATTGGGCTGCGGCGCATCCCAGAGCGGTTGGCCCAGCAGGTTCATGCCGCCCTGGACCAAGCCCGGATCGCTGCCGCCGACGGCACGATGCAGCGCCAGCACGTAGTCGTGCGGCGAGCGGAACTTGGTGAGGGGCGGCGCCCAGGCCTCGGGCAGCCGCACCAGCGCGCGGGAGGCCGCGCCGAGATCGCCCCCGGTCTCCCGCAGGACCGCCTCGATCGCGGCGACACAGCCGGGCGGTGGGTCGTCGGCGACGAAGTGGCGCGTGAGGCGCAGCGCCAGGTGCCGGTATGTGGCCGGGTGTTCGCCCAGGAAGCGCAGCGCCGCTGCGAAGGCCGCGGGACCTTCGGCAAAGCTCTGGCCGAGCAGCGACTTGGCGCCCGGCTCGTGATAGTTCGGACGAAAGATTGTGGAGAAGGGCGGGCTGTGGCGCTCGACGCTCCAGCCCGTCATGAGGCGTGCGAGCTCTGTCACGTCACTCTGCCCGTATCCTGCGAGGGGTGACAGCGTGTGCAATTCCAGGATTTCGCGCGCCAGGTTCTCGTTGAGCCCCCGGCCCGTGCGCCGCCCCGCGGGGCTGTTGGGGCCGATGGATCCCACCTGGTCGAGGTAGTAGAGCAGGGGCGGCATATGGGCCACGGCGAGGAGGAGATCCACGAAGCGTCCGCTCAGGCGCGGGCGGACCGCTTCCCGCAGGAAAGGCCCCATCATCCCGCTAACCCCGAAGCCACCCCGCGCCGCGACTGTGAAATGGTTCACCCAGAAGCTGGTCAGCCGGTCACGAAACGGCTCCGCGCTGTTGAGGAGATGGCTGAGCCAGCTGCGCTGCTCGGCTTGGAAGATATGGGCGACGGGGCTGATCTGGCCGGGCTGGGGCGGGTTCGCTTCATGGGCGCGCCATGCGACCAACCCATCTGCCAGGGTGTAGGGAAGATCTCGCCCCTCCGGCAGGGGCAGCGCCGACCCTGGCCCGCGGGTCTGCGCGTCCAGCCAGGCCAGTACGTCAGGCGGTGGCGCCTCGCCGAGCCGGGGGCCGTAGCCGAAACGCATCGCCGCGTGATGGTAGCCCTGTTCCATAAACGCAATTCAACCCTGGATTGTGGCGAAACCCGGGCGCTTTACGCCAATACGACGCGCCAGTGATACCGGATGGCCTGTAAGCCGGGTTCTGTCTTGGCCCGAAAGCCATGGACGACCATTCCTCTGGAGCCTGCGTTGCCGCAGGCTTCGCGCGGCCAACCCGGAGAGCGGGGCGGAAACACCCCTGCCGCTCTATGCCGAAGCATGGCGACAGCTCTCCCTATTCGGCCTTGCTCCCGGTGGGGTTTGCCGTGCCGCCGCCATTGCTGGAAGCGCGGTGGGCTCTTACCCCACCGTTTCACCCTTGCCGGCCGTGCTTGCCCCTTTGCGGGGATTGCAGGACCGGCGGTTTGTTTTCTGTGGCACTTTCCCTGAGCCCAAGCTTCGCCAACGGCGAACCGTTGGAAAACCTCACGCCCGCCGGCCATTAGCCGGCACCGTATTTCCGTGGAGCCCGGACTTTCCTCCAGCCCCGCGATCTCTCGCGGTGCCAGCGGTCGCCCAGCCATCCGGTATCGTGGGCTTGTTGCGCCTCAAGGGCGGGTGGGGTCAAGCCTCAGTCGTCCATCAGGGCCACGGCGTTCAGCCGCGCGAGGGTGCCGGCATCCACGACGCCATCCACGCGATCCTGCCGCCAATGGCGCTGGAAGGCGGTGATCAGCACCTCCAGCGGCAGGTCGGTCCGGTAGCCGATGCGGCCGAGCAGGGTGAGCGGATCGCCTTCCGCCGGGCCGTCGCATTGCGGCCAGAACCCGATGCCATTGGCCGCCAGCCCTTCCCAGTCGAAGAACTCGCCCGGGTCCTGCTTGCGGTCGGGCGCCACGTCGCTGTGGCCGACCACGTTGCGGGCGGGGATGGGGTGGCGGGCCAGGATCTCCAGGCAGAGATCGGCCAGGGCCGCCATCTGCATGGCCGGAAAATGCCGGTAGCCCCATTCATGGCCGGGGTTCACGATCTCGATGCCGATGGAACTGGCGTTCAGCGCCGATCGGCCGCGCCAATGTGAGACCCCGGCATGGCGGGCCTTCAGCACCTCGGGCACCAGACGGAAGATGCGGCCATCCTCCTCCACCACATAATGCGCCGACACCACGGCGTCGGGGTCGCGCAGCCTTGCGATGGCCGCGGCGCCGCTCTGCATGCCGGTGTAGTGGAGGATGAGGGTGTCGATCACCGTGCCGTCCGGGCGGGGCTCGGTGTTGGGGGAGGGCGCCTCGATGATGCGCAGCGTCACAGCTTCCGCTCGCGCTTGATCCTATCCCAGGCGCTGTTGATCTCGGCCACCTTGTGGCCGGCGCGCTCGATCAGCTCCTTGGGCACCCCGCGCGAGGCGAGCGCGTCCGGGTGGTTCTCGCGCATCAGCTTGCGCCAGGTGGCGCGGACTTCCTCGTCGCTGGCATTGGCGGGCAGGCCGAGCACGGAATAGGCGTCGATGCCCGGGGGCTGGCCGGCGGCGCTGCCGGGGCGGGCCTGGCCATCGCGGGCGCGCTCCCATTCGCGGGCCGCCAGCCGGAAGCCGGTCTGCACGCGTTGCAGGAAGCGCACCTCGCCACGGGTCAGCGGGCCATCGGCGCGGGCGATGGCGAACAGCGCGCCCAGCACATCCTCCAGCATGGCGCGGTCATGGGCGAAGGCCTCGCCCAGCTTGTCGGCGAAGGGTTCGAAATCCTCGGCGGTCTCGCGCGCCTCGTCGAAGAGAGCGGCGACATCCTTCATGTTCTCGGGCGGGATGCGGAACATGCGCTTGAAGGCATCAATCTCGGCGCGGACCACGGGGCCGTCCGACTTGGCGAGCTTGGCCGAGAGCACCACCACGGAAATGGCGAAGAGCTGCTCCTTCGAGCCGAGCATGGCGGCCAGGTTGGCGGCATTGGGGCCGAGGCGCGGGCGCTGGTCCGCCGCATGCCCCGCCAGCGCGCCCAGCAGCCCGCCGACCGGCCCGCCGGTCATGAAGCCGGTGACGCCGCCAATGATCTTGCCCCAGAAACTCAAGCTGTTCCCCTTTGCAATGGGCGCAGATAGCACGAAGGGGCGGTTTTGGCAGGGGCAATCGATACGCTCCCCCTTGCATCGCCCCGCCCACCCCTGCAAACCAGGGTAGGGTATGAGGAGTGGGTGCATGTCGGTGGGCAAGTGGCAGTTCTGGATCGATCGCGGCGGCACCTTCACCGACATCGTCGCCCGCCACCCGGATGGAAGCCTCTCCACCACCAAGCTGCTCTCCGAGAATCCGGAACGCTACAAGGATGCCGCCGTCGCCGGCATCCGCCAGGTGCTGGGCCTGCCGCCCGGCGCCCCCCTGCCCGAGGGCGTGGTCGAGGCGGTGAAGATGGGCACGACCGTGGCCACCAATGCCCTCCTGGAGCGCAAGGGCGAGCGTGTGCTGCTGCTGGTGCCGCTGGGCTTCGCCGACATGCTGCGCATCGGCAACCAGGCCCGGCCGCGCCTCTTCGACCTCAACATCAGGCTGCCGGAATTGCTGCATGAGCGCGTGGCCGAGATCGGCGGCCGCGTGACGGTGGAGGGCACCGAGATCGCGGCCCTGGACGAAGCCGCCGCGCGGGCCGCGCTGAAGGCCGCCCATGCGGATGGCATTCGCGCCGTGGCGGTCGTCCTGATGCACGCCTGGGCGCATCCGGCGCATGAGATCCGCCTGGGCGAGATCGCGGCCGAGGAGGGGTTTTCCCAGATCAGCCTCTCGCACCAGGCGAGCCCGCTGCCGCGTATCGTCCCCCGCGGGGATACGGCGGTGGTGGATGCCTATCTCTCGCCGATCCTGCGGCGCTATGTGGCGCAGGTGGCGGATGAACTCGGCGGCAACACGAAGCTCTATTTCATGCAGTCGAGCGGTGGCCTGGCCGAGGCGTCCTCCTTCCAGGGCAAGGATGCCATCCTCTCCGGCCCCGCCGGCGGCATCGTGGGTGCGGCCCGCACCGCCGCCATGGCGGGGTTCGAGAAGATCATCGGCTTCGACATGGGCGGCACCTCCACCGATGTCGCGCTCTATGCCGGCCAGTATGAGCGCGCCTTCGAGACGGTGGTGGCCGGCGTGCGGATGCGCGCGCCGATGATGGCGATCAACACGGTGGCCGCCGGCGGCGGCTCGATCCTGAAATTCGATGGCGCCCGCTATCGCGTGGGCCCGGAAAGCGCCGGCGCCGTCCCTGGCCCCGCCTGTTACCGCCGCGGCGGCCCGCTGACGGTGACCGATGCCAATGTCATGGTCGGCAAGGTGCAGCCCGCCTATTTCCCGGCGATCTTCGGACCCGACGGCGACCAGCCGCTGGACGCCGCCGTGGTGCGCGAGAAATTCGCCGCGCTGGCGGCCGAGATCGCAGCCAGCACCGGCACCAATCCGCGCCCCGAAGACGTGGCCGAGGGTTTTCTCCGGATTGCCGTGTCCAACATGGCGCATGCCATCAAGCAGGTCTCGCTGCAGCGCGGCTATGACGTGACCAAATACGCGCTGACCTGCTTCGGCGGTGCGGGCGGGCAGCATGCCTGCCTGGTGGCCGATGAGCTCGGCATGGAGACGGTCTTCATCCATCCCTTCGCCGGTGTGCTCTCGGCCTATGGCATGGGCCTCGCCGACCAGTCGGTGATCCGCGAGGCGGCGATCGAGCGCGCGCTCTCGGCGGAGGGCATGGCGGCACTCGGGGAAAAACTGGCCGAGCTGGAGGCCGCCGGCCGCGCCGAACTGATCCGCCAGGGTGCCGATGGCGCGCGGCTGGCCGCCACGCATCGCCTGCATCTGCGCTATGCCGGCACGGATGCCTTCCTGCCCGTCGGCTTTGGCCCCCATGCCGAGGTGCTGCGCGAATTCACCGAGGCGCATCGCGCCCGCTTCGGCTTCGCCACACCCGAGCGCGAGGTGATCGTCGAGGCCGCGCTGGCCGAAGTCACCATGCCGGGCGAGGCGGTGGAGGAAGAAACCCTCGCCGGCCGCACCCCGGGCGAGGCGGTGCCCCAGCTCGGCCGCGTCACCCTCTTCGCCCAGGGCGTATCGCATGACGCCCCGGTGCATGACCGCGAGGCCCTCCGCGCGGGCGATGTCATCCGCGGCCCCGCGCTGATCCGCGAAGCCATCGCCACCACCGTGGTGGAACCCGGCTGGGAAGCGCGCGTCACGCCGCTCAACCACCTGGTGATGCACCGCATCGAGGCCCGCGCCGCCGCCCGCACCGCCGAGACGGGCCGCGTGGACCCGGTGATGCTGGAACTCTTCAACAGCCTCTTCATGTCCATCGCCGAGCAGACGGGCGTCGTTCTCCAGAACACCAGCCTCTCCGTGAATATCAAGGAGCGGCTGGATTTCTCCTGCGCCATCTTCGACGCCGAGGGCCAGCTCATCGCCAATGCGCCGCATGTGCCGGTGCATCTCGGCGCCATGGGCGAGAGTGTCCGCACCGTGATCCGCCTGCGTGGCGCCACGCTCAAGCCGGGCGACGTGGTGGCGCTGAACAACCCCTATAATGGCGGCACGCACCTGCCGGACGTGACGGTCATCACGCCGGTGTTTGACGAGGCCACGGGGAAGGACATCCTTTTCTACGTGGGCTCGCGCGGGCACCACGCCGATATCGGCGGCCTGACCCCGGGCTCCACCCCGCCCGGCTCGGCCACGCTGGAGGAGGAAGGCGTCGTCATTGACGATTTCCTTCTCGTGGATGGCGGGCATTTCCGGGAAGCTGAGTTCCGCGCGCTTTTGGCCGGGGCGACCTATCCCGCCCGCAGCCCCGATGTGAACGTGGCCGACATCAAGGCGCAGATCGCCGCCAATGAGATGGGCGTGCAGGAGCTTCGCCGCGCCGTGCGCGAATTCGGCCTGGGCACCGTGCGCGCCTATATGGGCCACGTCATGGACAATGCGGAGGAAAGCGTCCGCCGCGTCCTCGCCACGCTCAAGGACGGCGCCTTCGCCACCACCACGGATGACGGCACGCCGCTGGTCGTCGCCGTCCGCGTGGACCGCGAAAACCGCCGCGCCGTGATTGATTTCACCGGCACGGGGCCGGAGCGGCCGGATAATTTCAACGCCCCCACGGCGGTCTGCCGCGCCGTCGTGCTCTATTGCTTCCGCTCCCTGGTGGGCGAGGACATCCCGCTGAATGATGGCTGCCTCAAGCCCATCGAGATCATTGTGCCGCCGGCCAGTTTTCTCAGCCCGACCTTCGGCCACGCGGTGGTCGCCGGCAACACCGAGGTCAGCCAGATGACCTGCAACGCGCTGCTGGCGGCGCTCGACGCCTGTGCCAGCGCGCAGGCGACGATGAATAACAGCCTCTTCGGCGACGCCACCTACCAGTATTACGAGACGATCTGCGGCGGCACGGGCGCCGGCCCCGGCTTCCACGGCGTCAGCGCCGTGCAGACCCACATGACCAATACCCGCATGACCGACCCCGAGATCCTGGAGATGCGCTATCCCGTGCGCCTTGAGGAATTCGCCATCCGCCGCGGTTCGGGCGGTGCCGGGCAATGGCAGGGTGGCGATGGCTCGCGCCGGCGCATCCGCTTTCTGCGGCCGATGCAGGCGGTGGTCGTCGCCTCGCGCCGCAACGTCCCGCCGCATGGGCTGCATGGCGGGGCCAATGGCGCGCCCGGCCGGCAATGGGTGGAGCGTGCCGATGGCAGCGTGACGCCCATCCCCGGCAATGCCGGCAAGGCCGATCTCCTGCCCGGTGACGTGCTGGTGGTGGAAACTCCCGGCGGTGGCGGTTGGGGCCCTCCTGGTCGGGAAGCGGCTTGAGGCGGCCACTCCTCCTCACCCTGGTCGCCGGCCTGCTGCTGCTGGCCGGGGCCTCGGCCTATCTCCTGCCGCGCTGGCTGGATTGGGACCGCCATCGCGGCGCCCTGGCCGACATCGCCTCCGAGCGCCTGGGCCGCCCCGTGGCCCTCGAAGGCCGCGTGGCGCTGGTGCTGCTGCCCCAGCCGCGGCTGGAGGCCTCGCGCATCGTCATCGGCCAGGCGGCCGATGAGATCCAGATGTCGGCCCGCGCGCTGCGCCTCCGGCTCGACCTCTGGGCGCTGCTGCTGGGCCGCATCGAGGTGCGCGAATTGGCCCTGGTCGGCGCCGAGATCAGCCTGCCCTGGCCACCGACCTCGCTGCCCGGCCTCACCCCGCCGCCCTGGCTGACGGCGCTGGATGCGCGGCTTGAGGAAAGCCGCATCCAGATCGGCGGTGCCGTGATCGAGGGCGTGAATGCCCGCCTCACCGCCGGCCAGATCGGCGAGGCGCTGACCGCGGAAGGCAGCCTGGCCTGGCGCGGCCGCCCCATGCGCTTCCAGGCCGTGCTGGGCCGCGCGGGGGATGCCGGCGTGGCGCCGCTGGACGTGACGGCCTCCGCCGCCGGCGCCAGCCTGCGCGCGCGCGGCGTGCTGTTGACCGAGGGCGGCTTCGCGGGCCGGCTGGAGGCTTCGGGGCCTGATCTTTCCGCGCTGATCCCGGCCCCCGCCGGCACCTTCCGCGCCACCGCCAACCTGGCCGCCGGGGCGGAGTTGCTGGTGGCGAACCAGCTGGACCTGACCCTCGGCGCCGATCGCGTGCAGGGCGGCGCCGTGCTGCGCCTGGTGCCCGAGCCGCGCTTCGAATTGACGCTGACGGCCCCCAGCCTGGACCTCGAATCCTGGCTCGCGGCCCTGCGCGGCGCCGGCGCCCAGGCCGTGCCGGTGATGCTGGACCTCTCGGCCGAGGCCGCGCAATTCGGCCCGCTGCGCCTGGCCAATCTGCGCGCCACCGCCAATCTGCAGAATGAGCGGGTGACGCTGGGCCGTGTGACGGCCGAAATGCCGGGCGAGACGGTGCTGGAACTGGCCGGCGGTGGCGCCAACCGGCTGGAGCTGGGGCTGCGTTGGCGCTCCGCCCACCCCCGGGAATGGGCGCAGGCGATGGGATGGGGCGGGCTTGCGGTGCCGGAGGGGCCCTCGCAAGGCCATCTGCGCCTCGCCTGGGAGGCCGGCAGCTTCAGCGTGACGGAGCTGGATGCGCGCCTTGGTGCCACCCGCGCTACTGGCGGCTTCGTCTGGCGCCAGGCGGCCCGGCCGAGCCTGGCGCTGGGGATCGAGCTGGACGGGCTGGACCTGCCGCTCAGCGCGCCTTCCCTGCTGCAATCCCTGCGTGAGGCGGCGAGCGGGGTCGATCTGCAATGGCGCCTGGGCATCGGGCGGCTCGGGCTGGAGGGCGCGCTCTGGGAGCGCCTTGCGCTGGATGGCGCGGCCGAGGGCGGGCGGCTGGTGCTGCGCCGCTTCGCGGGGCGCCATCTGGGGCTGGATCTGGTGCTGACCGGCACCCTCTCCAGCCTCGGCCCCGGCGCGCGTGTGAGCGAGATGAACCTGGAGGCCGAGGGCCCGGCCGGCCCGCTGCTCAGCCAGCTCGGGATCGAGCGGCCGGCCCTGGCCGCCGCGCCGCTGCGGCTGCGCGCCACCGGGGCC
>NZ_JAIEQY010000162.1 GCF_019747315.1 Roseococcus sp. | reverse complement strand
CCGTCCCGCATAGCGCGCCGCGGGCCCAAGATCCTGCTCGATCCGGATCAGCTGGTTGTACTTCGCCAGCCGGTCCGAACGGCTGAGCGAGCCGGTCTTGATCTGCCCGCAATTCGTCGCGACGGCGAGGTCGGCGATGGTGAAATCCTCCGTCTCGCCGGAGCGGTGGCTCATCACCGCCGTGTAGCTGGCGCGATGCGCCATCTCGACCGCCTCCAGCGTCTCGGTCAGCGTGCCGATCTGGTTCACCTTCACCAGGATGGAATTGGCCGTGGCGCGCTCGATGCCCATGGCCAGGCGCTCGGGGTTGGTCACGAAGAGGTCATCGCCCACCAGCTGCACCTTGCCGCCCAGGCGTTCGGTCAGCAGCTTCCAGCCGGCCCAGTCATCCTCGGACATGCCGTCCTCGATGGAGATGATCGGCCACTTGGCGCAGAGCTCGGCCAGGTAATCCACCATGCCGCCGGCATCGAGCTTCTTGCCCTCGCCCTCCATGTCATAGACGCCGCCCTTGTAGAATTCGGTCGCGGCGCAATCGAGGGCGAACATGACGTCCTCGCCCACGCGGTGGCCGGCTGCCTCGCAGGCCTTGGCGATGAAGGCCAGCGCCTCGTCCGCGCTGCCGATATTCGGCGCGAAGCCGCCCTCGTCGCCCACATTGGTGTTGTGGCCGGCGGCGTGCAGCTGCTTCTTCAGCGCGGCGAAGATTTCCGAGCCGATCCGCACCGCATCGGCGATGCTGCCGGCGGCGACCGGCATCACCATGAACTCCTGGATGTCGATCGGGTTGTCCGCGTGCTGGCCGCCATTGATGATGTTCATCATCGGCACGGGCAGGGTGCGCGCATAGGCGCCGCCCACATAGCGATAGAGCGGCAGGCCATGCGCCTGGGCCGCGGCCTTGGCGGTGGCGAGGCTGACGGCCAACATCGCATTCGCGCCGAGGCGGGCCTTGTTGGGCGTGCCGTCCAGCTCGATCATCATCTGGTCGATCTTCACCTGGTCGGCCGCGTTCAGCCCGCCGATGGCGTCGAAGATCTCGCCTTCGACATTGGCGACGGCCTTCATCACGCCCTTGCCGCCGAAGCGCGCCTTGTCGCCATCGCGCAGCTCGACGGCCTCATGCGCGCCGGTCGAGGCGCCGGAGGGGACGATGGCCCGGCCGCGCGAGCCGTCATCCAGCACCACCTCCGCCTCCACCGTCGGGTTGCCCCGGCTGTCCAGGACTTCGCGGGCGATGATGTCGGCAATGGCGGGCATGGTTCGATCCTTCCGGCTGCGGATGCCGCGCGGATAGGCCGGGCCGCGCGAAAGGGCAAGGCAAGGCTTGCCAAGCTTAAGTTATGTTATATTATCACATTCATGCCCCTCTTCTGCGAAGCCTTCGGCTCTGACGCCGCCCATATCGAGGCGCCCCCCCGCGCCGTCATCGGCACACCTGAGACGGTGCTGCTGACAGCGCTGCGCCCGGATGTCGCCCTGGCCCTCTGGCTGCGCGACGAGCCCCGTGGTTTCGCCAAACCGCTCAAGCCGCTGCGCCAGGCCGGCCCCTTCCGCGCCCTGGCCGAGGGCGCGCCGGAGGCAGCGCTGGATTCCATCTGCGAGCAATTGCCCGCCGGCGCGCCGATCGACCTGCTCTCCGACATGCTGCGCCTCTCCCACATGTTTTCCGCGCTGACCCAGAACCAGCATGTGCGGCTGCGCTTCGACGGCATCACCGGCGATGCCTGCCGCAAATTCCATGTGGATTCGGTGGGCTTCCGCCTCCTCGTCACCTATGCCGGCCCCGGCACCCAATGGAGCATGGGCAATCCGGAAAAAGGCGCGCAGATCGAAGAAGTGCCGCGCTGCGCCGTCGCCCTGTTCCGCGGCCGCAAACGCGAAGGCGCCACCGCCCTGCACCGCTCCCCTCCCCTCTCCCATCTGCCGGAGGCCCAGCGCTCGCGCCTGGTCTTCTGCATTGACGAACGAGGCTGCTGCTGATGACCCGACGCCTTCCCGTGACCGTGCTTTCCGGCTTCCTCGGCGCCGGCAAGACCACGCTGCTGAACCACGTGCTCGCCAATCGCGAGGGGCAGCGCGTCGCCGTCATCGTGAATGACATGAGCGAGGTGAACATTGACGCCGCCCTGGTCGGGAACACCGGCACGCTCTCGCGGACGGAGGAAAAACTGGTCGAGATGACCAATGGCTGCATCTGCTGCACCCTGCGCGAGGACCTGATGCAGGAGGTCGCGAAGCTCGCCGCCGAGGGCCGCTTCGACGCGCTGCTGATCGAGAGCACGGGCGTCAGCGAGCCCATGCCCGTCGCCGCCACCTTCGACTTCACCACCGAGGATGGCTTCTGCCTGGGCGATGTGGCCCGGCTCGACACCATGGTGACGGTGGTGGATGCCCGCGCCTTCCTGGAGGATTACGCCAGCGCCGACACGCTGCGCCAACGCGGCGAAAGCGCCGGCGAGGAAGATCACCGCCTGCTGGTGGATCTGCTGATCGAGCAGGTGGAATTCGCCGACACCATCGTGGTGAACAAGGCCGATCTCGTGACGCCCGAGGAGCTGGGCCGCCTCGCCGCCCTGCTCGCCACCTTCAACCCGACGGCCGAGATCCTCTCCACCGCCCATGGCCATGTCCCGCTTTCCAAGGTGCTGAACACCGGCCGCTTCGACATGGAGCGCGCGCAGAATGCGGCCGGCTGGCAGAAGGCCATGTCGGGCGAGCATCTGCCGGAGAGCGAGGAATTCGGCGTCACCAGCTTTGTCTGGCGGGCGCGGCGGCCGGTGCATCCCGTCCGCTTCAAGGCGCTGATCGAGGGCGAGCTGCCCGGCGTGGTGCGCGCCAAGGGCTTCTTCTGGCTGGCCACGCGGCAGGCCTGGGTGGGCGAGTGGCAGCTCGCCGGGCGCATGGGCCGCCACGAGGGCGCCGGCTTCTGGTGGGCCGCCATCGAGGAGCAGCGCTGGCCCGAGGACCCGCAATGGCGCGAGATGATCCGCGGCCTCTGGGTGGAGCCGAGCGGCGATCGCCGGCAGGAAATCGTCTTCATCGGCATCGGGATGGATGAGGTCCGGCTGCGCGCCCAGCTCGACGCCACCTTGCTGACGGATGAGGAATGGCGCGCCGGCCCCCGCGCCCATGCCCGCCTGCCGGACCCCTTCCCGGCCTGGCAGCGCTGACCCCCACTTGCACTACCGGGCAAGGCTGCCATTGATGCGCGGATGCGTCCCATTGCCATTCTCGGCGCCGGCCTTGCCGGGCTTTCCGCCGCCCAAGCCCTGACCGCCGCCGGGCGGGAGGTGCGCCTCTTCGACAAGGGGCGTGCTGCCGGCGGGCGCCTGGCCACGCGCCGCATCGAGCATGCGGGCCAGACCCACCGTTTCGACCATGGCGCGCAATATCTCAGGGCCGAGCGCCCAGGCTTCGCGGCCCTGCTGGAGGCCGCCGGCACCCTTCCCTGGCCCGATGCCAAGCGCCGCGTGCCCACCCCCGGCATGTCGGCCCTCGGCCGCCATATGGCGGCGGGGCTGAACCTGGCCAGCCAGCGCCATGTCACCGCGCTGCACCCGGCCGAAGGCGGCTGGATGGTGGCGCATCTGGACGCCGCCCTGGTCCGCCCCGGCCGCCCTTTGCCCGAACAGGCGCCCGAGCTGGAGGGCCCCTTCGCCGCCGTCCTCGTCACCTTCCCGGCCGAGCAGGCCATCCCGCTCCTGCCGCCGCATATGGCGGGCCCGCTCGGCGCCATCGAATACGCGCCCTGCTGGACGGTGCTGGCGGGCTTCGACGCCCGGCTCGATCTGCCCGATACGCTGCGCTACCACGGCCCCATCGGCTGGGCCGCGCGGGACAGCGCCAAGCCGGGCCGGGACGCGGGCCAGGAGAATTGGGTGATCCAGGCCGGCCCGGAATTCAGCCGCGAATGCCTGGAATCCCCGCCCGAGACCGTCATCGCCGCCCTGCTGGCCGCCTTGCCCGCCCCCACGCCCCTCTTTGCCGTGGCGCATCGCTGGCGCTTTTCCCTGCTGGAGGTGGCGCTCGGCCAGCCCTGCCTCTGGGATGGCACGCTCGGCCTCGGCTATGCCTCGGATGGCTGCCTGGCCGGGCGGGCCGAATCCGCCTGGGAAAGCGGCCAATCCCTCGCCCATAAGGTCCTTGCCGCATGAGCAACCGCCACAGGGCCGCCGTGCCCCGCCCCGCCCACGCCGATGACCTGAATGCGGTGCGTGACGCCGCCTTCGCCCTGCTGGCGCGCGGCGTGGGGGATCGGCGCCATCCGTTCCACACGCCGACGCTGGCCAGCATCGGCCTGGATGGTGCGCCGCGCGCGCGCACCCTGGTGCTGCGCGGCTTCGACGCCTCGGCCCGGCTGCTGCGCCTGCACAGCGACAGCCGCAGCGAGAAATTCGCGGAGCTGACGCGCGACCCCCGCTGCGCCCTGCATTTCTACGACCCCGCCGGCCAGATCCAGATGCGGCTGGAGGGCATCGCCTCCCTGCATGCCGAGGATGTGGTGGCCGAGGCCGCCTGGGCCGCCAGCCGCCCCTTCAGCCGCATCTGCTACGCGATCCAGCCTGCCCCCGGCACCTTGGTGGACCAGCCCCCGGCCGCCCCGCAGGACGAAGCCGCCGGCCGGCCGAATTTCGGCGTCATCCTGCTGCACACGCATAGTCTGGAATGGCTCTGGCTCGCCTCGGACGGCCATCGCCGCGCGCGGCTGGACTGGCTGCCGGGCGAGGAACGCGCGACATGGCTCGTGCCATGAGCCGCCCCTCCTACAGCCTCGAAGCCATCGAGGCCGAAATCCTGCGCCGCGTGGGCGCCACCGAGAAATCCATCTGCCCCTCCGAGGTCGCCCGCGGCCTGGAGGCCGAGAACTGGCGCCCGCTGATGAGCCTGGTGCGCAAGGCGGCCGGGCGGCTTTCCACCGCGGGCCAGATCGAGATCCTGCGCAAGGGCAAGCCCATCGCGCCCGAGGCCATGGTGGGCGTGATCCGCCTGCGCCGCCCGCAACCGGAGACATCCGAATGAGCTCCATCTCCGCCCTGCTCGGCCGTGGCCCGAATGGGCTGGACACGCCGGTCCCGGTCGAATTCGCCTCGCTGGTACAGCCGCGCTCGCCCAACACCTGCCTCGCGGCACCGGCTGGCCATCCGGGGCCGCGGCAGGTGACCTCGCCCCTCCTGCCGGGCACGCCGGATGCGGTCTTCACCACCCTCCTCGCTTTGGCCGAGGGCTTCCCGCGCACCTGGCGCCTGGCGTCCTGGCCGGAGCGGCGCCAGGCGCAATGGGTGGAGCGGTCTGGCCTGGTGAACTACCCGGACATCATCGTGGCCGAGGTGGTGGCCACGCCGGCGGGCACCAGCCTGTTTCTCTATTCGCGCAGCCTCTTCGGCTATTCGGACCTGGGCGTGAACGCCAAGCGCGTGGCGCGCTGGCTGGCCGCGCTGCAAGCCGCCCTGCCGGCCAAGGCGCCCGCCAAGGCCGCTGCCGAACCTGCCGCCCCGCCGCCGCCCAGCCCGCTGGTGCAGCGCCTCATGGCGGCCGCGCCCGGCCAATCCGTGCTGCTGGCCTGGGCGGACCCGCGCGAGATGCCGGAAGCCGCGCTGCGCGCCCTGGCCGCCGGCGCCGCCGGCCTCCAGGCGATGACGCCCGAGCGACCCGAGGGCGCAGACCTTCTGCTGCAGGAGGCGGGCGCGCGCCTCGGCCTCGCGCCCCAGGCCGAGGCGCTGCTCGCCACCCGCCCCGCCGCGCGGGACCCGCTTCCCGTGCCACTCCATGCCGACCCCGGCGCATGGCGCGCCTGGTGGATGCGCGGCAGCTTCGACGCGCCGGACCTGCGCGAGCGCCTGCCCGATCTGGACCTGGTGGTGGATGGCGATGACCTGGCGCTGCTGGATGGCGATCCGCCACGCCGCCTCGCCGGGCTGCGCGCCACCGGGGCGCGGCGGCTGATCCTGCGCAGCCAGGTGGTGCCGATGACGCCCGAACTCGCCGCGCTGGGCTTCGGCCTCTGGCATGCGGGTGAGCTGGACGCGGCGCGCACCGTGGCGCTGCGGGCAGCACTCGGCTTCCACCTGCCGCAATTCGACGCCTTCCCCGCCCGCATGACGCGCGAGGGTGCGGCCGCCGCCGGGCTGACATCCCCCTGGTGGTGGTTCATCGCGGCAGAGGCGCTGGAGCGCCTGCTCGCCGATTCCGGCTGGAGCATCCAGTCGCGCGAGGCCGATGGCAGTGCGGTGATCGTCACGGCCAGCGCCTGATGGCGCGGCAGCGCGTCTGCCTGCTGACCCTCGATGTGGTGGGGCCCATCCGCAATGGCGGCATGGGCACCGCCTTCCTGGCCCTGGCCGAGACGCTGGTGGCCGGCGGCCACGAGGTCACGATCCTCTACCCCTCCGCCTATACCGAGAATGAGCCCGTCACCCGCTGGCGCACCCATTACGCGGCGCGCGGCATCACCTTCGTCTCCCTCTTCCTGGAGGGCACCGAGGCCGAGCTTTCCATCGGCGCCTATCACTGGCTCAAGACGCAGCGCTTCGATGCCATCCATTTCCACGAGATGCGCGGCATCGGCTATTGGACCACCGTGGCCAAGCGCTGCGGCCTCGCCTTCGCCGGCACCACGCTGGTCTGCCACATCCACAGCCCGACGCTCTGGCACTTCGCCCATTCGGCGCAATTCCTGACGCATAGCGGCGAGCTGGAAACCGACTTCATGGAGCGCCGCAGCGCCGAGGGGGCGGACCAGGTCACCGCGCCCTCGCGCTACATCCTGGACGTGGTGCGCGAGATGGGCTGGCAACTGCCCGAGCACCGCGTGCTGCCCAACCTGCTGCCCAGCGGCTTCGTGGCCCCGGCCAAACCCGCGCCAGCGGCCCCCGTCGAGGAGCTGGTCTTCTTCGGCCGGCTGGAGGAGCGCAAGGGCCTCGGCCTCTTCTGCGCCGCCATCGCCGGGCTGATCCGCGCCGGCACGCCGCCCGCCCGCGTCACCTTCCTGGGCAAGGTGGGGCATATGGCGGGTGTGCATGCGCTCGCCTGGCTGGCCGCGACGGCGCAATCCTGGCCCATGCCCTGGGGCGTGCTGAACCACCTCGACCCGCACCAGGCGCGCGACTACCTGGCCGGGCCGGGCCGGCTCGCCATCATCGCCTCGCGCATGGAGAACGCGCCCTATGTGGTGCTGGAATGCCTCGCCGCCGGGCTGCCCTTCCTGGCCCCCGGTGTCGGCGGGATTGGCGAGCTGGTGGCCGAGGCGGACCGCCCGCGCCTGCTCTATGCCCGAACGCCCGCCGCGCTGACCACGGCGCTGGCGCGCGCGCTGCGCGAGGGCGTCACCCCCGGCGCGCCGGCCATCACCCCTGCCGCCACGGGCGAGCTCTGGCTCGACTGGCATGCCAGCCTGCCGCGCCCGGCCGCGCCACCCGTCCACACGGCGCCGCCGCTGGTCTCGGTCTGCATGGCCGCCTTCAACCGGCATGAGCCCTTGGCCCACGCCATCGCCTCCATCGAGCGGCAGGATTACCCCCGCGTCGAGCTCATCCTGGTGGATGACGCCAGCACCGACCCCGCCACGCGCCAATTCCTCGAAGCCCTGCGCCCGCGCTTCGCCGCGCGCGGCTGGCAGCTTCTCCGCAATGCCGCGAATTCCTGGCAGGGGGTGACGCGCCATCGTGCGGTGGAGGCATCGGCGGGCGAATTCCTGCTCTTCATGGATGACGACAACGCCGCCTGGCCCGACGAGATCTCGACCTTCGTCCGTGCCGCGCAGCATTCCGGCGCCGATGTCCTGACCTGCCAGATGCAGGGCTTCCGCGGCGCCGGCCCGCCGCCGCGCCACCGCAGCACGCGGCCCATCGGCTGGATTCCGCTGGGCGAATGCGCCTCGCTCGGCGTCTTCCGCAACGGCTTTGGCGACGCCAACATGTTCATGCGTCGCTCTGCCTGGGACCGCATGGGCGGCTTCACCCTGGACCGCGCCTATTTCGAGGATTGGGAGTTTCTCCAGGCGGCCGTGCTCGCCGGCCTCCACCTCGAATGCCTGCCCGAGATCCTCTACTGCTACCGCATCTGGGAGGGCGGCCAGACATCCAGCCACGACCCGGATTTCCTCTATCGCAGCTACCAGCGCGCCATGCGCCCCGCACTCGCCGCCCTGCCCGAGAAGCTGCGCCCCGCGCTGCGCCTGTCCATCGAGCGTGAGCTGGCCGGCCAGCAGGGCCGCCGCGAGGCCTATTGGGCCCATGCCCCCGGCGTCACCGAAGCCCAGGGCGAGATCGCCCGCCTGCCGCCCAATGGCGCCGAGGCCATGCTCGCCGCCGCCGCCTTTGCCCGCGCCCAGGGCCAGCACGCCACCGCCCGCGCCCTGCTTGCGCAAGCCCTGGCCATCGCGCCCGGCCACCCCGAGGCGCTGGCCCGGATTTCGGAGACCACGCCATGAAGGCCATCCGCGAAGCCCTCTCCCTCGCCCTGCCCTATTGGCGCGGCGAGGATCGCTGGGCGGCGCGCGGCCTGCTCGCTATCGTGGTCGTGCTGAACCTCTCGCTGGTCGCGATGTCGGTGCTCCTCTCCTACTGGAACCGCGAATTCTTCAATTCGCTGGAGGCCCGGGATGCGGGCGCCTTCTCGGCCCTGCTCTTCACCTGGCACGACACGGAGAGCGGGCTGATGCCCGGCTTCGTCTGGATCGCCACCGCCTATATCGTCATCGCCGTCTACGCGATCTACCTGCGCCAGGCCTTGCAGATCCGCTGGCGCCGCTGGACCACCGAACGCCTCCTGGCCGAATGGCTGGCCGATCGCGCCTATTACCGCCTTTCCTTCAGTGGTTTCGGCGCCGACAACCCCGACCAGCGCCTGGCCGAGGACGCCAAGCTGTTCGTGGATGAGACCCTCACCCTGGGTCTCGGGCTGATGCGCAGCGTGGTGACGCTGTTCTCATTCCTGCTGGTGCTCTGGGCGCTCTCTGGCCCGGCCACCATCCTGGGCATCACCATCCCCGGCTACATGGTCTGGATCGCCATCCTCTACGCGGCCCTCGGCACCTGGCTCGCCCATCTGATCGGGCGGCGGCTGACGCGGCTGAACTTCAACCAGCAAAAGGTGGAGGCGGATTTCCGCTACGCCCTGGTGCGCTTCCGCGACAGCACCGAAGGCGTGGCGCTCCATCGCGGCGAGGCGGAGGAGCGCCATGCCCTCATCACCCGCTTCCGCGCGCTGATGGAAAACTGGTGGGCATTGATGGTCGCGACCAAGCGCCTGACGTTCTTCACCGCCGGCTACAGCCAGGTCGCGACGGTGTTTCCCTTCGTCGTCGCCGCCCCCGCCTTCTTCGCCGGGCGCATCCCGTTGGGCGGCCTGACCCAGACCGCCCAGGCCTTTGGCGAGGTGCAGGGTGCGCTGTCCTGGATCGTGGACAATTACGCGAGCCTGACCGAATGGCGGGCCACCGTCACACGCCTCATCGGCTTCCGCGACGCGCTGGAAGCCGCCCGCGCCGCCGCGCAGGATGGCGACGGCGTCCGCGGCGAAGCGGGGACGCCCGGGGTGCTGCGCCTCTCCCACCTGCATCTGCGCCTGCCCGATGGGCGCGTGCTGCTGGAGGACGCGTCGCTCGAACTCCGCGCGGGCGAGCGCGTGCTGCTCACTGGCGCCTCGGGCAGCGGCAAATCCACCCTGTTCCGGGCGCTGGCCGGCATCTGGCCCTTCGGCCGCGGCAGCCTCAGCACGCCCCCCGGCGAGGTGGCCCTCTTTCTGCCGCAACGCCCCTACCTGCCGCTCGGGACGCTGCGCCGCGTGCTCTGCTACCCCGAAGCGGCCGAGCGCTTCCCCCAGGCCGAAATCCTGGCAGCCCTGGCCGATGCCGGCCTCTCGCACCTCGCGTCCAAGCTGGATGTGGAGGAGCCCTGGTCGCAACTCCTCTCGGGCGGGGAACAGCAGCGGGTGGCCCTGGCGCGCGCCCTGCTGGTGAAACCCGCCTGGCTCTTCCTGGACGAGGCCACGGCCAGCCTGGACCCGGTGGCGGAACGCGCGCTCTACGAGACGCTGGCGCTGCGGCTGCCGGAGGCGATGATCTTCTCCATCGCGCATCGGCCGGCGGTGGCGGAGTATCATGGCCGGCAGATCCGGCTGCGGGATGGGGCACTGGAAGAATAGAAAAAGGGCCTCCGGCGGCTGGGGCCGAGAGGCCCCAGACCCCGGGACTTCAAGGCGGCGCCGCTCAGTCCACGGACGCGCCGGAGCGGCGGACGATTTCGGCCCAGCTCGCGATGTCGCGCCGCTGGATCGCGGCGAACTCCGCGGGCGTGAAGACGGGCGGGAGCGAAATGCCCTGCGTCGTCACCAGCCACTCGCTGAATTGCGGGTCACGCAGCACGCCGGTGATCGCTGCCGAAAGCCGCTGCACGATGGGTGCGGGCAGGTTGGCGGGGCCGAACATCCCGTACCAGGTGGTGCTGACGAAGCCGGGCAGGTTGCAGGCCTCGGCCACCGTCGGCACGTCGGGCAGGATGGACAGGCGCTGCGCCGTCGTCACCGCCAAGGCCCGCGTCTGCCCCTGGCGGATCGGCCCCAGCGCCGGCCCCACCTGATTGAAGAAGAAATCCACATCCCCCGCCAGCAGCGCCGTCTGCGCGCCCGGCTGGCCGCGATAGGGCACATGGGTGATGTCGATATTCGCCGCAACCGCGAATTGCGCGCCGGCCAGGTGCGTGGACGCCCCATTACCGGTGGAGGCATAGTTCAGCCGCCCCGGATTGGCGCGCGCGGCAGCCAGCAGCGTGGCGCAATCGGTGAATTGCGGCCGGCGCTCGATGCTGACCGTCAGCGCATTCGGCACGTCACCCAGATGCGCGATGGGCGTGAAATCCCGCACCACATCGAAGGGCAGCGTGCGATAGAGCGTCGCATTGATCGCATGCGTGCCGGCCGTGCCGAAGTAGAGCGTGTAGCCATCCGGCCGCGACTTCGCGACGAAGTCGGAGGCGATGTTGCCCCCGGCCCCCGAGCGATTATCCACGATGATGTTCTGGCCGTTCAGTGCGCGGCTCAGCGGCTCGGCCATGCGGCGCATGTAGATGTCGATCCCCGAGCCATTGGGGAAGCCGCTGACCACGGTGATGGGCCGGCTCGGCCAGGATTCCTGGGCGAGCGCGACAGCGGGCGCGGCAAGCGGCAGGGCAAGCAAGGAACGGCGGCGCATCGGGGGTTCTCCTTCCGGCGATCGGCTGCTTATCTAGGCGCGCTCGGTCCGGGAGGGAATGATGCCAGGCGAAATCGCGCGCGGAGGCAAATCCATCTATGGCGCGCCGCTTGGCATTCTCATGCTGGAAGCCCGGTTTCCGCGCATCCTCGGCGATATGGGCAATGGGCTGACCTGGAACTTCCCCGTGCTGTTCCGCGTGGTGCGCGGCGCCTCGCCCACCCGCGTGGTGGAGCAGGGCGCCACCGGCCTGCTGGAGGCCTTCATCGAGGCCGCGCGGGACCTGGTGGATCTCGGCGCCGAGGGCATCACCACCAATTGCGGCTTCCTTTCCCTGTTCCAGCGCGAATTGGCCGCGGCGGTGCAGGTGCCCGTCGCCACCTCCTCGCTCATGCAGGTGCCCTGGGTGCAGGCGACGCTGCCACCGGGCCAGCGCGTGGGCGTGATCACCGTGAACAAGGCCGGCGTCACACCGCGCCACCTGGAGGCGGCCAGCGTGCCGCTGGACGTCCCCATCGAGGGCACCGAGGGCGGGCGGGAATTCTTCCGCGTGCTGATCCGCGCCGAGAAGAATGACCTGGATGTGGACCTGGCCCGGCAAGACATCCTGGACGCCGCCGCGCGCCTGGTGGCGGCGCATCCCGAGGTCGGCGCCATCGTGCTGGAATGCACGAACATGCCGCCCTATGCCGCCGATGTGGCGGAGGCCACGGGGCTGCCGGTGCATGATATCTACTCGATGATCAATTGGTTTCAGGCGGGGCTGCGGCCGCGAAGGTTCAAGTAAAAGGGGCCTCCGGCGGCTGGGGCCGAGAGGCCCCAGACCCCGATACTTAAGGAAAGGGGTCTGGGGCCCCGGCCCCAGCCGCCGGAGGCCCCTTTTTTCTTATCGTGGCTTGATCAGAAGATTGGGCGGCGGGATGTATTGCGGCCAGGGCGGCTGATC
>NZ_JAIEQY010000255.1 GCF_019747315.1 Roseococcus sp. | reverse complement strand
CGCACGCCATGCTCGCGATAGACATGCTCGGTCAGCGCCGCCGGCACGTCGTAATGCGCGACATTGGCGTGGTAGGTCACGATGTGATCCACGCCGCGCTGCGCCTCCAGCCGCGCCCTTCCATAGAGGATGGGCACCACGAGATCCGCCGCGAGGCGGTGCCGCCAGCCGGTGATCTTCCCCTGCGCGTCCAGCCCCACATCGATGCGATGCGCCGTCATCGGCCGCGCATGGGCATTGGCGATGTCATCCTCGCGCGTCGACATCACCTTCACCGGGCGGCCCACCGCGCGGGCGATCTGCACCGTCTCCAGCACGGTCTCGACCGCGGCGCGCCGGCCGAAGCCGCCGCCCATGGTCAGCATGTTGACCTTCACGCGATCCGGCGTGACGCCCGCGATCTTCGCCGCCTCGTCGCGCACCTGGCTCGGCCATTGCGTGCCGGTCCAGATCTCGACGCCCTCGGCGGTGACGGAGGCTACGGAGGTCAGCGGCTCCATCTGCGCGTGGTAGACATAGTCGCTCGCGAATTCGGCGGTGTGCACGCGCGCGGCGGCGGCGATGGCCTGCGCGGCCTCGCCCGTGCGGCCAGCGGCGACGGCGGGCTTGGCCGTGTCGCGCGCATCGGCGAGGTAGGAGGCGAGGGCGGCGTTCGATTCATGCGCGGCCCCCTCGCCCGGCGTCCATTGCACGGTGAGCGCCCGGCGCGCATCCAGCACCGCCTCGATGCGCTCGCCCACGATGGCCACACCCTGGTCGAGCGGGATGACATGGGTGATGCCCGGGCGGCGCAGCAATTCCGTGCCATTGTGCGAGGCCGGGCGGGCGCCCAGGCCCGGCGAGCGCGCGACCGTCGCGTGCAGCATGTTGGGCAGCCGCACGTCAATGGCGAAGAGAGTCTGGCCCAGCGCCTTGGCCGGCACGTCGAAGCGCGGCACGTCGCGCCCGATCAGGCGGAAGGCGGCCACGGGCTTGAGGGCGGCGGGCGCGATCTCGGGCAGGCTCGCCGGCACCGTCGCGAAGGCCGCGACCTCGCCATAGGAAATGCGGCGGTTGGAGGCGGCATGGACCACCATGCTCGGCTCGGTGGTCAGTTCGCCCACCGGCACGCCCCACCGGGCGGCCACGGCATCGAGCAGCACGCGCCGGGCCTGGGCGCCGGCGATGCGCAGCGGCATCCAGTAGCCGCGCACCGAGAGGCTCGCGACCACGAACTGGCTGCGGAAGATCGGGCTGTCATAGGCCGGGCGGACCGGCGCGGTCTCGATGCGCACGCGGCTCCAATCCGCGTCCAGCTCCTCGGCGACGATCAGCGGGAGGGAGGTGTTGGAGCCCTGGCCCATCTCCGGCACCGGGGCCTGGATGGTGATGATGCCGTCCGGCGCGATGCGGACATAGGCGTTCAGGGTCGCGGGGCCCGCGGCCTCGGCCGTCTCGGGCCCGGTGAAGGCGAAGGCGAGGGTGAGGCCGGTGGCGCCGGCCAGCAGGCCGCGGCGGCCGATCATGGTGTTCTGGCTCATGTCACGCCCCCCGGCCGGCCAGCTGGATCGCCTCGACGATCTGGTTGTAGGCGGCGCAGCGGCAGAGATTGCCGTCCATATGCGCGATGATCTCATCGCGGCTGGGCTGGCGGGTGCGGGCGAGGAGGGTGGCGGCCTGCATGATCTGGCCGGTCTGGCAGTAGCCGCATTGCGGCGCCTCGACGGCGACCCAGGCGCGGACCAGGGGGTTCTCGGCGCCGCCAGGCAGGCCCTCGATGGTGGTGACGGACTTGCCCGCGGCGGCCGAGGCCGGGAGCGAGCAGGCGCGCACCGCCTCGCCATCCAGATGCACGGTGCAGGCACCGCAGGCGGCGACGCCGCAGCCATATTTGGTGCCGGTCAGGCCCAGATATTCCCGCAACACCCAGAGCAGGGGCGTTTCGGGCTCGGCCGCCACGGTGACGGGGCGGTTGTTGACTGTGAGCGAGATCATTCCGGGACTCCCTGGTGGTGTGCGGCCTCTGGCGGGCCTTGCGTCAGATGATGTCGGACTGGGGCTCAGTCCATGGTGGCGCCGGTCTCGCGCACGAGGCGGCCCCATTTTTCGGATTCGGCGCGGGCGAAGCTGGCGAAATCCTCCGGCGTGCCGCCGCGCACGATGGCGCCCTGGGCGGCCAGCATGTCGCGCGATTCCGGCACGCGCAGGATGTGGTCCACTTCGGCCGAGAAGCGCCGCACCCGGTCGGGTGGCGTCGTGGCGTGCAGGCACAAGCTCATCCAGGTGGAGGAAAGCAGGTCCGGCACGCCCTGCTCACCCGTCGTCGGCACGGTGGGCAGCAGCGCCAGGCGCTCATTATGCGCGACGGTGAGGGCCTTCAGCCGGTTGTCGCGGATGAAGGGCGCCGCGGAGAAGGCCGCATCCCACATCGCCATGGTCTGGCCGCCGACCAGGGAGGTCAGGGCCGGGGCGGAGCCGCCGAAGGGCACATGCGTGGGGTTGCCGCCCTGCCCCATGGCGCGCGTCATCGCGATGGTGAGGTGCGAGGGCGTGCCGATGCCGGCCGAGGCATGCGTCAGCCCATCGCCCAGGCGGCGCGAGAGGGCCAGGAATTCCTGCAGATCATTGGCGGGGACCGAGGGGTGCACCACCAGCACCAGCGGGATCACGCTGATCAGCGAGGCGAAGGCGAAATCCCGGAACGGGTCATAGGGCAGGCGGCGATAGAGATGCGGGTTGATGGCGATAGGGCCCGAGGGCGTGGCGAAGATGGTGTGGCCATCGGGCGGCGTCTGGAGGAAGGCCTGGGCGGCGACCACGCCATTGGCGCCGGGCCGGTTCTCCACCACCACCGGCTGGCCCCAGCGCTCGGCGAGGCGCTGCGCGACCACGCGCGCCTGCGCATCGGCCGAGCCGCCGGCCGCGACGGGTACGATGAAACGCAGCGGGCGGGCGGGATAGGCCTCGGTCTGCGCGAGGGCGGGCGTGGCGAGGAGGGGCAGGGCGAGGGCGGCGCGGCGCGGGATGGCGTTCATGTCGTTGGATGTCCTCCGGGTGGGCGAGGCGGCTTTCACGGTGGCGGCGGTTGCCCGGGTGAGAATGGGCAGGCTGCCGGCCGGGAAAACGCAGGTACCGCGTGATTGTGTGTGCGCTGCATGCAGACGTAATGCAGAATTGAAAGCTTCTTGAACAAGATGGCAGATACCCAAGGAAAATTGGAACTTGCATGCACCAAACGAGCTAATTCTTGGACTTTTCGCTAATCGCCCGGAAGCCGCGCCCCTTTCGCTTGGCGCGGCGGCATACGATTTGTATACAGGATGGATACGTCGCCAGCGGAAGCCGTCATGCCCGAAACCCCCACCTTCCCCCTCAATGCCTGGTACGCCGCCGCCTGGGACCATGAGGTGAAGCGCGACCTCCTCGCCCGCACCATCTGCGGCAAGAAGCTCGTGCTCTACCGCACCACCGAGGGCGCCGCCGTCGCTCTGCTCGATGCCTGCTGGCACCGGCTGCTGCCGCTCTCCATGGGCAAGCTGCGCGGCGATGAGGTGCAATGCGGCTATCACGGCCTGCGCTTCGACGCCCGCGGCCGCTGCACGCACATGCCCTCGCAGGAGACGATCAACCCCGCCGCCCGCGTGCGCAGCTTCCCCGTCGTCGAGCGGCACCGCTTCATCTGGGTCTGGCCCGGCGCCCCCGCTTTGGCCGACCCCGCCCTGGTGCCCGACCTGCACTGGAATGACGACCCCGCCTGGGCCGGCGATGGCAGCCTGATCCACGCCCAATGCGACTACCGCCTGATCGTGGACAACCTGATGGACCTGACGCACGAGACCTTCATCCATGCCGACAGCATCGGCGACGACCATGTGGCCGAGGCGCCCTTCGACGTGACGCATGGCGAGCGCACCGCGACGGTGACGCGCTGGATGATCGACATCGAGCCGCCGCCCTTCTGGCGCGCGCAATACGGCAAGCCCGGCCGGGTGGATCGCTGGCAGATCATCCGCTTCGAGGCGCCCTGCACCGTCGCCATTGATGTGGGCGTCGCCGCCACCGGCAGCGGCGCGCCCGAGGGGGACCGCAGCCAGGGCGTGACCATGGTGGTGCTCAACACCATCACGCCGGCCACCGACAAGACCTGCCATTATTTCTGGGCCAATGCCCGCGATTATCGCCGGCACGAGCAGCTGGTGACGACGCAGATCAAGCAGGGCGTGACCCGCATCTTCGCGCAGGACGAGGCCATCGTGGAGGCGCAGCAGCGCGCCATGGACGAGAACCCGGACCATGTCTTCTACAACCTCAACATCGATGCCGGCTCGATGTGGGCGCGCCGCGTGATCGACCGGATGGTCGCGGCCGAACAGGCGCCGCAGCGCGTGGCGGCCGAATAGCATGTCGCAGACCCTCTCCGCCCAGCTCCGCCTGCGCGACCTCATCCTCAGCGGCGAATTGCCGCCGGGCGAGCGCCTCTCTGAACCCTCCGTCGCCGAGCGCCTCGGCGCCTCCCGCACGCCGGTGCGCGCGGCGCTCGCGCGCCTGGCCGAGGAGGGGCTGGTGGAAGCCATCCCCTCCGGCGGATTCGCGGTGAAATCCTTCGCCGAGGAGGAGATCCAGGACGCGATCGAGCTGCGTGGCCTGCTGGAGGGCCATGCCGCGCGCCTCGCCGCCGAGCGTGGCGCACCAGGTGCGGCGCTGGCCGAGATGAAGCGCCTGATCGCCCGGCTGGACGAGGCGATGGCGGCCCCGATCAGCGAGGCCGGCTTCACCGATTACGTCGCGCTCAACGCGCATTTCCACGAATTGCTGGTGGAATGCGCCGGCAGCGCCGTGCTGGCGCGGCAGATCGGCCGGGTGGTGGCGCTGCCCTTCGCCTCGCCCTCCGGCTTCGTGCTGGCCCAGGCCGCGCTGCCCGAGGCGCAGCGCGTGCTCACCGTCGCGCAGGAGCAGCACCGCGCCGTGGTGGAGGCGATCGAACGGCGCGAGGGCGCGCGCGCCGAGGCGCTGATGCGCGAGCACGCGCGCCTTGCCCGACGCAACCTGGAATTCGTCCTGCGCGATCAGGACACGCTGCGCCTCGTCCCCGGCGGGGCGCTGATCCGCCGCCGCAGCTGGGCCTGACGCGCATGCAGCATGATCACAGCTGGATCAGCGCCACGCTGCGCGCCACGCGGGAGCTGACGCCCGGCATCCGCGAATTCACCCTGGCGCCGGATGAGGGCGCCATGGCCTATCCCACCGGCGCGCATCTGCGGATCCGCCTCGATGTCGCGGGGCGCCAGACGCTGCGGCACTACTCGCTGGTCGGTGCCGGGCCGCGCGACGGCGCCTTTCGCATCGCCGTCCAGCGCGAGGATGCGGGGCGCGGCGGCTCGCGCGCCATGTGGGCGCTGCCGGTCGGCGCGCGGCTCACCATCTCCCGCCCCGCCAGCCATTTCGAGCTGGCGGCGGGCGCGCCCGAGGTGCTGCTGCTGGCCGGCGGCATCGGCATCACGCCGATGCTGAGCATGGCCGAGGCGTTGCTGCGGCGGCGCGCATCCTTCCGCCTGCTCTATGCGGGCCGGTCCCGGGCGGCGATGGCCTATCTGCCGGAACTCGCGGCCCTGCTGGGCGACGCGCTGGTGGTGCAGGCCGAGGATGAGGCGGGCCGGCCCGACCTGGACGCCGTCTTCGCCGCCCTCGCCCCGGGGGCGGAGGCCTATGTCTGCGGCCCGATCGGCCTGCTGACCGCAGCGCGGCGCGCCTGGGCCGCCGCCGGGCGCCCGAAGGCGAGCCTGGTCTTCGAGACCTTCGGCTCCTCCGGCCATGCGGCGCCGCGCGACTTCACCGTCCGCATTCCCCGCCTGGGACGGGAGGTGAGGGTGCCGGCCGATGTGAGCATGCTGGACGCGCTGGAGGCCGCCGGCATCGGCGTGCTCTCCGATTGCCGGCGCGGCGAATGCGGGCTCTGCGCGCTGGATGTGATGGCGGTGGAGGGGGTCGTGGATCACCGCGACGTCTTCTTCTCGGACCGCCAGCATGCCGAGAATCGCCGCATTTGCGCCTGTGTGTCGCGCGTGGCGGGGGGTGCCATCACCATCGATCCGCCCTGGCGCGGCGATGCGCCGCTCACCCCCGGGGCCGAGGGCGCGCCGCCACGGAACTGAAGCGCGGTGACCATGTGCCGGTCGAGGCCGGCAAGATCATCCCCTCGGACGGCAAGATCGTGCAGGGCATCGCGAGCGTGATCCGCGAAGCGGGCGGAGACCGCAGTGCCGTCACGGGTGGCAAGCTGGTCGAGAGGGATCGCTTCCTGCTCCGCATCACCGCCGAGGCCGGCGGCACCTTCCTGGACCGTATGATTGCGGCCTGGGGCCGAAGCACCGGACCCCGAGGCCGATCGCGCGATGGAGGCACAGCTGGACCAGGCGGCCGTCGCGCTGGAACGCGGGCGGTTGGCGGGTATCGCGACCAATGCCCGGGCTCGCGGCCAGACGGAGGCGTTGCGCACCGCGGCGCTGACCAGCCTCGGGCATGATCTGCGCGCCCCGCTCACCACCATTAGCGGTGCCGCCGAGACGCTCCGTACCGCCGGCGCGGCGCTCTCGGAGGCCACCTGCGCAGACCTGCTGGCCAGCATCGAGGAAGCGGCGACGCGCCTCGCTCGCCGGATGTCCGCTATCCTGGACATGGTGCGGCTGGAAGCCGGGCAGGTTGTGCCGCGGCGCGTCGTGAGGGGACAGAGATGCTGTTGGTGGCGGAAGATGACGGCCCCGGCATCCCGGCCGAGGACCTACCGCGTCTCCTCGACGCATTCTTTCGTGCCGCGCACACCGACCGCATTGCAGTGAGTTCGGGCCTTGGGCTGTCGATCTGCCGTGGCCTGGTCCGCGCGATGGGCAGCAGCATCGCGGCGGAGAGCCCGATCACGGCGGGGCGGGGGACGCGCATATCGCTGCGCTTCCTAAGCGAGCGAAGGAATAGGCGGTCTCCTTCGTATGCGCCTTCATTGTCCTCGGGTCCCGCGTCAACCAAACCATTCGAGCCATCCGCAGCCTGCTAACCCCGTACACGCTGCTTCCGATAGCTGTCCTTCCGCGCGATCAGCCCATCCCGCAATTCAAACACATCCACCCCGCGGACCTCCATGACCCGGCCTCCGGCATCGGTGCCGCGGAAGGTCCATTCGCTGAAACCGCGATCACCCGCGACGACATGCACCGCATCCTCCCAACGCGCATCGGGCCAATGGTGCCAGGCCCAGGCGAGCGAGGTGCGGAGTTCCTCCCGTCCCTGGTGGCGCCGGCCGCAAGCCTCGGGCCCGGATGCCATCTCGAAGACGCCATCCTCAGTCATCATGCCCAGCAGCGCCTCGATGTCATGGCGGTTATAGGCGGCGGCAAAAGCCTCCAGCAGCGCGAGCGACATCACTGCCCCGTCCAGTTGCGCAGCGCGGCGCGCAGGGCCTGCTGCACCGTCATGCCGGCATCGGTCATCGCCTCCGCGCAATACCAATGGTCGCGGTCCGGAACCTGCACCAGCCGCGCATCGCTGCCGTGTTCCCGCAGGGTTTGCACCATCCCCGGCCCGAAGGTGAGCACAGAGCCAACATCCGCCTCCGCCATCACCAGCAGCATAGGCGGCAAGGCCAGGCCTGGCCGGGCATGTGCCGCGATGTCCTCAGGCTGGATCAGCCCCGAGAGCGCCAATACGCCGACGCAGGGCACATGCTCGGCATAGGCGGCATAGAGTGCGCAGCGGCCGCCGGCGGACCAGCCGCCCAACACCACCCGCGCGGGGTCCACGCCGAAATCGGTGGCGCGGGTGATGACGTACCGCGCGGCGGCGGTGACGTCATCTATGGCGGCCTCGATGGTCTCGGCGATCTGGCGCGTGGTGGCGGGCGGCAAGCCCAGGATTTCGCGCACCTCGTCGATCCGGCCGGTGGGGACGTCATCGGGCCGCGTCAGCACCGGGGTCGCTCCGGGGTCCGGATCATCTCCGCCCAGGCGATACCCCACCGAGAAGCAGGCGAAGCCCTCGGCGGCGAAGCGCCGGGCGTATTCGGCCATGGCGGTGTTGGGGCCAAAGCGGCCGGCGGTGGGGAAGCAGTCATCCTCCTTGCTGCCGCGCAGAAAGGCGCCGCCAAAGGCCAGGATCACGGCTGGCACGGGCCCGGATGGCGCATCGGGCAGATAGGCATCCATGCGCAATGTCAGTTGGCGCGGTACGCTGCCACGGGCGATGCCGGCCTGCCCATAGGCGATGTCACGGACCACTTGCGGCATGGTCATTCCACCTCCACGCCGGCGGCGCGTGCCACCTCGCCCCAGGCCACGACCTCCTCGCGGAAGCGCGCCGTCCAGGCGCTGGCGGAGAGCGGCGGGTCAATGGGAATGGCGCCACCCGCGACGATCGCATGGCGGACGCGCGGCTGGGACACGGCCGCGCTGAAGGCGGCATTCAGCCGCTGCACCACGGGGGCGGGTGTGGCGGCGGGGGCAAAGACGCCATGCCAGCCCACCGCATCGAAGCCGAGCCCCGCCTCGCGCAGCGTCGGCACGTCGGGCAGCGCCACGGCACGTTGTGTGCCGTTCACGGCCAGGGCGCGCACCCGGCCGGAGGTGATGTGCGGCGTCATCGCCACCGCATCCAGAATGGCGAAGTCGAGCGCGCCGGAGGCGATGTCCGGGAAGGCCTGCGCACTGACGCGATAAGGCACATGCGTCATGCGGCGCCCAGCCTCCAGCCCCATGCGCTCGCCGATCAGGTGCGGCGGCGTCGCGATGCCGAAGCTGGCATAGCTGACCCCGGTGCCGCGCGCGCGGGCGGCGGCGATGATGTCGGCGATGCTGCGCAGCGGGCTCTCGGGCCGGACCACCACGATGACCGGCACGGTGGCCAGCAGCGCCACCCCGGTGAAGTCGCGCACCGGATCAAAGGCCAGGTGCCGCAGCACGGAAGGCGAGATGGCAAAGGCGCCGGCCGTCAGGAGGACGGTGTAGCCATCGGCGGGCGAGCGGAACACGGCATCCGCCCCGGTATTGCCGCTGGCGCCGGGCCGGTTGTCCACGACGACCAACTGCCCGAGATCATCGCGCATCGGTTCGGCCACGAGGCGAGCGACGATATCGCCGCCGCTGCCGGCTGAAGCGGCGACCAGCAACCGCACCTGGCGGCTGGGAAAGCCCGACTGGGCCAGGGCCGGCGTGGCAAGTGCTGTGCCGAGTCCGGCCAGGGTGCGTCGCGTGGTCAGCATGGGGAACCTCCGATCCATGCAGCCTGCCGCCCCCCACACGCGTTCGCCAATGCCGCAAGCGAGTTTATCCATGTCGAAACGGCATGGATGTGCCAGGCTGCGCCGATGCTTGATGTGCGAGACCTGATACGGATCGAGGCGGTGCTGATCCATGGCGGCTTCACCCGCGCGGCCATCGCGCTCGGCATGACGCAGCCGGCGCTGACGCGCAGCATCGCCGGCGCCGAGCGCCAGGCAGGCGGGCTGCTCTTCCGCCGCTCGCGCCAGGGGGCGGAGCCGACCGGGCTCTGCCGCATGGTGATGGCCGAGGCGCCGGAAATCGTGGGCCGCATGCAGGCGCTGAATGACAGGCTGCTCCAATGGCGCGGTGGCTCGGGCGAAGAGGTGGCCGTCGCGGCCGGCCCCTTCAACATGCCGCTCTGCCTGGCCGCCGCCGCCGCATTGCGCCAAACCCGACCGCGCCTGCGCTTGCGGCTGGAGACGCTGGCCTGGCCTGCCGCACTGGCGCAGTTGCGGCGGGGCCTCTGCGAGCTCGCGGTGGTGACGGCAGGCGCGAGCTTCGGCGAGGGGCTGTTCACACTGGAGCCGCTGCCCGTGCAGCGCCTGGCCTTCGTTGTGGCGGCCGGACATCCGCTGGCGAGCAGGCGCCGCCCGACCGTGCCGCAATTGCTCCGCTGGCCCCTCGTGACGACGGCCCATCTGGCGCCCCGGTTGCAACAAGCGCTGGCCGAGGCTCGGGCGGCGGATGGAACGCCCCGACCGGATCAACCATGCCCGGCCGTCATGGTGGAATCTGCCGAAGCATGGCTCGCGATGATCCAGGACCGCCAGCATGTGGCGCTGATCAGCCCCTTCGCGGCGGCGGCTGCACTCGCGCGGCGGGAGGTGACGTTGCTGCCGCTCACCGCCCCCTGGCTGGTCAGTCAACCGGCCATCGTGCGCCTCGCCGCACGTGGAGGCACACCCGCGGCAGCGGCCTTCGCCGAGGCGCTGCGTGCAGCCAGCGCCACAGCCGTCACGCAGGTTGATGCGCTATGGCCCGCGCCAGCTGAGCGATGAGGCGCCTTCGCGCCCGGGGGTGTCGCGTTCTGGCGGTTGGTATCCAGTGCGGGGCGATCCGCGTTATCCTCGGCCACGTCAGATGATGGAGACGATACCTTGAGTTTTTCCAGCATCATCGCGCGGGGTGTGGCACTGATTGGGGGCACGGCGCTTCGCGTGCGGCGCATGAGGGACGGCAACCCGACGCCGGCCTGGGGCGAAACGCCGGACATTCCTGCAGCCAAGCCGCAAGGCGTGATCCCCACCCTGAAGATGCCGACGGCTCAGGGCTGGAGCGAAGGACAGACGCCGATCGCCGCCGCGGGCCTCAAGGTCAACGCCTTCGCGCGCGGCCTGAAGCACCCGCGCTGGATCCATACACTCCCCAATGGCGACGTCCTGGTGTCCGAGGCGAACAGCGTCCCGCGCGCTGTCATGCGCAACGCCTTCGACTACGCCATGGTCAGCACCATGCGCCGGGCCAGGGCCGTGGGCGAGAGCGCCAACCGCATCACGCTGTTGCGCGACCGGGACGGCGACGGCGTCGCCGAAGTGCAGGACGTCTTCCTGGAAGGCCTGAACCAGCCCTTCGGCATGTCGTTGATCGGCGACCGGTTTTATGTCGGAAACACCGACGGGGTCGTCGTGTTTCCCTACGAGCCGGGTGCAGATCGCATCACCGCGCCGGGCCGCAAGATCGTCGACTTCAAGCCAGGCGGACATTGGACCCGCAGCCTGCTGGCCAGCCCTGACGGGAAAAAGCTCTACGCCGGCGTCGGCTCTCTCACCAATATCGCGGATGACGGCATGGAGGTGGAGGAAGGGCGCGCCGCCGTATGGGAGCTCGACCTGGAGACGGGAACCAACCGCGTATTCGCGGGCGGCTTGCGCAACGCGGTGGGCCTCGCCTGGGAGGAGCGGACGGGCGCGCTCTGGACCGTGGTGAACGAGCGTGACGGCCTCGGCGACGAGACGCCACCCGACTATCTGACCTCGGTGCGCGATGGCGCCTTCTACGGCTGGCCCTACTGCTACTGGGACAGGGTGGTAGACGACCGTGTTCCGCAGGACCCTGCCATGGTTGCCCGCGCGCTCACGCCGGATTACGCGCTCGGCGGCCATACGGCGTCTCTCGGCCTGTGCTGGGTGCCCGCCGGCACGCTGCCGGGCTTCCCGGAAGGCATGGCGATCGGCCAGCACGGGTCATGGAACCGCAGCAAGCTCAGCGGCTACAGGCTCGCGTTCATACCCTTCGAGAATGGACGCCCATCAGGCCCGGCGCGCGATATTCTGACGGGCTTCCTGGGACCGGACGAGAAGGTCTCGTATGGGCGCCCCGTTGGCGTGACGCTCGGGCCGGATGGCTCGCTGCTGATGGCGGATGACGTGGGCGACGTGATCTGGCGCGTCACCGGTGCCTGACGATCAGGCCCCCGCTGCCACACGGAGCAATGGGGCGTGCATCGGGCTGTGGCGCAGATGGAGACGGCCACCGCCCCCCAGAGCAGGTAGTTCCCCAGTTCCCACCGCTGCTCCAGTCGGTTTTCCGAACTCACATTTCCCCTTCCCGAGTAGCGCCGTGAACCGCAGGTTTCCTGGTGTTTTGCCGCGACGGCTTGAGGGTTGGAGAACGCAACGACCCCGGATTTCTCTCACCGGAGGCTCCAAAGTCTCCGAAGCTTGAGGGTAACCCGATTTAACCCCCAAGCTTTATCTCATTGATAGTGCGTCGTTTATGCTGCGCCGCGCTTGGGGCGTTTCAGCAAATCGACCGCTGGGCAAAGGGTACCGGAGAATGAACAATCTCCTTTCGGCCCCTGCTTCCGAAGTTCAGTCATTCCATTA
>NZ_JAIEQY010000073.1 GCF_019747315.1 Roseococcus sp. | reverse complement strand
GCGATCACCTCGCGCACATCATAGGGCTGGCGGACATCGCGCGGGATGATGCCGTTCAGCTCCTCCGGCGCGTGCAGCGGCGGGGTGGGCGGGTATGGCGGCTGTGGCGGCGCCTTGGCGTTGAGGTTGCCCACGATCCGGCGCACCAGGCCCAGCGCGTGCATGTCATCCACCGCCAGGTGATCGGCCACGCCCGAGAGGCGCGTATGGACATCGCCGCCGCCGAGATCCTCGGCGGAAACGACCTCGCCCGTCGCGGCCTTCACCAAGGGCGGCCCACCCAGGAAGATGGTGCCCTGGTTGCGGACGATCACGGCCTCGTCGCACATGGCCGGCACATAGGCGCCGCCCGCGGTGCAGCTGCCCATGACCGAGGCGATCTGCGGGATGCCGGCGGCGGACATGTTCGCCTGGTTGAAGAAGATGCGGCCGAAATGCTCGCGGTCGGGGAAGAGCTCGTCCTGGTTGGGCAGGTTGGCGCCGCCGGAATCCACCAGGTAGAGGCAGGGCAGGTTGTTCTGCGCGGCGATCTCCTGCGCGCGGAGGTGCTTCTTCACCGTCAGCGGATAATAGCTGCCGCCCTTCACCGTCGCGTCATTGGCGACGATGACGCAGACGCGGCCCTGCACCGTGCCGAGGCCGGTGATGATGCCCGCCCCCGGCACCTCATCGCCATACATGCCGTTGGCGGCGAGCGGCGAGAGTTCCAGGAAGGGCGCGCCGGGGTCCAGCAGGCGCTCGACGCGGCTTCGCGGCAGCAGCTTGCCGCGGGCGGTGTGCTTGGCGCGGGCCGATTCCGTGCCGCCCAATGCAGCCTCAGCGGTGCGGGCGGCGAGCTGGTCGAGCAGCGCCTGCATGGCGGCGGCGTTGGCGCGGAATTCTTCGCTGCGGGGGTTGATGGTGGTCATCTTGAGGGGCTCCGCCCCTCAAGCATCGCCCAACGAATGGGGGTGCAGGGGACGTGTCCCCTGCTGGGGGGTCCGGGGGGCAAAGCCCCCTGGCCTTCAAGCCGTCTCACGAAACAGCTCCCGCCCGATCAGCAGCCGCCGGATTTCACTGGTCCCCGCCCCGATCTCATAGAGCTTCGCATCGCGCAGCAGCCGCCCCGTCGGATAGTCGTTGATGTAGCCATTCCCGCCCAGGATCTGGATGGCATCCAGCGCCGCCTTCGTCGCTTCTTCCGCCGCAAACAGAATCGCGCCCGCCGCATCCTTGCGCGTGGTCTTGCCCGCATCGCAGGCGCGCGCCACGGCATAGACATAGGCGCGGGCCGCGTTGAAGCGCGTGTACATGTCCGCGACCTTGCCCTGGATGAACTGGAACTCGCCGATCGCCTGGCCGAATTGCTTGCGCTCATGGATGTAGGGCACCACCACATCCAGGCAGGCCTGCATGATGCCCAGGGGGCCGGCGGCCAGCACCGCGCGCTCGTAATCGAGGCCCGACATCAGCACGCGCACGCCGCCATTCACCGCACCCAGCACGTTCTCCTCCGGCACCTCGCAATCCTCGAAGACCAGCTCCGAGGTGGGGGAGCCGCGCATGCCGAGCTTGTCCAGCTTCTGCGCCGGGGTGAAACCCTTCATGCCCCGCTCGACGATGAAGGCGGTGATGCCCTTGGGGCCCGCCTCGGGGTCGGTCTTGGCGTAGACGATCAGGGTTTCGGCATAATGCGCGTTGGTGATCCACATCTTCGTGCCGTTCAGCACGTAGCGGTCGCCGCGCTTCTCCGCCCGCAGCTTCATGGAGACCACGTCCGAGCCCGCGCCCGGCTCGCTCATCGCCAGGGCGCCGAGGTGTTCGCCGGTGATCAGCTTCGGCAGGTATTTCGCCCTCTGCGCCGCATTGCCGTTGCGGGCCAGCTGGTTCACGCAGAGGTTGGAATGCGCGCCATAGCTGAGCCCCACGCTGGCCGAGGCGCGACTGACCTCCTCCACCGCCACGCAATGCGCCAGGTAGCCCATGCCGGCGCCGCCATATTGCTCATCCACGGTGATCCCGTGCAGGCCGAGGGCGCCCATCTCGGGCCAGAGGTGGCGGGGGAATTCGTCGGTCTTGTCGATCTCGGCGGCGATGGGCGCCACGCGGTCGGCGGCGAAGCCGCGGACGGAATCGCGCAGCGCGTCAATCTCTTCGCCGAGGCCGAAATCCAGCGTCGGAATCATCGTGTTGGGCAGCATGCCCGGCCTCCCTGCGGCGTGGTTCCGCCCCGCCGGAAGCTACGGGCAGCGTCGCCCCAAGGCAACGGTTACGACTGCCGCCGCAGATCTACCGCCAGGGGTGGATCATCCGTCGCCAGCACATCCACGCCCAGCGTCAGGGCGTGGTGGATGGTGTCCGCGTGGTTGGCCCCCCAGACGGAGAGGCGCAGCCCCGCCTCGCGCAGCGCGGCCAGCAGCCCCGCATGCGCGCCCTTCACATGGATGCCGATTTCGGTGGCGCCCAGCGCCTGGCATTGGTGGACCGCCTGCCCGGGTGTCAGCCCGCGCAGCGTGGGCCCCTCAACCAGCCAGACGATCTGCTCGAAGCCGCCCAGGGCGGCGGCCTCGGCCACGCTTGGCGTCTCGAAGCTCATGAAGATGGTGCGGTGGCGCAGGCCCATGCCGTCCAGCAGGCGGCCGCAGCGCGCGACCAGCCCAGGATAAGGCTGCTTGCCGGCATCGCCCTTCACCTCGAGGCGCAGGCGCTGGCCCGTGGGGCCGATCAGCGCCGCGACCTCGGAGAGATGCGGCAGGGTCTCGCCCCCCGTCCCCTTCACGCGGATGCGCTGCAACTCGCCCCAGGAGAGGTCCACCACCGGGCCGCTGCCATCGGTGGTGCGGTCCAGCGTGGCGTCGTGGATGACGACGGGCTCGCCCTCCGCGCTGGCATGGACGTCGAACTCCACCTGCTCGACGGGCCAGGCGAGGGCCTTGCGAAAGGCGAGCATGCTGTTTTCGGGCCACAGGAAGGCCCCGCCGCGGTGCGACGCGATCTCGGTCTTGGACATGTGCAAGCTGTTCCAAGCTTGCGCGATCCCGTCAAGCTCAGCTCCAGAGACCGCCGGCCACGGCGTCGTTCATTTCGCTGATGAATTGGAGATCCGGCGGATCATTGTCGCATTCGCGCAGCACGGCATGCGCCAGCGAGGCGACCTGCGAGCGCAGGGGCGCGGGCAATTGATTGGCGGGGTCCATGACGAGGGAAAGGACCACATCCCAGAGCCGGCGATTATCCGCCTTGGCGCGGGCGATGGCCGTTGCGTCATGGCCGGAAAGCGCCTCGCGGATGCTGCGATTGGCGCGAACGAAGACTTCGGCCTCCATTTGCCGGGGCGTGCGGCGCTGGCGATAGGCGGCGGCGGCGGGGCGGGCAGTGGTGGCGGTGTGCATGGAACCTCAGGAGACTGGAAGAGGAGAAGAGCCGGGCGGCGTTTTGCCGGCCCGCGTTGCGCTGGAGATCAGCGGAAGAGCGAGAGCAGGGCCTGCGGCGCCTGGTTCGCGATGGAGAGCGACTGCGTGCCGAGCTGCTGGCGGATCTGCAGCGCCTGGAGACGGGCGCTTTCCTTCGCCAGATCGGCATCCACGAGCGAGCCGAGGCCGCTTTCCATGGAATCCATCTTCTGGCGGTTGGTGCTCAGCGCGCCGTCAATGTCACGCGAATCCGCGCCGAACTTCGAGAGCGCCGTGTTGATCGCGGATTCGACCTGCGCGAAGGTCTTGAGCACCACCGAAGTGCCGCCATAGTTGCCGGTGTCGTTCTTGGCTTCGATGGCCGTCGTCAGCGCCGTTTCGCCGGCCGTCGTGGCGTTGCCCAGCATGGTGCGCGCCACTTCCGAACTCATCCCACCGGCGGCAGCCAGCTTGAAGGCCTCCGGCGGATCATTGGTCCCGATACGGCGGGTGGCCACGCGCGTGTCGAAGGTCAGCGTCTCCGCATCCACTCCGGTGATGTTCAGCGTGCTGCCGCGCTCGTTGCGGACGACGCCCGTATCCACGGCGGCGCTGGAGGCCGTCTTGTTGGAGTCCTGCGAGCCCAACAGGCTGCGACCATTGTAGCTGGCATCGCCCAGCGCGCGGTTGGTCTGGTTGACGAGATTCTCGAAATCCTTGGTGTAGGTCTCACGGTCCGACTCGCTCAGCGTGTCGGAGGAGAGCTTGGTCAGCGTCTCGCGAATCTTGGTCAGGTTCTTGGAGGTCTCGTTGAGCGCACCCATGGTGGTCTCAAGCAGGCCCTTGGTGGAACCCAGCTGCTCATTCGCGGCACCCAGGCCCGCGATGTCGCCGCGCACGCGCTGTGCCACGGCATAGGCCGCGCCGTCATCCTTGGCATCCGCCACACGAAAGCCGGTCGAGATGCGCTTTTGCACCGACGCCATTTCTTCGTTGGTGCGATTGAGCGACTGAAGCGCCACCATCGCACCAACATTGGTTTGAACCGAATTCATCGTCATTGGGGCTTTTCCCGTTGCTCGAAAGGGGGCCGGGGGATCCGGCCTCCTTCATCACAATCGCAGGGAAAACCCAAGAAACGGTTAAACGGGCACGCCTTGAGGCCTGGTGATCCGCTGCGCGCATCGTGAAACACGACGCCCGCAACGGCCCGGACACAGGCCTCAGATGTCCGCGTAGATATGCGTCTCGGCCTTGGCGCCGGGCTGGGTCACCGCCCCATGCCGGGCCGAGCCCACGGTCTGCGCATACTTCCAGAGCACGCCCGAGTTGAAGTTGTGCGTGCGCGGCTTCCACTCGGCGCGGCGCGCGGCCAGTTCCTCATCGGAGAGCATGACGTCGATCGTGCCCTCCTGCGCGTCGATCACGATCTTGTCGCCGTTCTTCAGCAGGCCGATCGGCCCGCCCACCGCCGCCTCCGGCCCGACATGGCCGATGCAGAAACCACGCGTGGCACCCGAAAAGCGGCCATCGGTGATGAGTGCCACCTTGTCGCCCATGCCCTGGCCGTAGATGGCGCTGGTCGTGCTCAGCATCTCGCGCATGCCGGGGCCGCCCTTGGGGCCTTCGTAGCGGATGACGATGACGTCGCCCGGCTTGTAGGCGCGCGCATCCACCGCGGCGAAGGCATCCTCCTCGCAATCGAAGCAGAGCGCCGTGCCCTCGAAGCGCAGCTTCTCCATGCCGGCGATCTTCACGATGCCGCCATCGGGGGCCAGGTTGCCGAACAGGCTCACCACGCCGCCGATCTTGCTGATCGGGTTGGAGACGGGGCGCACCACATCCTGGTTGGTCGGGAAGACCACGTCCTTGTGGTTCTCGGCCAGCGTCTTGCCCGTCACGGTCATGCAGTCGCCATGCAGCAGCCCGCCATCCAGCAGCGCCTTGATGATCACCGGGATGCCGCCGATGTTGAACACGTCCAGCGCCACATACTTGCCGCCGGGCTTGAGGTCGGCGATGTGCGGCGTGTCGCGCATCAGCCGGGCCACTTCCTCCAGCGGGAAATCAATGCCGCACTCATTGGCGATGGCGGGCAGGTGCAGCGCCGCGTTGGTGGAGCCGCCGGTGGCGCCCACGATGCGCGCCGCATTCTCCAGCGCCTTGCGCGTCACGATGTCGCGCGGGCGAAGCTGCTTGCGGATCAGGTCCACCACCTGGAAGCCGGACTTGTAGGCGTATTCGTCGCGCTCGGTATCGGGGGCCGGGGCGCCGGCCGAATAGGGCAGAGCGAGGCCGATGACTTCCGAGATGCAGGCCATGGTGTTGGCGGTGAACTGGCCGCCGCAGGCGCCGGCACCCGGGCAGGCATGCTCCTCCAGCTCCTTCAGCTCCTCATCGGACATGTTGCCCGCCGCGTGCTGGCCGACCGCCTCGAAGACGTCGAGCACGGTCACGTCCTTGCCGCGGTGCTTGCCCGGCATGATGGAGCCGCCATAGAGGAAGACGCTGGGGACGTTCAGGCGCAGCATGACCATCATCATGCCCGGCAGCGTCTTGTCGCAGCCCGCCACGCCGACGAGCGCGTCATAGCAATGGCCGCGCATGGTGAGCTCGACCGAATCGGCGATGACCTCGCGGCTGACCAGCGAGGACTTCATCCCCTGGTGGCCCATGGCGATGCCGTCCGTCACCGTGATGGTGGTGAATTCGCGCGGCGCGCCGCCGGCCGCGGCCACGCCGCGCTTGGCGGCCTGCGCCTGGCGGGAAAGCGCGATGTTGCAGGGGGCCGCCTCATTCCAGCATGAGGCAACGCCCACCAGCGGGCTCTCGATCTCCTCGCGCGTCATGCCCATCGCGAAATAATAGCTGCGATGCGGCGCGCGCTCGGGGCCGACCGTCACATGGCGGCTCGGAAGCTTGGATTTGTCCCATTTGGTCATCAGCGTTTCCCTTGAGTCTATTTCGTCAATCAGTTTGCGATGCGAGCGAGGGCCGCATCAAGCCGGGCGATTTCGGCGGTAAAGGTTTCGAGGCGCTCGCGGTTCTCCTCGATCACCTCCTCCTTGGCCTTGGCCATGAATTCGGCATTGCCGAATTTCTTTTCGATCTTGGTGATTTCCACCGCCGCCACGCCGCGCGCCTTGATCAGCCGCGCGCGTTCCGCACCCAGATCAATCACATCGGCCAGCGGCAGCATCAGCGTCGCCTCGCCGATCACGGCCTGCACCACGCCGGCAGGTGCCGCACCCTCCAGCGTCTCGATCTCGGTCACCCGCGCCAGGCGCTGGATTGCGTCGATCCAGCGGCCGGCCCGCGCCATGGTCTCGGGGGATGCGCCCTGCACCAGCAGCTTGGTCTTGATGGAGGGCGGCACATTCACCTCGGCCCGCACGGCGCGCACTTCGGAGATCAGGCGGACGATGCCGTCCAGCTCCGCCCGCGCCGCCTCGGCGTCATGCACGGGCGTGGCCTCGGGCCAGGGCGCCTTGATCAGGCTCGCCTCGCCGCCATAGCCGAGCTGCGTCCAGAGCTCCTCCGTCACGAAGGGCATGACAGGGTGCATCAGCCGCAGGATCACGCCCAGCACATGCTGGGCCGCGCCCTTCACCTCGTCCTTCTCGGGCCCATCCGGGCCGTTCAGAACCGGCTTGGCAAACTCGAGAAACCAGTCGCAGAAGCTGTTCCAGGTGAAGCGGTAGAGGGCGGCCGCGTAGTCATCGAAGCGGAACGCGTCCAGCGCCGCACCCGCCTCGGCCGTCGCCGCATTCGCGCCATCCAGGATCCAGCGCGCGAGCGGCGTCTCAGCCGTGGCCGGGTCCCAGCCCGGCTGGGCGGCGATGCCGTTCATCTCGCAGAAGCGCGCCGCGTTCCACAGCTTGGTGGCGAAGGCGCGATACCCCTCCATCCGCTGCTTGGAGAGCTTGATGTCCCGCCCCGGCGAGGCCAGCGCGCACAGCGTGAAGCGCACCCCATCCGCGCCATTCGCGTCGATCAGTTCGAGCGGGTCGAGGACATTGCCCTTCGACTTGCTCATCTTCGCACCCTTCTCGTCGCGCACCAGGCCATGGATCACGACGTGCTTGAAGGGAACTTCCCCCATGAAATGGATGCCCATCATCATCATCCGGGCGACCCAGAAGAAGATGATGTCGAAGCCCGTCACCAGCACGTCGGTCGGGTAGTGCTTGGCCAGTTCGGCGGTGTTCTCGGGCCAGCCCAGCGTGGAGAAGGGCCAGAGTGCGCTGCTGAACCAGGTGTCCAGCACATCCTCGTCGCGCGTGAGTTCCACATCGCGGCCGAATTGCGCCCGCGCGGCCGCCATGGCCGCCGCCTCGTCGCGCTCGACGAAAAGGCTGCCCTCGGGGCCGTACCAGCAGGGGATGCGATGCCCCCACCACAATTGGCGCGAGATGCACCAGGGCTGGATGTCGCGCATCCAGGCGAAGAAGGTGTTCTCCCACTGCTTCGGCACGAATTCGGTCTTGCCGGTTTCGACGGCCTCGATGGCGGGCTTGGCCAGCGTCGCCGCGTCGCAATACCATTGCAGCGTCAGGCGCGGCTCGATCGGCACGCCCGAGCGGTCGCCATGCGGGACCATGTTGGTGTGCGGCTCAGCCTTCACCAGCAGTTCCAGGCGCTCCAGCTCGGCCAGGATCGCCTTGCGCGCCACGAAGCGCTCCTGCCCCGCGAGGCTCCGCACGAAATCGGGGTCGGCGATGCCGTCCACGGCGCGCAGATCGGCCGCGATCTCGTCGAGCCAAATGCGCGCCTCGGCATCCAGCACGGAGGGCATGGGCAGGTCATGCCGGCGGCCCACGCCGTAATCATTGAAGTCATGCGCGGGGGTGATCTTCACCGCGCCCGTGCCCTTCTCGGGGTCGGAATACTCATCGGCCACGATGGGTATGAGGCGGCCGGTCAGCGGCAGGATGACGCGCTTGCCGACGAGGTCCCCGAAGCGCGAATCCTCGGGGTGAACGGCGACGGCGGTATCGCCCAGCATGGTCTCGGGCCGCGTGGTCGCGACCTCGATGAAGCGGCCGGGCTGGCCCTCCACCGGGTAGCGCAGCGTCCAGATATGGCCCTTCTGCTCGCGGCTCTCGACCTCGAGGTCGGAGATCGCGGTCTGGAACACCGGGTCCCAGTTCACCAGCCGCGTGTCGCGGTAGATCAGGCCTTCCTGGTGCAGGCGAACAAACACCTCGATGACGGCCTTGGAGAGGCCCTCATCCATCGTGAAACGCTCGCGCGGCCAGTCGAGGCTGGCGCCCAGGCGGCGCAGCTGGCGGGTGATGGTGCCGCCGCTCTCGGCCTTCCAGTCCCAGATGCGCTTGAGGAAGGCCTCCCGCCCCAGCCCCTTGCGGGTCTGGCCTTCGGTGCCGATCAGCCGCTCCACCACCATCTGGGTGGCGATGCCCGCATGGTCGGTCCCCGGCATCCAGAGCGCGTCGCGGCCCTGCATGCGCCGATACCGCACCAGCACATCCTGCAAGGTGTTGTTCAGCGCGTGGCCGATATGCAGGCTGCCCGTGACGTTGGGCGGCGGGATGACGATGGTGAAGGGCGCGGCATTGCGCGCCGGATCCGCGCTGAACGCGCCGGAAGCTTCGGAAGCGGCATAGAGCCGGGCTTCCAGGGAGGCGGGGTCGAAGGCCTTGTCGAGCATGCGCCACAGGTCCAACGCGCCGGGCGGCGCGTCAAGTCCCGCAGGCGCGGATCAGCCCCCCGTCGGGGAGGGCTGGCTCAGCCCTGGCGGGCCATCACGCGCTCGATCTCCGTGCGGACCAGGCGCTCCACCGTCGCCGGCAGATGGGCGTCGAGCCAGGCCTTGAGCATGGGGCGCAGCTCCTCGCGCACCACATCCTCGATGCTGGGGCCACCGCGGGTGACGGTGGCGCTGCGCTCCTGCGCCACGGCGCGGCTGAGCTGGCCCAGGGCGGCGGCGGCGGCGGCGGCGGCCAGCGGGTCCACCAGCGCCTCGGCCGACAGGGGCACCGGCTCCGGCTTTTCAGCCGCCGGCGGCGGGGCGGCGGGCTGCTGCACCGGCAGGGGCTGCATGATGTTGGTCGGCACCCGCACCGGGGTGGGCGGCGGTGCAGGGGGCGGCGGTGCCGGCGCCGGGCCAGCCAGGCTCTCGGGCGGCGAGACCATCATCTCGGGCGTCAGCTGGATGACCTCGGGCGCGCGTGGCGGCTGGGTGGCCGCACTCGGGTCATCCTCGTTCAGGATCTTGCGGATGGACGCCAGGATATCGTCCATCGAGGGATCGGGCGCGCCGGGTGGGGTCTGGCCAGACATGACTCAGCGCGGCGCGGGGCGGGAAGCAGGGGCGGAAGCAGGGGAGGTCGCGCTGGCATAGTTGCCCAGCCCCGCCCAGCGGTTCCGCACCGCCTGGTAATAGGCCGTCATGTCATACAGCTCGACATTCAGCCCCAGATCCTGCGCGGTCAGGCGGCCCACGGAACCGGCCAGCGAGTAGGAACCGGTGACGACGGCGGCCAGCGCATTCACCAGGCTGGTGCGCGCGTTGAGCAACTCCTGCTCGGCGTTCAGCACATCCAGCGTGGTGCGGCTGCCGACGATGGCCTCGCGCTGCACGCCATCCAGCGCGATTTCCTGCGCGCGGATCTGCACGCGCACGCTGGTCACGGCCGAGCGCGCGCTGGTGAGCGTTTCCCAGGAGCGGGCGGCGCCCTCGGCGGCAGCGCGGCGGGCCTCATCCACCTGGGAGAGATTCTGCTGCGCGATCTGGCGGGCCTGGCGGATATTCGCGTATTCCGCACCGCCCTGATAGAGCGGCGCCGAGAGGTTCAGCGTCACCTGCCCGCCTGTCTGCCGGGTGTGCGGCGCCAGGTTGCTGTCATTGCGGAAGGCCTGCGCATTGCCCGAGAGCTGCGGCATGAGGGCGGAGGCCTGCACGTCGATATTGTCGCGCGCGGCGGCGGCATTGAACAAGGCGGCGACGACGTTGGGGTTGCTCGACAGCGCGAGCGCCTGCGCCTCGGCCTGGCTGCGAACCGGGGTCTGCAAGGGCTGCGGGTTGGTCAGGCGGCGCGGCGCCTCGCCGACCACGCGCTCGAAGGTGGCGCGGGCGATCTGGAGGTTGCCCTCCGCCTGCACGCGGGAGGTGCGGGCACCGGCCAGGCGGCTTTCCGCCTGCGCCACGTCGGTGCGGGTGATTTCGCCCACGCGGAAGCGTTCGTTGGTGGCCTGGAGCTGGCGGGCCAGCACCTGCTCATTGTTGATGTTCAGCCGCAGCAGCTCGCCATTCTGGATCACGCCGATATAGGCGGAGACGGTATCGCCCAGCACCTGCTGCTCGGTGGCGAGAAGGCGGGCGCGCTGGGCGAGGACGAGGTTCTCGGCCTGGCGGGTCTGCGCCGTGGTGCGGCCGCCGCGATAGATCGGCTGGGTGAGGGTCACGCTCGCCGTGGCGGGCGTGCGCTCCTGCCGGATGGTGGTGGATTGCGGGAAGGCCGGGTCACGCCAGAAGAAGCTGCCATCACTGCGGAATTGCTGCACCTGGCTGCGGGTGCGCGCATCGGCCGCGCCATAGCTGCCGGCCATCACCACGGTGGGGCGCCAGCCGGCCAGGGCCTGGGGCACGCCTTCATCCACACCACGCAACTGCGCGCGCGCGGCCAGCAGCGTCGGGTTGTTGTTGTAGCTGATGGCCATGGCTTCCTGCAGCGTCTGGGCTTGCGCCGGGGCCGCGGACCATCCGTGGATCGCCGTCATGGTGAACGCGGCCGTCAGAAGTCGTGCCTTCATGCCAAGATGCATCCGTCCGGTATCCTCTCTGCCCACCCTTCCCATTATAGGGCGAAGCCTGTCCATCGCGCCACAGGTCACAAAATGAAACTCACAGGGTGAAGCTGGGCGCCCGGCTGAAGGCGGGCAGCAGCGGCGCCGCGGCGTCCAGCCCCTCGATCTCGCTCACCGCGCCGCCGGCCCGGCGGAGCAGCACCGCGCGGCCCACCTGCCCCGCCGCGCGGCGGATGGTGACCAGCCGCCCCCCCTCGCCCAACTGGGTGGACAGGGCAGCGGGCACGGCCTCGACCGCGCCTTCGATCAGGATCAGGCGATAGGGCGCGCCCTCCGGGGCGCCGAGGCGCGGATCGCCCCCGTTGAATTCCGGCCGATTCGCCTCCAGCCCGAAATCCACCGCGTGGCGCGCGGCGGCGAACAGGGTGGGCTCGGCCTCGATGGCCAGCACCTGCAGCCCCATGCGGGCCAGGACCGCCGCGCCATAGCCGGTGCCGGCGCAAAGCACGAGGGCGCGCTCGCCCGGCTGGGGCAGGGCCATCTGCAACAGGCGGGCCAGCACCATGGGGGCCAGCAGCGCGCGGCCCTGGCCCAGCGGCACCGCCTCATCGGCATAGGCGCGGTGGCGCATCTCGGGCGGCAGGAAGAGCTCGCGCGGGATCTCGTCCATGGCGCGCAGCAGCAGGGGGTCCGTCACGCCATTGGGGGTGAGCTGCCCATCCCGCATGAAGCGCCGCGCCCGGGCGAAATCCACATCCAAAGCAAGCATCTTCTTCTCCTGGCCGGCCATGCAGGGGTTATAGGCCGCCCCACCCCCGGCGGAAAGCACAGGCCTCGCCCCCTCCGCCTCGCCCCCTCCGCCTTGAACCATCTGGCTTGAACCATCTGGCTTGAACCATCTGGCTTGAACCATCTGGCTTGA
>NZ_JAIEQY010000091.1 GCF_019747315.1 Roseococcus sp. | reverse complement strand
GCCCGCACCCGCCGCAACCATGTGACCTCGGTGGACAAGGCCAATGTGATGGAGGCCGGCGCCCTCTGGCGCGAGGTGGTGGGGCGCATCCACCGCGAGGAATTCCCCGATGTGGGCTTCGAGAACATGCTGGCCGACAATTGCGCCATCCAGCTCGCCCGCGCCCCCGCGCGCTTCGACGTGCTGGTGACCGACAACCTCTTCGGCGACCTGCTGAGCGATGCGGCGGGTGCCATCATCGGCTCGCTCGGCATGCTGCCCTCCGCCTCGCTCTCGGCCGAGGATGCGTCAGGCCGCCGCCGCGCGCTTTATGAACCCATCCATGGCTCGGCGCCGGATATCGCGGGGCAGGGCATCGCCAACCCGCTCGGCGCCATCCTCTCGGTCGCCCTGCTGCTGCGCTGGAGTGCCAATCGCCCGGCCGAGGCCGCGGCGCTGGAAGCCGCCGTCGAGGCGGCCCTCGCGCAGGGCGCCCGGACGGCCGACATCGCCGCGCCTGGCGAGGCCGTCATCGGCACCACCGCCATGGGTGACGCCGTGCTCGCCGCGCTGGGACAGGGCGCGTCGGGATAGGCGCAGCCCTCAGGCGGGCAGCGGAAAGCGCAGCTCCCACCGCGCGCCCTCGGGCGGGAATTCCAGCGCGACCTGGCCCTGCACGGCCTGGGCCACGGCCCATTCGATCACCTGGCTGCCGAAGCCCTTGCGGCGCACGGGCCCGACGCGCGGGCCGCCGCTCTCCCGCCAGGTGAGGTGGCAGGTGCCATCCTCCACCGCCCAGCGGATGGCCACCCGCCCCGCGGGCGTCGAAAGCGCGCCGTGCTTGGCGGCATTGGTGGCCAGCTCGTGCATCGCCATGCCGATATGCAGCACTGCCGAGGGGTCGAGCTGGAGCTGCGGTCCCGTCACGTCGAAGGGCTGCGGCCCCTCGCCGCCGAAGGGCGTCAGCTGGGCGTGGATCACCGCCCCCATGGTCACGCCGCCCTCGGGTTCGCGCATCAGCAATTGCTGGGAGCGGGCGAGCGACTGGAGGCGCAGGCCCGCGCGCTCCACCAGGTCGGGCACGGAATCGGCATCCTCGGCGCTTTGCGTCAGCAGGGCCTGCGCCACGGCCAGCAGATTGCCGACACGATGCTTCACCTCATGCAGCAGGAAGCGGATGCGATGCTCATCGGCCTTGCGGCCGGTGATCTCGACGGCGCCGCAGATGATGCCGGTGCCCTCGGGCAGGGGCTCGCATGTCACCTCGAACCAGTTATCGCCCGCCTGGAACTCGCCGCGGGCGGGCTGGCCGCTCTGCAGCACATGGGCCTTGAAGGCATGCAGCGCGGTGAGCGGCGGATCGGGCAGCACCTCCTGGTCGGTCCGGCCGAGGAACTCCTCGGCCTTCAGCCCCAGCTCGTCCTTGCTCATGTAGGTGTAGGCCAGCCGCTCATCCTGGGTGAAGACCGTAACGCCGGAGGCGGCGAGCGCCGTTTCGAAGCGGCGATTGGCGGCGGCCAGGCTCTCGGTGCGCTGGGCGATCCGGCGCTCCAGCGTGGCGGTCAGCTCGGTCAGCTCCGCCTCGCGGCGCTCCAGCCGGGCCACCAGCGCCGTGCGCTCAAGCACCTGCGCCTCGAGCGCCACATTGGCCGCCCGCATCGCGGCGGGCGAGGGCAGGGCCAGGGCCTTGGGGATCAGCGGCCAGAGGAGCACGGCCGTGGCGACGGAGATTGCCGCCGTCGCCGCCTTCAGCGCGCCTTCCAGCCAGTAATGCGGGTACCAGAGCGTCCAGGCCGAGAAGAGATGCGTGGTGCCGCAAAACAGGATGAATCCGGCGAAGAGCCAGGCCATGCCTCGATAGGTGAAATCCCGCCGACGCTGGACGAAGGCCATGATGGCCAGAGGGATGGAAAAATACGAGAGCGCGATCAGCACATCGGAGACGAGGTGAAGCCAGATCAGCCCAGGGTCCCACAGAAGACAAAAGCCATGCGGCGTAAACGCCGAGGGCTCGAACCAGCTCAACAACGCCGCACCCATGCCACGCTCCGTACAACAGGAGGATCGTCAGGCGGTAACGACAGTCAAAGCCTTTGGTTGGGTCAGGCCGCGCCCAATATCACCGCGACGTTCTGGCCGCCGAAGCCGAAGCTGTTCGACAGCGCCGCCCGGAACGCATGCGGGCGCGCGACCGGAATGGTATCCACCCCCAATTCCGGGTCCACATCCGCCTGGTTGATGGTGGGCGGCAGCATTTGATGGCGCAGCGCCAGCAGGCAGATCGCCGCCTCGATGGCGCCGGCGGCCGAGAGGGTATGGCCGATCATGGATTTGGTGGAGCCGACCGGCGGCGGCGGCAGCGCGCCGAACAGCGCGCGCACCGCCATGGCCTCCATCTTGTCATTCTCGGGCGTCGAGGTGCCATGCGCGTTCACATAGCCGATGCCCGGGGGCTCCAGCCCCGCATCATCCAGCGCGCGCTGCATGCAGCGGATGATGGCGGAGCCATCGGGGCTGGAGCGCGTGCGGTGAAACACATCCGCCGCCTCGCCAGCGCCCAGCACATAGCCGAGGATGGTGGCGCCGCGCGCGCGCGCATGCGCCTCGTCCTCCAGGATCAAGGCACCCGCGCCATCGGCCATGACGAAGCCATCGCGCGAGAGGGTGAAGGGGCGCGACGCCCCCTCGGGGTCGTCATTGCGGGTGGAGAGCGCCTGGAGCAGGCCGAAGCGGATCAGCGTCTCCGGTTGCAGGCTCGCCTCGGTGCCGGCGGCGATCGCCATCTTCGTCTCGCCGCGGCGGATGGCCTCCAGTGCCAGCTGGATGGCCGAGGCGCCGGAGGCGCAGGCGGTGGTGACGGTCTGCGGCACGCCCCGGGTGCCGAAGCGCTCGGCCAGGCGCGTCGCGGTGCCGCCGAAGAGGAATTCCTCGAACAGCGCGGTCTCGCCGGCGATCCGCTCGAACAGCTCGGCATAGGTGGTGGCGCCGAACTGGCTGCGCTGGGGCCATTCGATCTCGACCGGCGGCATGCCGATGCAGAGCGGCCCGTCGAAGGGCGCGGTGAGCCCGGCCTGGGCCAGGGCCTCAGCGATGGCGGCCGTGCCCAGGCGCTCGGAGCGGATGGCGACGGAGAGCGGGCGGCCTGGTTCATCCTCGGGGAAATCCACGCAGCCGGCGATGCTGGCGCGCATGCCCGTGGTGTCGAAGCGGGTGATGCGCCGGATGCCGGAGCGGCCGGCGGCCAGCGCCGCCCAATTGGCCTCGGCGCCGAAGCCGAGCGCCGTGACCATGCCGATGCCGGTGACGGCGATGCGGGGGTTCATGGCTTGTCTTCCCTGGGGGGCGTATCTTCCCTGCGGGGCGTGTCTTCCCTGGGGGGGGCCTCCAGCAGCGCCACCGCCTCGCCCCGCCAGGGCCCCGTGCTGGTGACCAGGACCTGGCGCGCGCGGCCGGATTGGATGGCCAGCGCGGCGAGCGCCAGCGCGGCGGGGAAGGCGGCCTTGCACCCATGGCCCAGCAGGTCGGCGGTGAAGAGATCGGGCGCCACGCCGAGGGCCGCGAGTTCCGCGCGGGTCGCCTCCTCCGCGCCGCTGGCGGCGGAGAAGCGCAGGCAATCCGCTGCGGGCGTGGGGGTTGCGGCCAGCAGCGCGGCCAGGCGCGCGGCGCGGCCCGCGGGCGGGCCCTGGTCTGTCGCGATGTGGCGCAGGATGGCGATGGGGCGGCTGGTGGCGGCGGGCTCGAAGGTCAGGAAGCTGCCGATGCTGCCATAGGCGATGCCGCCGCGCGCCGCGACCGGCGCCCAGGGGCCGCGATGCAGCAGCCTGCCCATGGCGAAGAGCATCAGCACTTCCGGCCGCTCGGCGATGAAGGCGCTGCCGGCGAGGCTGAGCTCGGAGGTGCCGGTGGCCACGCGGGCGGCGGCGATGCGCATCGCCTCGGCGCCCGCGATCTCCTCGCCCATCAGGGTGCGGGAGGAGCCGGCGACATTGTGCGTGATGGAGATGGAGCCCGCCATCAGGTTGGACAGCTGCGCCAGGAACAGGGTGGGGCGCAGCCCATCCAGCAGCATGCGGTGGCGTTCCACCTCGCCGGGGCTGGCGGCCATGATCTGCTCGTCCAGCTTCCAGTCGCGCTCACCGCCGCCGGCGGCGACGATGAGGTCCATCCCGGCCACGCGCTCGCGCAGGCCGGCATCGTCGATGGCCAGGCCCGCGGTGTAGACGCCCAGGCGCTGCCAGTTCTCCATCTGGCGCATTTCCCGGCGCGGGATGGCGGCGTCGAAGGGCAGGGGGGCCAGGGGGTGGACGGGGTAGGGGGCGAAGCGCGCCTCATCCAGCACGGGGGCGGCGCCGCCCAGCAGCGCCGCATGCACGGCGCGCCCCTCGCCCTGCGAGGAAGCAAGGCCGATGCCGGTGATGGCGACGGGACGGAGCATCAGGCCAGGGGGCATTATGCAAGCCCGATCACTTGCGCCCGGGCGCGGACGGCGGCCTCAAGCTCGGGGGCGGGGAAGGGCAGGGTCTGCAGGCGCAGCGTCGCCTCGGCCACCTTGCGGCCGGCATCCGTGAGTGTGCCGCGCAGCTCGGCATAGCCGGAGCTTTCCTGGAGCAGCTCGACCGCGATGGTGAGCAGCGCGCCGGGCTTCACCATGCCGCGCATCTTCGCCTCGCGCGTCTGGGCCAGCAGGGCCATGCGGGTGAAGCCGCTGCGCGCCACCATCAGCCAGCCGCTGGCCTGGGCCATGGCCTCGATCATCAGCACGCCGGGCAGGATGGGGAAGCCGGGGAAATGGCCCTCAAAGACGGGGCTCGCCTCGGGCACGCGCGCCTCGGCGGTGAGTGTCGTCGCGTCATGCGCCAGCACCCGATCCACCATCTCGAAATATTCGAGGCGCAAAGGCTCAGGCCTGCTTGGCGGCGACCAGCTCGTCAATGCGCTGGCACAGCGCGCCGAGGACGAAGAACTGCTCGGCCGGGGCCTTGCCGCTGTTGACCTGCTCGGTCCAGGCCTCGACGGGGACCTTCACGCCGAAGCGCTTGTCGATCTCGAAGACGATGTCGAGGAAATCCAGGCTGTCGATGCCGAGATCATTGATGACATGGGCCTGGGGCGTGATCTTCGCCCGGTCCACGCTCGCGGTCTCCGCGATGATGTCGGCAATGGTCTGGAAGGTCTGTTCAGGCGCGGCCGAGGTCATGGCGGCGGACTCCGTGGGGATGGGGATTTGGCGAGGGTTTGGCGCGGATGGCGCGGCCTGTCCAGCGGGCGGGGTTGGCTGCGTTGGTGCGGGCGGTCGGAATCGAACCGACACTCTGTCACCAGAACCGGATTTTGAGTCCGGCGCGTCTACCAGTTCCACCACGCCCGCAGCGCCCGGCCTTCCTACACGCGGGGGGCGGCGCCTTCAACACCCCCGCACTCCGTTACAATTGGCGACGGACCGATACCGGGCAGGCTGTTACAATCCACCCATGGAACCTGCCCCGCATATCCTCGTCCTCGATGACGACCGTGAAATCCGCGAACTCCTCGGCAAGTTCCTGGAGAAGCAGGGCCTGCGCGTCACCCTGGCGCGCGATGCGCGGGAGCTGCGCAAGGTCTGGCCGCTCGCCCGCTACAGCCTGGTGGTGCTGGACCTGATGCTGCCGGGGGAATCCGGCCTCGATGTGGCGCGCTGGCTGCGCGGGCAATCCAACATCCCCATCGTCATGCTGACCGCGATGGGCGAGGAGACGGACCGCATCGTGGGCCTGGAGCTCGGCGCCGATGACTACATGGCCAAGCCCTTCAACCCGCGCGAATTGCTGGCCCGCATCCGCGCCGTGCTGCGCCGCGCCGAGGGCGCCCAGGCCGCCGCCCAGAGCAGCGAGGAAGCCAGCGCCAATATCCGCTTCGCCGGCTGGGTGCTGGAGCCCACCCGCCGCCGCCTCATCAACCCGCAAGGTGCCGAGGTGCCGCTGACCGGCGGCGAATACGAGCTGCTGACCACGCTGCTGGAGCGCCCCAACCGCGTGCTGACGCGCGACATGCTGATGGACCTGCTGCACAACCGCCAGCCCGGCCCCTTCGACCGCGCGATTGACGTCGCCGTCTCTCGCCTGCGGCGCAAGCTGGAGGATGACGGGCGCAACCCCTCCGTCATCAAGACCGTGCGCGGCGGCGGCTATGTGCTCTCGACCACGGTGGAGAAGGCCACCGGCGAGTGAAACGTCTCTGGCCGTGCAGCCTGGCCGGGCGCACGGCGCTCGTCCTCATCCTGGGGCTGATGGTGGTGCAGGCGGTGGGCCTGACCATCCATGCCTTCGACCGCGTGGAATTGCAGCGCGCGGCCGAAGCGCGGGAGACGGCGCTGCGCGTCCTCAGCCTCTGGCGCGCGCTGGTGACCGCCCCGCCCGAGCGGCGGGCCAATATCCTGGCCGAGGCGGATCTGCCCTCCACGCTGGGCGCCACCTACGACGCCCATTCCACCTTGCCGCCCGGCCTGCCCCATGTGCCGCTGCCGCTGGCCAACTGGTTCCGCCTGGAAGCGGCTTCGCCGCTGCCGCCGCCCAGGCCGAGGCCAGAGGGTGATGGCCCGCCGCGGCCACCGCCCGGGGGCTTCCGCCTGGAGGGGGGGAGCGTGCCGCCGCCCCCGCGCCGCTTCCGGCCGATCGAGGTGCATTCGGGCGCGCTCAACCGCAGCAGCTTCGCCGTCTCCATGCGCTTCCCGGACCAGGGCTGGCTGAACCTGACCATCCGGATGCCCGCGCCGCGTCCCTGGCATTCCGACAATTTCCTGGTCGCCTTCCTCGCCATGTCCGTGGCCGCCGCGCTGATGATCTGGTGGGCCATGCGCCGCCTGACGCGCCCCGTGGCGGATCTCGCCGCCGCCGCCGAGCGCCTGGGCCGCGGCGTGAACGCACCCCCCTTGCCGGAAAACGGCCCGCGCGAGGTCGCGACCGCGGCCGCCGCCTTCAACACCATGGCGAGCAACATCCGCCGCTTCGTGGCCGACCGCACGCAGATGCTGGCCGCCATCAGCCATGATTTGCGCACGCCCATCACGCGCCTGCGGCTGCGCGCCGAATTCCTCGATGACGAGGATCAGCGCCGCAAGATGCTGGCGGACCTGGCAGAAATGGAGGCGATGATCGCCGCCACGCTCACCTTCGCCCGCGACGACGCCGCCAATGAGCCGGCCGGCGCCGTGGACCTCGCCAGCCTCGCCCGCACCGTGCTGGACGAGGCGGCGGATGCCTGCCCCGAGCGCGCCGCCGCCATCGCCTATGAGGGGCCGGAGCACCTGGTGCTGCAACTCCGCCCCGTGGCCCTCAAGCGCGCGCTGACCAACCTGATCGGCAATGCGCTGAAATACGGCGATGCGGCGCGGCTCAGGCTGGAGGCGCGCGGCCAGGGCGCCGTGCTGATCCTGGATGATGACGGGCCCGGCATCCCCGAAGGCGCGCAGGAGGCGGTGTTCCAGCCCTTTCACCGCGTCGAGGGCAGCCGCAACCGCGAGACGGGCGGCACGGGCCTCGGCCTCACCATCGCCCGCAGCATCCTGCGCGCCCATGGCGGCGATGTGACGCTGGGCAATCGCGAGGGTGGGGGGCTGCGGGTGGTGGCTCGGCTGCCCGGGTAATCTGGTGGCTCGGCTGCCCGGGTAATCTGGTGGCTCGGCTGCCCGGGTAATCTGGTGGCTCGGCTGCCCGGGTGATAACAGCGAGGCCTGCAAGGAGCCCGCCCATGCCGCTCAAGGCCAGCATCATTCCCGTCACCCCCTTCCAGCAGAATTGCGTCCTCGCCTGGGACGATGTGACGATGGAGGGCACGGTGATCGATCCCGGCGGGGATGTCGCGAAGATCCAGGCGCAGATCGCGGCGCGCGGCGTGACACTGACGCAGATCCTGCTGACCCACGGCCACATTGATCACGCCGGCGGCGCCGATGAACTGCGCGAGAAGACCGGCATCCCCGTCACCGGCCCGCATCGCGCCGATGCCATCCTGCTCGACCACCTGGAGCAGCAGGGCCGCGCCTATGACATCGCCGGCAGCCGCAACCTGGTGCCGGATCGCTGGCTGGAGGAGGGCGAGAGCATCACCATCGGGGCCGAGGCCTTCGCCGTGCTGCATTGCCCCGGCCATTCCCCCGGCAGCCTGGTCTATGTGAGCGAGAAGCTGCGCGTCGCCTTCGTGGGCGATGTGCTGTTCCAGGGCTCCATCGGCCGCACCGACTTCCCCTATGGCGACCACGCCGCGCTGATCGACGCCATCATGACCAAGCTGCTGCCGCTGGGCGATGACATCGCCTTCGTCTGCGGCCATGGCCCGGGCTCGGATTTCGGGACGGAGCGGCGGGGCAACCCCTTCCTCCAGGGCTGAGGCTCAGCCCCGTTCGACCAGCGCGGCCAGTTGCTGTTCCAGCGCGTCCAGGCCCATCCCCTCCAGGTCGAAGCGGATATGCAGCCCGGTCTCCGGGCGGGATTCCACCACGGTGAACGGCACGGGCAGGTTCAGCCCCGGCACATGCAGCAGGCCGCGCCGGCCCACGGGCTCGGGCGCGCGATGCACCAGCCGGGCGCCGCCGCGCGACAGGTCATGCAACCGCGTCCCCTGCCGCACGGCCTGCGACCAGGCGATTTCCACCGCCCAGTCCACCGGCATGCGCGGATGGCGGCGGCGTTCGACCCGGCCGCTGGCGAGCGGTGCGGGCGCCGGGGCGGGGGCCGGGGCCGGTTCGGGCTGTGCCACCGGGCGCCGCGCTGCGGGTGCCAGGCGGAAGAGCCACGCCGCCAGCGCGGCAAAGCCGAGCACCAGCAGCAGCGTGGCCAGGGCCGAGCCATTCTCCGGCCCGTCCAGCATGATGATGGCGAGCTTCGTCGTGAAGGCGAGGCAGAGCAGCAGGGGCAGGCAGGCCATCCAGGCCAGGGGCATCGGTTTTCTCCGTCAGAACAACTCGATGGCGGGGCCGGCCTGGCCCGCCGCATTGCCATGCACCTGGCGCTGGGCGTGCATCACGTAGCTTTCCTCCATGCGGCGCAGCAGGGTGGATTCCACGCTCTCGACCGAGCGGCGCTCATGCAGCGCCTCGGCCAGCCAGCCGGCATGCAGGCCGATGCGCTCGATGGATTCGCCCACCTGTTGCAGCCGCTGGCGCACGATGTCCTGGAACTGCATGGCGCCCAGCGCCTGGGTGATGTGCCCGGTGATGCGCTGGCCATGCAGCCCGGTGGAGGCCAGGGCCGAGCTGGAGCCGGAGGCGATGCGCTCGAAGGCCACCGCCGCGCCCGCCGCCTGCCCCTGCGCGCCATCCAGCAGCGCGTGGTCGGCCCCCGTATCCAGCGCATCGGACATGCGGGCGCGCATCAGGTCCCGCAGGCGGGCGAGGCCGGCATTCACGCCCTCCGCCACCTTGGCCGATTGGCCGGCGAGTTCGCGCACCTCCTGCGCCACCACGGCGAAGCCCTTGCCGGCCTCGCCCGCGCGGGCGGCCTCGATGGTGGCGTTCAGCGCCAGCAGCCGCGTCTGGGTGGCGATGCGGCCGATATCGCCGATGGCCTGGGCGAAGCCCTCGGCCTCCTGCGCGATGCGCTCATAGACGGCGCGGTCCGCCTCGATCTGCGCGGCGCGCTCGGCGAGGCGGGCGCGCAGCGCTTCCATGGCAATGCGCATGCTCTCCACATCGCCCTGGCCCTCCTGGTTGAGGCGGCCGGCGCGCGCCTCGGCCTCCGCCAGGTCGGCCATCAGGTCGCGCGCGGCGGCGTCCAGCGCGTTGAGGTCCTGGATCAGGCCGAGGGCGGCACCCTCCGTCTCGGCGATGGCATTGTCCACCTGGCCCTGGAGGATGCCCGCCACCTCGCGATAGCGCTGCAACTCCGCCGCCACGGCGGGGGCGGCGGCCTGGGGCGGGGCTTCCTCCATCGGTGGCGGCGGGGCCAGGACAACCGGCGGGGGTGCCGGGGTGGGCGCCGGCCGCGCCAGCAGCGGCAGCATGGCGCAGGCAAAGGCCAGCGCGCCCAGCAGGTCCGCCAGGATGGAGACGCCCAGCACGGCGCGCCCCGCCGCACTGGCGCAAACGCAGAGCAATATGCCGAGCAGCAGCGCGCCCGCCGGGCGGCGCCAGGCGCCGCGCGGCGCCGCATCGGGGCCGGGCATTGCGTCGAAGGGCATGGTTGCGCGTCTCAGCCCGGCGCCACTTGGCGTAGCACTTCCAGCAGCTTGTCCGGCGGCACCGGCTTCACCAGCCAGCCCGTCGCACCCGCGCCACGCGCCTCGTCGCGCTTGGACTGCTCGGATTCCGTGGTCAGCACCAGGATGGGCAGGAAGCGATAGGCCGGCAGCTTGCGCATCTCGCGCACCAGGGCCGCGCCGTTCATGCCGGGCATGTGATAGTCGGTGATCATGGCGCGCAGCGGCGGCATGGCCTTGAGCCTGGCCAGCGCATCCTCGGCGCTGATCGCCTTCTCGACGGGCTGGCCGGCCTGACTCAGCACGCTGGCCATGCTGGCGAGCATGGTCGGGCTGTCATCCACGAGCATCACGGGTTTCATCGGGGCACCTCGGCCTTGTGAGTGGGAAGCAGGGCGGCAAGCCAGGGGTCGGGCGGGGGGGCAAGCAGGCGGGGCGCGGCGGCCAGCAGGACTTGCAGCACGGCGCTGTGCAGCCCCTGGCATTCCGAGAGGTCGAGTGCCGCATCGGGCGTGGCGCGCAGCCATTCGGCCAGCGCCTCCGCCTCCTCGATCACGACCGCACCGCTGAGGCGGGCCAGGGGTCCATCCGTCATCATCGGCATCAGGCCACGAGCTCCGGCAGGTCGAGGATCAGCAGCACGCGGCCATCGCCCAGCAGCGTGGTGCCGGTGAAGCCGCGCAGCCCCGCCAGCACGCCTTCCAGCGGCTTCACGATGGTCTCCATCACCTCCTCGAAGGCGGAGACGACGATGCCCAGCCGCTCACCATTCAGGCGCACCACCAGGATGGCCTCCTGCGCGGGCGGCGCGCCCTCGGGCTCCGGCAGGTCGAGCAGGCGGGCGAGGCGCAGCACGGGCACCACGCGGTCCCGCAGGACGAAGGCGTCATTCTCGCCCACGCGGTGCAGCGCCGCGCGGGGCACGCGCACCGTCTCCACCACCAGCGCCATGGGCACGCCAAACAGGCGCTCGCCGCAGGCGACGGTCATGATGCGGGTGATGGCCATGGAGAGCGGCAGCGCGATCTCCACCAGCGTGCCCTCGCCAGGGCGGGAGGAGAGGCGCACCCGGCCGCCGGCCTTCTCGATGGTGGTGCGCACCACATCCATGCCCACGCCCCGGCCCGAGAGGTCCGAGACGGCGGCGGCGGTGGAGAAGCCGGGCAGGAAGATGAGCTGGAAGGCCTCCTCCTCGCTCATCGCGCTCGCGCGCTCGGGCTCGATCAGGCCCTTCTCGACCGCCTTGGCGCGCAGCCGCGCCGCGTCGAGCCCGCGGCCGTCATCGCGCACGCGGATCACCACATGGTCATTCTCGTGCTGGGCGGAGAGGCTGAGCGTGCCCTGCTCGGGCTTGCCGGCGGCCAGGCGCTCGGCGGGCGGTTCGATGCCGTGGTCCAGGCTGTTGCGGACCATGTGGATCAGCGGGTCGGCCAGGGCCTCGACCACGTTCTTGTCGGCCTCGGTCTCGGCGCCTTCCAGGCGGAGTTCCACCTGCTTGCCCAGGCGGCGCGCGATGTCGCGCACCAGGCGCGGGAAGCGCTGGAAGACATGGTCCACCGGCAGCATGCGGACCGACATGATGGCCGCCTGCATATCCTCGGCGATGCGGTTGAAGAGCGCGTGGCGGTCCTTGATCTCGCGCGCCAATTGCCGGGGCGGCAGCTCCTCCTCGGCGGCGCGGCGGGCGAGCCAGGCGAGCGCGTTCTTGGCCACCACGAATTCGCCGATCAGGTTCATCAGCGCATCCACCTTCGCCTGCTCGACGCGCAGCACCGAGGGCACGGCGGCGCGGGGGGCTTCGGCGAGCGGGGCGATGGCGGGCGGCGCCTCGGGCGGCGGGGCCAGCAGGGCGGCCAGGGCGGCGCGCAGCGGGGCGGCATCCGCG
>NZ_JAIEQY010000256.1 GCF_019747315.1 Roseococcus sp. | reverse complement strand
GCAGCCACCCTCGGCGAGGGGGCGGAAGGCCTCCTCCGCCGTCGTGGTCTGGAGCAGCTTGTAGTAGTCGTGCTGGTAGCGGCTCTCGGCCGGCGTCTTCACCTCGTAGAGGTAAGCCTGATGGAGCTTGCGGCCATCGGCGCGGATGCTGCCGGCGCCGAAGGCGTCATCCTGCGTCGGCATCGCCTTCATGCGCTCGACGGTGGCGCGGCCGCTGGCCTTGGCATTGGCCACGCCCATGTCGGCCACGGCCTTCAGGTAGTGCAGCGTGCCGGCATAGTCGCCCGCATGGCTCATCGCGACCGGCGTGTCGCCGCCGGCGATGGCGCGGATGCGGCGCGTCAGGCCGCGGGTCTGGTCATTCGCGTCCCAGTAGAAGGTGTTCGCGCAGATCAGCCCCTGCGCCACCTGCAGCCCGAGCGCATGCACATCCGTGATGAACAGCAGCAGCGAGGCGATCTTGATGCCGCGCCGGGTGATGCCGAACTCGGCCGCCTGCTTGATGGAGTTGATCGTGTCCACGCCGGCATTGGCGAGGCCGATGACCTTCGCGCGGCTGGCCTGGGCCTGCAGCAGGAAGGAGCTGAAATCCGTGGTGCCCGGGAAGGGCGTCCGCACGCTGCCCACCACGCGGCCGCCGGCGGCGCGCACGAAGGCCGAGGTGTCGCGCTCCAGCGCATGGCCGAAGGCGTAGTCGGCCGTCATGAAGAACCAGGTGTCGCCACCCGCCCGCACCGTGGCGAGGCCGCTGGTCTTGGCCAGCATATAGGTGTCATAGACCCAGTGGATGGTGTTCGCGTTGCAGGCGCGGCCGGTCAGGTCCGAGGTCGCGGTCGAGGTCGCGATCGCCACCTTGTTGCGCTCGCGCGCGACGTCCGAGACGGCAAGTGCCACCGAGGAGGCGGCGAGGCTCGTCACCACATCCACATTGTCGCGGTCGAACCACTGGCGGGCGATGTTCACGCCGACATCGGGGCGGTTCTGGTGGTCGGCGACGACGACTTCCACATTGAAGCCGCGGCCCGCGAATTCCTGCGCGGCGAGGCGCGTGGCGGCGACGGTGTTCGGCCCGTTCAGGTCGCGGAAGGTTCCCGAGAGATCGGTCAGCACGCCGATGCGGATCGTGTTCGCAGCCTGGGCACGGGCGGAAAGCGGGGCCGTCAGCAAGGGGGCGGCGGCAATGCCGCCCATCAGGGTACGGCGCGTGGTCTCGGTCATCGTCTCAACTCCCTTTGGTTTTCATGGTCCCGGGTCAGACGCCCAGGTATTCATGCAGACGGTCCAGCGAGGACATGAGCTCGGAATTCGGCACCATGTCCACGACATGGCCATGTTCCATCACGTAGTGACGGTCGGCCACGGTCTGGGCGAAGCGGAAATTCTGCTCGACGAGGAGCACGGTGAAGCCGCGCGTCTTGAGCTCGCGGATGGTGCGGCCGATCTGCTGCACGATGACGGGGGCCAGGCCCTCGCTCGGCTCGTCCAGCAGCAGGAGCTTGGCGCCGGTGCGCAGGATGCGGCCGATGGCCAGCATCTGCTGCTCGCCGCCCGAGAGCTTGGTGCCCGGGCTGCGCGCGCGCTCCTTCAGGTTCGGGAAGAGCGTGTGGATCTCCTCGATGGAGAGCCCGCCCGGCCGGATCACCGGCGGCAGCATCAGGTTTTCCGTGACATCGAGCGAGGCGAAGATGCCGCGCTCCTCCGGGCAATAGGCGATGCCACCGCGCGCGATGAGGTCGGAGCGGAGGTTGATCGTCTCCCGCCCCTCATAGCGGATGGAGCCCGAGCGGCGGCCGACCAGGCCCATGATGGCGCGCAAGGTGGAGGTCTTGCCCGCGCCATTGCGGCCGAGCAGCGTGATGACCTCGCCCTCGTTGATTTCGAGGCCGACGCCGTGCAGGACGTGGCTCTCGCCGTACCAGGCCTCGAGGCCCTCGACCTTCAGCAGGGGCTCAGCCATGGGCCGCACCCTCCGGCACGCCGACCGAGGCGGGATCGGTGCCGAGATACGCGGCCTGCACATCGGAATTGCGGCTGACGGCCATGTAGTCCCCTTCGGCCAGGACCTCGCCACGGGCAAGGACGGTGATGTTGTCGCAAAGGCCTTCGACGACCTTGAGGTTGTGTTCCACCAGCAGCACGGTGCGGCCCTTCGAGACGCGCTTGATCAGCGTCACGATGCGGTCCACATCCTCATGCGTCATGCCGGCCGTGGGCTCGTCCAGCAGCATCATGGTGGGTTCGAGGGCCAGCGTGGTGGCGATTTCCAGCGCGCGCTTGCGGCCATAGGGCAGCGAGCCCGCCTGCAATTCGGCGTATTCAGTCAGGCCCACATCATCGAGCAATTCCCGGGCGCGGCCGTCGAACTGCTTGAGCACGGAATCGGCGCGCCAGAAGTCGAAGCTGTTGCCGCGCGCGCGCTGCAGCGCCACGCGGACATTCTCCAGCACGGTCAGATGCGGGAAGACCGCCGAGATCTGGAAGGAGCGGACGAGGCCGAGGCGCGCGACCTCGGCCGGCTTCATGTTGGTGATGTCCCGCCCATCATAGGTGATCTTGCCGCGCGTCGGGATCAGGAATTTGGTCAGCAGGTTGAAGCAGGTGGTCTTGCCGGCGCCATTGGGGCCGATCAGCCCATGAATCGTGCCGCGACGAATGGTAAGGTTGACGCCCTGCACCGCGAGAAAGCCGCGGAACTCCTTTGTCAGCCCTTGCGTTTCAAGGATCGTATCGCTCACCCGGACCTGTCCCCTGCATATCTGGGTTGCCACATTCGCGGGCCACCTTCTCGCCTGTATGGCGAGGCTGACACGGCCTTGCAAGCGCCTTTCATCAACCGGTTTCTTGTGCCCGCAAATTGAGCAGAAGCCGCTCGGGGGTGGCGGGCAGGTCCAGACGGACAACCCCCGCCGCGGCCCTGAGCGCGTTCACCACGGCCGTCGCCAGCAGCAAGGGCGGCTCGCCCACGGCCTTGCTGCGGAAGATGGTGGCGGCCCGGTTGGGGGCGCCCTCCAGCAGGCGGGTGCGCAGGATGGGCGGCACATCCCGTGAGCCCGGGATCTTGTAGGTGGAGGGGCCAAGGTTGCGCTGCCGGCCCTCCGCGTCCCAGAATAATTCCTCGCTGGTGAGCCAGCCCAGGCCCTGGACGAAGGCGCCCTCGATCTGGCCGAGGTCGATCGCCGGGTTCAGGCTGCGGCCGCAATCCTGCACCAGATGCGCCGAGAGGCAGCGATGCTCGCCGGTCAACGTGTCGAGGATCACCTCGGCCACCGCGGCGCCGTAGCTGAAGTAGAAGAAGGGCTCGCCGCGCATGGCCTGGGCGTCCCAGTGGATGTCGGGCGTCTTGTAGAAGCCGGTGGCGGAAAGGCTGACCCGCGCCTTCCAGCAGAGCTTGGCGAGATCGCCAAAGCTGAGGCGCTCATTGCTGCCGGGCTTGGCGGGGAAGACGGCGCCGTTCTCGAAGACCACCTCCTCGGCCGTGCAGCCGAAATGCGTGGCCGCCACGCCCGCCATGCGTTCGCGCAGCGTGGTGGCGGCGGCATGCGCGGCCCAGCCATTGAGGTCGCTGCCCGTGCTGGCGGCGGTGGCGCTGGTGTTGGGGATTTCGGCGGTGGTGGTGGCGCTGATGCCCACCTGCTCGACGGGGACGGAAAACACCTCCGCCACCACCTGCGCCACCTTGATGAAGAGCCCCTGCCCCATCTCGGTCCCGCCATGGGCGAGGCGGATGGAGCCGTCGGTATAGATGTGCACCAAGGCGCCCGCCTGGTTCAGGTGCGGGATGCCGAAGCTGATGCCGAAGGCGCAGACGAAGCTGCCGAGGCCCCGCCGCAGCGTGGGGTGGCTCGCGTTGAAGGCGGCGATCTCGGCCTGCTTTTCCGCCCAGCCGGCATCGCGCTTCGCCTCGGCATGGACGCGGCGGATCAGGCCAGCTTCCAGCGCCTGGCCATAGGGGGTGCGGTCAGCAAAATTTTCCGCGCGGATCGCTTCCACCTCGCGGCCCAGATGGGCGGCGATGGCGGCCAGCACCTCCTCCATCAGCAGCGCGCCCTGGGGGCCGCCGAAGCCGCGGAAGGCGGTGTTGCTGACATGGTTGGTCTTCACCGCGCAGGCGGTCAGCGTCACATCCGGCACGGCGTAGCAGTTCAACGCATGCGTCACCGCGCGGAACACCACGCCGCCCGACATGTCCAGGCTGTGTCCGCCATCGCCGGCCAGCAGCGCATCCAGCGCCAACAATTTGCCCGTGGCGTCGAAACCGACATCCCAGCGATAGAGGAAGGGGTGGCGCTTGCCGGTCGCGGCCATGTCGGCGCGGCGGGGCAGGCGCAGCTTCACCGGGCGGCCGGTGAGCGCCGCCGCCGCGGCGGCGGCGGCGGCGACCCAGCTCGCATTGCTCTCCTTGCCGCCGAAGGCGCCGCCCATGCGGCGACACTGCACGGTGACGCGGTGATAGGGCACGCCCAGCACGCGGGCGATGACGTGCTGCCCTTCGGTCGGGTGCTGCGTCGAGGAATGCACGAGCATCTCGCCATCCTCGCCGGGGATGGCGAGCGCGATCTGGCCTTCGAGGTAGAAATGCTCCTGCCCGCCGGCGTGGAACTCGCCTCGCAGGCGGTGCGGCGCGGCGGCCAGCGCCGTGGCGGCATCGCCCTCGCGGATGGTCTGGGGCGGGATGATCCAGGCTTCGCGGGCCAGGCCTTCCTCGATGCTGAGCACGGGCGGCAGGACTTCGATGCGCGGCGTGATCGCGGCCGCCGCGCGCAGGGCGGCATCGCGCGTCTCCGCCACCACGAGGGCGAGGGATTGGCCGTGATGCTCCACCACGCCGTCCGCCAGCATCGCCTCGCCGTGGCCGATGGGGGCGATGTCGTTCTCGCCGGGAATATCGGCGGCGGTGATGATGCGGACCACGCCGGGCATCGCCGCCGCAGCGGCCGTATCGAGGCCGAGCAGCCGCCCATGCGCCACGGGCGAGAGGGCAAGGGCCGCATGCAGCGTGCCGGCGGGCTCGGGCAGGTCATCCAGGAAGCGGGCCTGGCCGGTGGCGTGCTTCAGCGCGCTGTCATGGCGCAGCGCCTGGCCGGCGAAGCGGAGCGGCGCGTTCATGCGTGGACCTCGGCGGCCAGTTCCGGGTGCGTGTGGCGCAGCGCGACCCGGCGCAGCAATCCGCGCGCCGCTTGCAGGCGATAATCCGCGCTGGCGCGGGCATCGCTGAGCGGCGTGAAATGCAGCGCGGCGCCGGCCGCGATCATCGCCGCATCGTCCAGCACGCGGCCTTCCAGCACGGCCTCGGCGGCCAGCGCGCGCTCGGGTTTGGCCGCCATGCCGCCGAAGGCGAGGCGGGCCTGGCGCACCACCCCATCCTCCAGCGTGAGGCAGGCGACGAGCGAGACGGCGCTGATATCCTGGTCATGCCGGCGCGAGAGCTTTTCCGCCGCCAGCAACGCGCCAGCGGGCGGGCGCGGCAAATGGATGGCGAGGATCAGCTCCTCCGGCGCCAGCGCGTTGCGGCGATAGCCGGTGAGGAAATCCGCCACGCGCATGCGCCGCGTGGCGCGGGGCGCGGCCAGCTCCACCTCCGCCTCCAGCGCCAGCAGGATGGGCAGCGCATCACCGATGGGCGAGGCGGTGCCGAGATTGCCGGCGACGGTGCCGAGGCCGCGGATCTGCCGCGAACCCAGCCGCGCGAGATAGGGGGCGAGGGATGCGAAATCCTCATCGGCGCGGCAGGTGGCCAGAAGCTCGGCATAGGAGGCGGCGGCGCCGATGCGCAGGCCGTCGGGCGCGCGCGTGATACCCTGCATCTCCGCCACCTTGAGCAGGCAGATCACCTCGGCAGGATGCTCGCGATGCTCCGAGAAGCGTAGGCCGAGATCGGTGCCGCCCATGAGGAGCCAGGCGCCGGGATGGGCGGCGCGGAGCGCCAGGGCCTCGCCCAGAGTGGCGGGCAGGCGGAAGCCGTCGAAGCGGGCACTGGTGACGGGTTCGAGCGCGGGCGGCGTGGCGTCCTCGGCCGCGATTCCCGCCATGGCGTCGAGGATGGGGCGATAGCCGGTGCAGCGGCAGAGATTGCCGGCCAGTGCCTCATGCGCCTCGCCGCCCTCGCTCGCATGCGCCCAGGCGGACATGACGATGCCGGGCGTGCAGAAGCCGCATTGCGTGGCATCGGCCTCGGCCAGGGCGCGCGGGATGGGGTGGTCCGCGCCCAGGCCTTCCACGGTGCGGATGACGCGGCCATGCAGCTGACCCAGCGCGCAAAGGCAGGCATTGATGGGGGTGCGGCTGCCATCGGCGCCCTCCAGCACCACGGTGCAGGCGCCGCAATCGCCCTCGGCGCAGCCTTCCTTGGTGCCGGTCAGGCCCTCTTCGCGCAGCCAGTCGAGCAGGGTCTGGGTGGGCCGCGTCCCGCGCGGCAGGGTGCGCGGATTCTGGTTCAGGGTGAAGCGGATGGCGTCATGCATGCAGTGCAGCATAAGTGACGCTTACGGAAAGTTCACCTGATTATCGAAGGCCATCCTGGCCGATGATCTCGCCCGTGGTCAGCCCGCCCACGCGCGGCAAAGGCCGCCCGCCGGTGGTGAGTGCCAGGCAGAGCAGGATCTCGTCTCGCATCGGGGCATCGGTGATGCGCGCCTCGATCGCGTCGAAATGGCTGCGGACGAAGGCAGCATCCTTGTGGCCGAGCGGGATATCAATGGGCGTACCGGGGCCGCCGCGCTTCTTGGCCGAGGGGATCAGCGCCGGGCCCTTGCCGAGTGCCGCGCGCACCGGCGCGCCCATCTTGGGGTGCAGCAGGGCGGCGGCGTGTTCCAGCTCGCCATCCTCACCCACGATGGCGGCCTTGCCGAAGCTCTGCACCTGGTCGCCCGGGATGCCGAGAGCCGCGATGGCGCGGGCGGCGAGTTCGGCGCCGAGCGGCACGCTGGCCTCGATCAGCTCCGAGAGGTCTTCCACATAGCGGCCGGCGAAGGGGTTCTTCAGCACCATGGCGGCGATGGCGCGGCGGATGGGCGGGCTCACCTCGCGCCCCATCTCCAGGCGGGTTTCCTCGACGCTGGTGAAGAGCTTGCGGATGATCATGACAGCACCGCCGGGATGCGGGCCGCAGGCGGCGTGTTGCGGCTGCGCATGGTCTTCACCTCGCCATCCACCATGACCATGCCGATGCCGGGCAGCTCGCCATAGGTGAAGGCCTCGCTCGCATCGCTGCCGGCGCCGCCGATGGGCGCGTCGAGGAAGACGAGGTCCGCCGGGGCACCCAGCTTGATCACGCCCGCCTCGATGTTGCGCCAGCGCGCTGTGTTGCCGCCGGCCGCCGCGATGGCGATGGCCGGGTCCAAGCCGCCCAGCGAACAGAGCAGCGAGATGGTCCGCATCACGCCGAGCGGCTGCACGCCCGAGCCTGCGGGGCTGTCCGTGCCCAGCACCAGGCGGTCCAGCCGCCCCATCTCGGTCAGCACGTTGAGCGCATGGATGGCGTTGCGCGGGTTGCCGTTATGGACGATCTCGATGGCGCGCTTCGTGCCCGCGATCACCTTGGTGAGTTCGGCCGCGGGGAGCGAGGTCGGGCCGCCATTGATATGGGCGACGATGTCGGCATCCGCGGCGATCACCACCTCGGCCTGCATGAGGTTGGAGCCGGCGATGGAAGGCCCGCCGCAATGGATCATGGCGTTGAGGCCGGCCTTGCGCGCCCAGCCCATGGTCTCCACCACCTCCTTCGCTTCTTTCAGCGTTCCAAGGCCGATCTCGCCCAGCAGCGTCACGCCGCCGGCCGCCATCTCCTGGTAGTCGGCTTCCGTGAAACCGCGCTCCGGCACGGGCGCGCCGGCCAGGACGCGGGCGCCCATCGGCCGGAAGGCGGCGAAGCAGCGTTGGGCGGCGATGGCCAGCGCCTTCACTCCCACGGCGTCCTTGGGGCGGCCGGGCAGATGCACCTCGCCCGCGGAGATCAGCGTGGTGGTGCCGCCATGCACCATGGCCTCGATGAAGCCGAGCTGGTTCTGGCGCGGCGTCCAGTCGCCGAAGGCGGGGTGGACGTGGTTGTCGATGAGGCCGGGCATCACGGCGCAGCCCTGCGCGTCGATGATGGTTTCGGCCTCGAAATCCTGGCCCCGGCCGATGCCGGCGATCTTTCCGCCTTCGATCAGGATCGCATCCGCATCGAGACGCGGCTCTGCGAAATCGCCGGAAAAAACCAGGCCGAGGCCCTTGACCAGTATGCGCGCCATCGCCGGCTCCCCTAAACTGTGACGGCAGGTTAATGGGCTATGCTGCATTGCGCCAAGTGGGAGACCGGGTTTGGGTTCGTATCGAAGGCCGCATGAGTTGAACGAGGCGCTTTCGCTCCTCGCGCAGGGATCCTGGCAAGTGATGGCGGGCGGCACGGATGTCTTCCCGGCCCGCGCGCATCGCGCCGCCTGGGGCAACCCCGCCGACGCCGATTGGCTGGACATCACGGCGATCCCCGAGCTGCGCGGCATCACGCGCGCGGGGGGGACCTGGCGCATCGGCGCGGCGACGAATTGGGCCGCGCTGCGCGATGCGGAATTGCCGCCCGGTTTCGATGCGCTGCGCGAATCGGCATGCCAGGTGGGTGGGCGCCAGGTGCAGGCGCGGGGCACCATCGGCGGCAATCTCTGCAACGCCTCGCCGGCGGCGGATGGCGTGCCGCCGCTGCTGGTGCTGGATGCGGAGGTGGAGCTGGCCAGCGCAGGCGGGCGGCGCCGCCTGAAGCTCAGCGAATTCATCCTGGGCAATCGCCGCACGGCGCGGGCGGCCGATGAGCTGCTGGTGGCGCTGCATGTGCCGGCCGAGCGGGCGGAATCCCGCTCGGTGTTTCTCAAGCTGGGGGCGCGGTCGCATCTCGTGATTTCCATCGTCATGGTCGCCGCCGATGCGGCGGGGCGCGTGGCCGTCGGCTCCTGCTCGGAGGTGGCGCGGTTGTGGGGGGATGGCGCATTGACGCCCATGGATGATGTGCGCGGCAGCGCCGCATATCGCCATGCGGCCGCCGCCGAACTGGTGGCGCGCGCGCAGGCGAGGCTCGCGGCATGACGGCGCTTCTGGTCAATGGCGTGCCGCGCGAATTGGCGCTGGAGGGCGGCACGCGGCTGGCGGATGCGCTGCGTGATTCGCTCGGCCTGACGGGCACCAAGCTCGGCTGCGATGCCGGGGATTGCGGCGCCTGCACCGTGCTGGTGGATGGCGCGCAGGCCTGCGCCTGCCTGACACCGCTCGGCCAATGCGCGGGTGCGGAGGTCGAGACAGTGGAGGGCATTGCCGCCACACCCGAGGGCCAGGCGCTGATGGCGCGCTTCCACGCGCATGGCGCGGCGCAATGCGGCATCTGCACGCCGGGCATGCTGGTCGCCGCCACGGAATTGCTGCGGCGGAACGCGACGCCCACCGAGGCCGAGGTCGAGCAGGCGCTGGGCGGCGTGCTGTGCCGCTGCACGGGCTATCGGCGGATCATTGATGCGGTGCGCGGCGTGGACGCGCATGCGGAAGCCGGCGCGGTCGGCGCACGCCTGCCGCGCGTTGATGGCGCGGCGAAGCTGGACGGGACGGAGCGCTACGGCGCCGATCTCGCCCCGGCCGATGCGCTCTGGCTGCGCGCCATCCGCAGCCCGCATGCCCATGCGCGATTCCGCTTCGGCGATGTGGCGGGTTTTCTCGCAGCACACCCCGGCATCGCGCGCTTCCTGACGGCGGCCGATGTGCCGGGGCGCAACGGCTATGGCATCTATCCGCACATCAAGGACCAGCCGGTCTTTGCCGATGGCCTGGCGCTGTATCGCGGCGATGCGGTGGCGGCGGTGATCGGCACGCGCGCGGCGGTGGAAGCGCTGCGCTTCGAGGCGCTGCCCATCCTCTGGGAGAAGCTCGACGCGCTGGAGGATCCGCGCGCGGCACTTGCCGCCCCCGCGCTGCATGCGCAATTCCCGGACAACGTCCTGGCCGAGGGCGTGGTCCGCTGCGGCGACCCCGACACGGCCCTGCGCGAGGCCGCGCATGTGGCGGAAGGCGACTGGCAGACGAGCTTCGTCGAGCACGCCTATATCGAGCCCGAGGCCGGCTATGCGCGGCGGATCGGGGACTGCATCGAGGTCTGGTCCAGCACCCAGGCGCCCGCGATGGATCGCGAGGAAGTGGCCGGCGTGCTGGGCCTTTCGATGGAGGCGGTGCGGATCATTCCTTCCGCCTGTGGCGGTGGTTTCGGCGGCAAGCTTGATGCCGGCATCCAGCCCATGCTGGCGGTCGCGGCCTGGGTGATGGAGCATCCGGTGCGCGCCATCTGGTCCCGCACCGAGAGCATGGCGGCCAGCACCAAGCGCCACCCCGCGCGCATCACGGCGCGCGCGGCCTGTGACGCCGAGGGACGTCTCCTCGCGCTGGATTTCGAGGGGATCTACGACACCGGCGCCTATGCGAGCTGGGGCCCGACGGTCGCCGGCCGCGTGCCGGTGCATGCGACTGGCCCCTATCGCGTGCCGAATGTTCGCGCGCGGGCGCGGGCAGTGCACACGCACCAGCCGCCGTCGGGCGCGTTTCGCGGCTTCGGCGTGCCGCAGGCCGCCATCGCGCAGGAGGCGCTGTGGGATCGGCTGGCCGATGCCTGTGGCCTGGACCGGCTGGAATTCCGCATCCGCAACGCGCTGGTCGCGGGCGATGTGACGGCCACGGGACAGCGCCTGGAGCATTCGGCCGGGCAGCGCTTGTGCCTGGAGGCGCTGCGCCCGGCCTGGGCGGAACTGCGCGCGGAGGCGGCCGCGCGCAACGCACGGGGCGGCGTGCTGCGGCATGGCGTGGGTGTCGCCGGCATGTGGTACGGCATCGGCAATACCGGCATGTCCAACCCTTCCGACATGCGGCTCGTGCTCGGCACGGATGGGCGCATCACCTTCTTCAACGGGGCGGTGGATATCGGGCAGGGCTCCTCCACCGTGCTGGCACAGATCGCGGCCGAGGCGCTGGGCCTGCCGGTCGCCGCGCTGAACCATGTGAACGGCGACACCGCCACCACCCCCGATGCCGGCAAGACCAGTGCCTCGCGCCAGACCTTCGTCAGTGGTCGCGCGGCCATGGAGGCGGCGCTCGACCTCCGGCAAAAAATCCTGCGCGGCAGCAATGGCGTGCTGGGCTGGAATGGGGCGCTGACCCTGGATGGCGCACCCTTCCGGCCCGCGGCACCCGTCGAGGGGCTGGGCCGCTTCGACCCGCCGACCATCCCGCTCGACGCCAATGGCCAGGGCATTCCCTACGCCACCTATGGCTTCGCCGCGCAGCTTTGCGCGCTTTCGGTGGATGTGAAGCTGGGCACCGTGCAGTTGCAGCGCTTTGTGGCCGCGCATGATGTGGGGCGCGCCATCAACCCGACGCTGGTGGAGGGGCAGATTCATGGCGGCATCGCGCAGGGCATCGGCCTCGCGCTGATGGAGGAATACATCCCCGGCCGCACCGAGAATCTGCACGACTACCTGATCCCGAGCTTCGGCGATGTCCCGCCCATCGAGACCATCCTGATCGAGGAGCGTGAACCGCTGGGCCCCTATGGCGCCAAGGGCGTGGGCGAGCCCGCGCTGGTGGCGACGGCGCCGGCGATCTTCTCGGCGATCCGCGACGCGACGGGGGCGGAGTGCCATCGCATTCCGGCGCTGCCGCATCGGGTGCTGGAAGCGTTGAAGGAAACAGGGCGGTGGTAGAAAAAGGGGCCTCCGGCGGCTGGGGCCGAGAGGCCCCAGACCCCGGCACTCGGGGCAGCGCCCAACCGGCCCCGTTCAGCGCCACACCAAGGATTGGGGTCTGGGGCCTCTCGGCCCCAGCCGCCGGAGGCCTCTTTTCATGGTAGATCGCACTTCCATCTTCGGCGCCGCTGAGGCCGATGGCATCGTCCGTTGCGACGCCTGCCCCGTGCTCTGCCGCATCCGCCCCGGCCGTGCCGGCGCCTGCCA
>NZ_JAIEQY010000202.1 GCF_019747315.1 Roseococcus sp. | reverse complement strand
ACGCCGACATTGCCGCCGGCACCGGTGCGGTTGTCCACGGCCACGGCCTGGCCGAGGCGCTCGCCCATCGGGTCGCTCAGCACGCGGGCCACGATGTCGGTGGCGCCGCCGGCCGCGAACGGAACCACGAAGCGCAGCGGGCGCGTGGGCGCCCATTGCGCGCGCGCGGTGACGGGGAGCAGCAGCGCCGGCAGGGCCAGCGCCGCACGGCGGGTGGTGCGGATCATCTCGTGTTTCCTCCGGTTCTTGGGCGCCGTTCTACGCGGCTTGGCCCTCGTGGTTCAAGCTATCCCGGCGTGGCGTTCCTTCATCACGCGGAGCACATCGTCCGGCGCCTCGCCCCACCAGCGGCGGGAGAGGAGTTCCACCTCGGTGAAACCGTCATAGCCCGCTTCCTCGGCCATGCGGCGAATGGCGGCGATGTCGATCACGCCATCGCCGGGCATGCCGCGGTCGAAGACGAGGTCGGTCGTCGGCACGAGCCAGTCGCAGGCGTGGAAGGCGGCGATGCGGCCCTTCGCCCGCGCCATCTGTGCGGCGAGTTCAGGGTCCCACCAGACGTGATAGACGTCCAGCGCAACGCCGACGCCCGCGCCCAGCGCCTCGCAGAGATCGAGCGCCTGGCCGAGGGTGGAGAGCACGGAGCGATCGGCGCAGGTCATCGGGTGCAGCGGCTCCAGCGCCAGCGTGACGCCGGCGGCGCGCGCCTCGTCCAGGATGGCGAAGAGGCCGTCGCGCACCATGGCGCGCGCGCCGGGCAGGTCCTTCGAGCCCGAAGGCAAGCCACCGCAGACCATGACGAGGCATTGCGCGTTGAGCTTGTGCGCCTCCTCGATGGCGCGGCGGTTGTCCTCAATGGCGGCGGCCCGGCCGGCGGCATCGGGGGCTGGGAACATGCCGCCGCGGCACAGGCCGGTGACGGTCAGGCCCGCCTCACGGATGGCGCGGGCGGCGGCGTCCACGCCCATGGCGTGCAGCACATCGCGCCAGGGCGAGATGCCGGGGATGCCGTGCCGCGCGCAGCCCTCGATGCAATCGGCGAGGCCCCATTTCTCCTTCACCGTGACGGTGTTGAGGCTGAGCGGAATCACGCCACACCATGCAGGGCGAGAAGGGTCCTCATCCGGCTCGCCGCACGCTCCGGATCACTCAGCAATCCTGCCGCATCCGCCAGGCGGAACAATTCGGAAAAATGCTGGATGGAGCGCGTGCTCTGCTGCCCGCCGACCATGACGAAGTGGTCCTGATGGCCGTTCAGCCAGGCCATGAAGACCACGCCCGTCTTGTAGAAGCGGGTCGGCGCCTTGAAGATATGCCGGCTCAGCGGCACCGTCGGCGCCAGGATTTCGTGGAAGGTGCTGAGGTCGTTCTTGGCGAGCGAGGCCAATGCCCCGCCCACCGCGGGCGCGATCGGATCGAAGATGCCGAGCAGCGCGTCGGAATGGCCCTCGGCATCGCCCGCGATGAGTTCGGCGTAGTTGAAGTCATCGCCCGTATACATCCGCACGCCTTTCGGCAGGCGGCGGCGCATCGTGATCTCCTTCTGGTCATCCAGCAGCGAGATCTTCACGCCATCCACCTTCGCGGCATGGGCGTGGATCACGGCCAGCGCCGTCTCCATCGCCGCCATGTGGTCGTGATTGCCCCAATAGCCTTCCAGCGCCGGGTCGAACATCTCGCCCAGCCAATGGATGATCACGGGCTGCTTCACGCCGCCGAGGATACGAGCATAGACGCGCTCGTAATCCGCGGGGCTCTTCGCGGCCTTGGCGAGCGCGCGGGAGGCCATGAGGATGATGCGCCCGCCCATCTTCTCGACGGCCTCGCACTGCTCCTCATAGGCGCGGATCACGTCATCCACCGTGACATCCGGGCCGGGCGCCAGGTGATCCGTGCCCGCGCCGGACGCGATCACCGCCCCCGGATGATCCTTCGCCGCATCCAGGCTCAGGCGGATCAGCTGCTGCGCCGCCGTCCAATCCAGCCCCATGCCGCGCTGCGCCGTGTCCATGGCTTCCGCGACACCAAGGCCGAGCGACCAGAGATGCTTGCGGAAGGCGATGGTGCGGTCCCAATCCACCTTGGCGTCGAGCCAGGGATCCTGCTCGGCCAGCGTATCGGCCACCACATGCGCGGCGGCGAAGGCCACGCGCGGATAGGGCGGCAGCGCCTTCGCGAATTCGCGCGGCGGGCTGGTGGTGAAGTCAGCGAGGCCGTTGGCCGTCGGCAGGCGCAGCGTGGCCATGGCTCAGGCCTCCAGCGCGGGGAGATCAATCCAGCGGCGCTCTTCCCAGCTTTGCAGACCGGCCATCGCCATCTGCACGCCCTTGGCACCCGCCATCAGGTCCCATTTGTAGTCGGGCAGCTCGCCCACGACATGGCGCAGGAAGAGCTCCCACTGCACGCGGAAACCGTTCGGGTAGGGCTGAGTGTCGGGCACCTTCTGCCAGCCCTCATAGAAGTTGATGGTCTGCGGTACGTCGGGGTTCCAGACCGGCTTGGGCGTCGCCACGCGGGGCTGCACCCAGCAATCCGTCAACCCGCAGACGGCCGAGCCATGCGTGCCATCGACATGGAAGGTGACGAGGTCATCGCGCCGCACGCGCGTCGTCCAGGAGGAGTTGATATGGGCCACGACACCGCCCTCCAGCTGGAAGGTCGCATAGGCGCTGTCATCCACATCGGCGTCGTACCAGTTGCCGGCTTCATCCTTGCGCTTCGGGATATGGATGGCGCCGAGGCAGGAGACGGATTTCACCGCGCCGAAGGTATTATCCAGCACATAGCGCCAATGGCAGAGCATATCGAGGATGATGCCGCCGCCCTCGGCCTTCTTGTAGTTCCAGGAGGGGCGCTGCGTCGGCTGCAGGTCACCCTCGAAGACCCAGTAGCCGAACTCGCCGCGCACGGAGAGCAGGCGGCCGAGCTGCCCACTGTCGATCACCATCTTCAGCTTGCGCAGACCGGGGAGAAAGAGCTTGTCCTGCACCACGCCATGCTTGATGCCGGCGGCCTTCGCCACGCGCGCGAGGTCGAGCGCATCGGCCAGGTTATCGGCCGTCGGCTTCTCGCAATAGATGTGCTTGCCGGCGGCGATGGCCTTGCGGACCAGGCCCGCGCGCATCTGCGTCGTCGCCGCGTCGAAGAAGATTTCGTCCTTGGGGTCGGCCAGGCAGGCATCCAGGTCGGTGCTGACGCGCTGGATGTTGTGCGCCTTGGCCAGCGCCTCCAGCTTCGCGCGGTTGCGGCCGACGATGATCGGGTCCGGCATCAGGATGTCGCCATTGGCGAGCGGCATTCCGCCATCGGCGCGGATCGCGGCGATGGAGCGGATGAGGTGCTGGTTCATGCCCATGCGCCCGGTGACGCCGTTCATGATGATGCCGATGCGGCGTTCCGCCATGGTCGTTTCCCTGCTTCAAGTAACCAGACGGTTACCTAAGGGGATGGGCCCATCCCCGTCAAGGCCGCAAATAGCCCAGCACCATCGCCACGACATGCGCCTCTCGCGCATCCAGCGCCGCCTCGCTGCCGAGATCGGTGCCGAAGATGGTGGAGAGGGTGTGCATGTTGGCAACGGTGAAATGCCCGAGCGCCACCATGGAGAGGTAGAGTTGCAGCGGGTCCGCATCGGCCCGGAAGATCCCGGCCGCGGCGCCGCGCGCCAGCACCTCGCGCAGGCGCTGGGTCAGCGGCGAATAGAGCGCCGGCACATCGGCCGAACGGCGCAGATAGGCGGCGCGGTGGATGTTCTCCTGGTTCAGCAGCGCCACGAATTCCGGGTGGCGCGCCGTGTAGCGCAGGTTGAAGGCGACGAGGCGCGCCATGGCTTCGGCCGGCGGCAGGTGTGAGACCTCCACCGTCTCCTCCTCCGCGCGCTTGGCGGCATAGGCGGCCTCCAGCACGGCGAGCCAGAGATCCTCCTTCGCGCCGAAATAGGCATAGAGCATGCGCTTGTTCGCACCCGCCCGCGCGGCGATCTCATCCACCCGCGCGCCGGCCAGGCCATGCGCGGCGAATTCCGCCAGCGCCGCATCCAGGATGCGCGCGCGCGTGGCGGCGGCACGGGGCGAGAGGGGCGGGGCGTCAGGGGGCATGGGTGTATCCGGGGCAGCCTGCCCCTACATGATGCAGCAAAGCCACAATGTTGCACACAACTGTGGGGAACAGACCACGCCCCATGGTGCGCAAATGGCCTTCGCGGCTACATTCAACTGATGCGCGCAGGCCGCCTCTCGCCCCGTTTGATGCTCCTCACCCTGAGCCTGCTCGCCGCCTGCGCGGCGGGCGGCTCGGATGTGGTGGACCGTGCCGGCCGCTTCGCCCCCACGCGCGGGGAACCCGGCGTCAGCGGCACCGTCTTCGGCAATTTCCTGGTCGGCCGCTTCGCCAGCGAGGAGCAGGACACCAAGGTCGCGGCCGACAGCCTGCTCAACGCGCTGCGCGCGGACCCAGACCAGGCGGACCTGATCCAGCGCGCCTTCGTGGCGAGCCTGCTCGACGGCCGCGCCGACGCGCTGCGCCTGGCACGCCGCCTGCCCGACAATGCCTCGGCGCAGCTGGTCCTTTTTGGTTCCGAGGTGGTGGCCGCCCGCTGGGACCGCGCCGAAGCGCGGGCGCGGGCGCTCAACCGCCAGGGCCCGGTCGCGGCGCTGCAACCCGTGCTGCTGGCCTGGAGCCAGGCCGGGCGCGGCCAGCCCGACCTGGCCATCGCCACCCTGCGCCCGCTCGCGGAGCAGGGGCGCTTCCGCGCCCTGAACGCCCTGCATGCGGCACTGATTGCCGACCTCGCCAATCGCCCGCGTGAGGCGGAGCGCTATGTCCGCCTGGCACTGGCCGACCAGCCGGACCCGACGCTGCGGCTGGCCATGCTCTCCGCCGGCATCCTCTATCGCGCGGGGCGCCAGGCCGAGGCCTTGCGGCTGCTGGACCAGCTGGCACTCTCCAATGATGAGCTGGCGCTGGCCGTGCTGGAGCCGGCGCGGCAGCAGGTGCTGAACCAGCGCGCGATCCAGGGCCCGGCCGATGGTATCGCCGAGGCCTATGTGGCGCTGGGCAGCGCCATGCGCGGCCAGGGGCTGGAGGAGATGGCGACGCTGATGGCCCGCCTCGCCCTGCGGCTGCGGCCGAATTTCGCGCCTGCCCTGCTGCTGCTGGCCGATACCCTGGCCGAGGCGGAACGGCCAGAGGCGGCGCGCGAGACCCTGGCGCTGATCGCGGCGGGCGACCCCCTCCATGGTCCTGCCCAGCTGCGCCAGGCGGGTCTGCTCGACCGGCTGGGCCGCCCCGATGAGGCCGAGGCCCTGTTGCGGCGCCAGGCCGCGGCCCTGCCCGGCCTGCCCCAACCCCTCACCCGCCTGGGCGATCTGCAACGCCGGCGCGGCAGCTTCGCCCAGGCGGCGCAGACCTATGACGCCGCCATCGCCCGCAGCCAGCCCATCAAGCCCGGCGACTGGCCGCTCTTCTACGCGCGGGGCATCGCGCGCGAGCGCTCAGGCAATTGGCCGGGTGCGGAGGAGGACCTGCTCCGCGCGCTGGACCTGGCACCCGAGCAGCCCTTCGTGCTGAACTACCTCGCCTACACCTGGGCGGATCTGGGCGTGAACCTAGAGCGCGCGAAGGCCATGCTGGAGGGCGCCGCGTTGCAGCGGCCGAATGACGGCAACATCGCCGACAGCCTGGGCTGGGTGCTGTTCCGCATGGGCCAATTGCCCGCCGCCATCGCGCAGCTGGAACGCGCGGTGGAGCTGGAACCACGCAGCGCCACCATCAATGACCATCTGGGCGACGTCTATTGGGCCGCCGGGCGCGAGCGCGAGGCGCGCTTCCAATGGCAACGCGCGCTCACCATGGACCCTGAACCGGCCGAGGCCGCGCGCATCCAGGCCAAGCTGCGGGACGGCCTGCCCCGGCCCGCCCGGCGCTGACATGCACACGCTGGAGGAGGCCGCGCCGGCCAAGGTGAACCTGTTCCTGCACGTCACCGGCCGCCGCGCCGATGGCTACCACCTGCTGGACAGCCTGGCCGTCTTCGGCCCCGCCTCCGATCGCCTGACCGCCACGCCCGCCGATGCGCTCAGCCTGACATTGGCCGGCCCCTTCGGCGCAAGCCTGGCGGCCGAGCCCGACAACCTCGTCCTGCGCGCCGCCCGCGCCCTGGCCGCCGAAGCGGGCGTGGCGGCGGGTGCCGCACTCCATCTGGAGAAGCACCTGCCCGTGGCGTCGGGCATCGGCGGCGGGTCGGCGGATGCGGCGGCGGCGCTGCGCCTGCTCAACCGCCTCTGGGATTGCGGGCTGGATGAGCCGGCGCTGGCCCGCCTCGCCGCGCCGCTGGGCGCCGACATCCCGGTCTGCGTCGCCTCGCGCCCCGCCCGCATGCAGGGCATCGGGGAATTGATCAGCGCCCCGCCGGATATGCCTGAATGCGGGTTGCTGCTGGTCAATCCGCGCGTGCCGGTGGCGACGCCCGCCGTGTTCCGCGCACGCCAGGGCGGCTTCTCGCCCGCCGCCACCCTACCCGCCGCCTGGCCGGACGCCGCAACCATGGCCACCGACCTCGCGCGCCTGACCAACGACCTGGAGGCGCCCGCCCTCTCCCTCTGCCCCGTGATCGGCGAGGTGCTGGCGGCACTTGGCGCCATGCCCGGCTGCCTGCTGGCGCGGATGAGCGGCTCGGGCGCCACCTGCTTCGGCCTCTTCGCCACCCCTGCCGCGGCGACGGCCGCCGCTGGACGCATGCGCCCCGCATGGTGGGCGGCCGGTGGCGCGCTCTCGGCTTGACGCGCCTGCCGCTTCCGCGACAGCTTGTCCGGACCTTGAAGGAGCCCGCCATGATCGCCTCCCGCCGGACCCTGCTCACCGCCAGCGTCCTCTGCACGCCCTGGGTCACCAGCCGCGCGCAATCCGCCGGCACACTCACCGTGGTGCTGAACCAGGGGCTGCTGGCGCGGCTCTGGATCGATGAGCTGCACCCGGCCTTCGAGCGCGAGACCGGCGCCAGGCTCAATGTGCAGCAATCGGTGACGGCCAACATGCTGGCCATGCTGCGCACCCAACGCGACAACCCGCCCGACCTGATGCAGTTCTCCGAGGCCGGCGTCTTCGCGGCCGCCCAGGCGGGGCTGCTGCGCGCGCACAACCCGGCCAACATCCCGAACTGGGCGAGCCTGCGCGATGCCTTCAAGCTGGCCGACAACTACTCGGCCGGCGTCATCGATGCGGTGCACACGCTCTACTACAACACCCGCGCGCAGACGACGCAGCCGACCTCCTGGGCGCAGCTCTGGGAGCCCTCCTCGCGCCGACGCGTGGCCATCCCCCCCATCACCTGGAACAGCGGCGTGCGCATGGTGACCACGGCCGCGCAGATCGCCACAGGCAAGCCCTTCGCCGAGGCTCAGCGTGACCTCGATGCCGGCATCCGCCACCTCGCGCGGCTGAAGGAGAACGGCGCCATCGCCTATACCGGTGCGCCGCAGGCCATCCAGATGCTGCAATCGGGCCAGATCCCGCTGGTGCCCTTCTACGGCATCTTCATCAACCCGATCATCGAGCAGGGTGCGCCCATCAAGCCCGCCGTGCCGCTGGCCGAGGGCATCCATGGCGAGATCGTCGGCCTCAACATGCCGGTCAACGTGCGCAACGTGGAACTCGCCGAGCGCTACGTGAACATGAGCCTCTCGCGCGAGTTCCAGAGCAAGATCGACAGCGTGCTGAACGCGCGCGCCGCCAACCGGGACGTGAACCCCTCGCCGCGCACCCTTGAGCTGCTCGGCCCGGCGGAGAACATCCTCTACGCCGATTGGCGCTTCCTCTCCGAGCAGCGCGGCCGGCTGACCGATGCCTGGAACAACGTGTTCGGCTGATGCAGGGGGCTTCCCCGCGCCTCACCGGGCTGTTGCTGCTCACACCCGCGCTGGTCTTCCTGGCGGCCTTCTACCTGGTGCCGCTTGGATACATGGTCGAGGAGAGCCTGCGCTCCGCGCCGTCCGATATGGACCCGCGGGCGGGGCTGCACCTCTTCCAGTATGACCGCGTCTGGAATTCTGGCCGCTCCTGGCGCGCGCTGGAACGGACCGTGCGGATGTCGGCGATCTCGACGCTGCTGACGCTGCTCATCGCCTATCCCATCGCGCTGTTCCTGTTCCAGGTCCGATCCTTCTGGCGAACGGCGATCCTGATCACGATCTTCGTCTCGCTCGCCTCCAGCCTGATCGTGCGCAACTATGGCTGGCTGGTGACGCTGGCCGATGCGGGGCCGGTGAACCAGTTGCTGCTGGCGCTGGGCCTCACGGAGGAACCGCTGCGCCTGGTCTACAGCGAGGGTGCGACCATCGTAGCCCTGGTGCATTACGCGCTGCCCTTCATGATCCTGCCGATCTACGGCGCGCTCACCCGCATCCCGCCCTCCTTCGTCGAGGCCGCGCAGTCGCTCGGCGCCGGGCCGTGGCGCGCGCTGTGGGGCACGGTGCTGCCGCTCTCCATGCCCGGCATCTTCGGCGGCACCACGCTCACCTTCGCCATCTGCATGAGCGCCTTCGTGACACCCCTCATGCTCGGCTCGCCCGCCACCGCCATGATCAGCCAGGTGGCGGCCGAGCAGTTCCTGGTCCAGCTGAACTTCCCCTTCGGCTCGGCGATGATCGTGGCGCTGACGCTCGTCACCTTCGCCATACTGCTGGCCTATACGCTCATCATCCGCCTGATGTTCCGCCACCATGCCTGACGCGAAGAGCTTCCGCGCCGTGGTGGCGGTGCTGGCCTGGCTGGGGCTCGGCTTCCTGATCTTCCCGGTCATCTTTACCGGCGTCGTCGCCTTCGGCGGCTCGATCTTCATCGAGTTTCCGCCGCAAAGCCTTTCGCTGCGCTGGTTCGAGAATATCGGGCGCATCAATCGCATCTGGGACGCAACGATCACGAGCCTCTATATCGGCCTGATCACCGCGGCGCTGGCCACCACCATGGGGGCGGCGGCGGCCCTCGCTTTGGTGCGCAGCCCGCTGCCGGGCAAGGCGATGCTCACCTCGCTGCTGCTCTCGCCCATCGCTCTGCCCATCGTGGCCATCGGCATCGCGCTGATCCAGTTCTTCATCCTGCTGGGTGTCGCCTTCACCTGGTGGAGCCTCGTCATCGGCCACCTGGTGCTGGTCATCGCCTATCCGGTGCGGACGGTGGTGGCCGCACTCACCCTCTCCAACCCCTCGCTGGAGGAGGCCGGCGCCTCGCTCGGCGCCTCGCCCTGGCAGGTGTTCCGCACCGTCACCTTGCCGCAGATGACGCCGGGCCTGGTCAGCGGCTTCCTCTTCGCCTTCCTCATCAGCTTCGACAACTACCCGATCAGCGTCTTCCTTGTGCGCGGGGACCTGACGACCCTGCCGATCGAGTTGTTCAACTACATCAGCCAGAACCTCGACCCGACGCCCGCCGCCTTCTCCTCCGCCTATGTCGCCATCATCGCGGCTCTCATCCTGCTGGCGGAGCGGCGCTGGCGCATCATCTCCCTCTCCATCCCCCGCTGAGGAGACCGCATGGCCCGGCTTGAGCTCGATCGCGTGGCGGTGACCCTGGGGGGCAACCGCATCCTGCACGGCGTCAGCCTCGACGTGGCGGATGGCGAATGCGTGGCGCTGCTGGGCCCCTCCGGCTGCGGCAAGACGACGACGCTCCGCGCGATCGCGGGCTTCACGCCCGTCAGCGGGGGCGAGATCCGGATCGCCGGGCGCTCGGTGCTGGGGCTGCCGCCGCACAAGCGCAACCTCGGCCTCGTCTTCCAGGATTATGCGCTGTTCCCGCACATGACGGTGGCGCAGAATATCGGCTACGGCCTGCGCATGCGCGGGCAGGACCGGGCGACCATCGCGCGCGAGGTGGAGAAGGCGCTGGCCCTGGTGCGGCTCGGCGAGATGGCGGACCGCTTCCCGGCACGCCTCTCCGGCGGCCAGCGGCAGCGCGTGGCACTGGCCCGGGCTCTGGTCATCAAGCCCGACATCCTGCTGCTGGACGAACCGCTCGGCGCGCTCGATCGCAAGCTGCGCGACGCGATGCAGGTGGAGCTGAAGCGCATCCACCGCGAGGTGGGTGTCACCACCATCATCGTGACGCATGACCAGGAAGAGGCGCTCTCCCTCGCCGACCGCGTCGCCGTGATGTTCGCGGGCGACATCCGCGAGGTGGAGCGCCCAGCGACGCTCTATGCCCACCCGCGCAGCCGTGAGGTTATGGATTTCCTGGGCGAGGCCAACCTCCTCCCGGCGGAGGTCACGCCGGAGGGGCAGCTCCGCCTGCCGGGCGGCGCCGAGATTCCACATGGCGGCGCCAGCCCCGGCCCGGTGCGCCTCGGCATCCGGCCCGAGCACATGGCGATCCTGCGCGAGGCCGCGCCCGGCAGCATCGCCGCGCGCGTGACCGAGATCGTCTTCAAGGGCGCGCATGCCTCGCTCTATGCCGAGGGGCCGGGGAGCCTCGCCCTCTCGGCCAGCCTGCCGCCCGCCGCGCTGGCGCAGCCGCCCGCCATCGGCGAGACTGTGCATCTGCGCCCGGATCCCGCGCATCTCATCCTGTTCGAGGAGGACCACGCATGACCAGCGAACGTGCCATGCATGACATTGGCGGCCTCGACCTCGGCCCCATCGATCGCAGCGAGCATCCCCGCACGCTCTATGAATTGCGCGTGGATGCCATCCTCATGCTGCTGACCAGCCCGGCCTGCGGCGCCTTCAAGACAGACGCGCTGCGCCGGGCCATCGAGGAATTCAGCCAGGCGGATTATGACCACCTGCCCTATTACGACCGCTGGCTGCAGGCGCTGACCAACCTGCTGGTCGAGCAGCAGGTGCTGGACCGCGCCGAGATCGACGCCCGCATCGCCGCCTTCACCAAGGAGCTGGCGGATGTCGCCTGAGCCCCGCTTCGCGCCCGGCACGCCCGTCCGCGTCGCCGACCGCCCGGTGCGCGGCCATTGCCGGACGCCCTTCTACCTGCGCGGCCATCGCGGCGTGGTGCTGGAATATGCAGGCCGCTTCCATGATCCGGCGCAGCTCGCCCAGCACCGCCCGGGCCTGCCGAAGCTGTTTCTCTACCGCATCCGCTTCCCGCATCTGGGCCCCGACGGGCAGCCCACGCAGGACGAGATCGAGGCCGACATCTACGAGGATTGGCTGGAAAGCGAGGCCACCCCATGAGCACGCCGCATCATCACCATGACCACCACCACGATCATGACCATGACCATGATCACGCGCCGATCGAGGATGGCGAGGGCCCGCCCGGCCCCTTCCAGATCCTGGAGCGCGCCGTGCGCGAATTGCTCATCGAGAAGGGCATCCTGACCGCCGAGCAGATCACCCGCCAGATCGAGCTGCAGGAAGGCCGCACGCCCGAGCTCGGCGCCAGCGTCATCGCCAAGGCCTGGACCGACGCCGATTTCCACGCCGCGCTCAAGCACGATGCACGCGCCGCCGTGGCGCAACTGGGCATCACCATCCCCGATGCGCCGGAGCTGGTCGCGCTGGAGAATGAGGACGGGCTGCACCACGTCATCGCCTGCACCCTCTGCTCCTGCTACCCGCGCATGCTGCTGGGCGTGCCGCCCGCCTGGTACAAGAGCAAGGCCTATCGCTCCCGCGTCGTTCTCGACCCGCGCGGCGTGCTGGCGGAATTCGGGCTGACCCTGCCGGAGGAGACGCGCATCCGGGTGGTCGATAGCACGGCCGATCTGCGCTACCTGGTCATCCCCCGCCGGCCTGCCGGCACGGAAGGCTGGGACGAAGCAAGGTTGGCGGCCCTGGTCACGCGGGATTCGATGATCGGGACCGGGGTCGCGCTTGCGCCTGAATGAGCGCGGCTGGTTGGGGTGCTAGGATTCGAACC
>NZ_JAIEQY010000223.1 GCF_019747315.1 Roseococcus sp. | reverse complement strand
TAAGCTTCCACCGGCGCCCCCAGCGCCCGCTCCAGCAGCGCATCAATCGCCGCTGGGTCATCCCAGCGCAGCGAAACGCTCACCACCCGCACCTGGCTCTGGAATTCCGGCGGCATCCGCACCCAGTCCTTGCGTGTGGTGACGGGAATGGCGCCCAGCCGCTCGGCCTGCTGCATCAACGCCCGCAGGTCGCCGGCGTCGAAGGGGTAGTGGTCGGCGAAGCTCTCGGTGCCGGCCACCACGGCGCCGCCCTGGCGCAGCGTGGTGAAGAATTTCCGCGGATTGGCGATGCCGCAGAAGGCGAAGACATTCTCGCCCGCCAGCCCGGCCATTTCCGGCCCGGGGACGAGGTCGCCCCGCAGCACCGGCAGGCCGGGCGGCAGCGCGGCCAGCGCGCCCGTATCATCCGCGCCGATGAGCACGGCGGCGTCGCAGCGGGCGGCGGCGGCGGCGACGCTTTCGCGCAGCGGGCCGGCCGGGATCACATGGCCATTGCCGAAGCCATAGCCGCCATCGATCGTCAGCAGGGAAAGCGTCTTGGCCAGCGTCGGGTTCTGCAGGCCGTCATCCATCACGATGGCACCCGCGCCATGCGCCACGGCGCGCTGCGCCCCGGCCGCGCGGTCGGCCGAGACCCAGGTGGGGGCGAGGGCGGCCAGCAGCAGCGCCTCATCGCCCACCGCCTCGCTGTCATGCCGGCCGGGCTGCACCAGCACCGGCCCTTTGACCGAGCCGCCATAGCCGCGCAGCAGGAAATGCGCCTCCCGCCCACGGGCGCGCAGGCGGTTGCCGATATCCATGGCCAGCGTGGTCTTGCCCGCGCCGCCCGCCGTGGCCCCGCCACAGCAGACCACCGGCACCGGCGCCACCCAGCCCGGCCGCGCCATGCGCCGCGCGGTGGCGGCCGCATAGATGGCCGCGAGGGGTGAGAGCAGCAGGGGCGCAATCCCCCCACGGCGATCCCAGAATTCGGGCGCTCGAATGCTGATGGTCCAGCCCTTTCCTCAATCCTTCGCCGGGCGCCGGATCACCAGGCCCAGCAGGGCCTCCGCCATCCGGCCCGGCAGGTCGGACGCGGCGGAGACCAAATCCTGGGCGGCCGCTGCCATGGCGGCCGCTCGTTCCGGATGGGTTAGCATATCCGAGACGCTCGCCGCCAGCGCGGCGGCATCGGCCACCTGGTGGGCACCACCCCGGGCGAGCAGGGCGGCCACCGCCTCGCGGAAATTTTCCATGTGCGGGCCGAGCAGGATGGGACAGCCGAGCCGCGCAGCCTCCAGCGGGTTCTGCCCGCCATGCGGCACCAGGCTGCCGCCGATGATGGCGAGATCCGCAAGACTGTAGAGGAGCCCCATCTCGCCCATCGTATCGGCGATATAGACCGGCCCGGCACCGGGCAGGGCGCCCAGGGCGCGGCGCGGCGCCTCGGCCAGCCCGGCGCCGCGGTCGGGATGGCGGGGGGCGAGGATGGTCAGCAGCGTGGGATGCGCGGCGCGCAGCCGCTCGGCCATGGCGAGGATCATCGCCTCCTCGCCCGGATGGGTGCTGGCGGCGAGCAGCACGCGGCGGCCCTGGGTGGCGGCGCGCAAGGCGGCCAGCTTCGCCTTATCCACCGGCAGCGGCGGGGCGGCGAATTTCAGGTCGCCCGGCGCGGTCACCGCGGGGGCGCCCAGCGCCAGCAGCCGCGCCGCATCCTCGGCCGAGCGCGGCATGATGAGGCGGAAATGGCCCAGCAGCCCGCGCGCGAAGCCGGGCGCCCAGCGCCCCCAGCGCCGCGCCGTGCGGTCGGAGATGCGGGCATTGAGCAGCGCCAGCGGAATGCCCTGCCCCGCCGCCGCCGCCAGCGTATTGGGCCAGAGCTCGCTCTCCACGAAGCCCGCCGCATCCGGTCGCCAGCCCTCCAGGAAGCGCGCCACCCATTCAGGCACGTCAAGCGGCGCATAGCGATGGATCACGTGCCCCTGCAGCGCGGGCGAAAGGCGCTGCGGCAGCATCCGGGCCGAGGTGACGGTGCCGGTGGTGACCAGCAGGGTCAGCGCCGGATCGCGCGCGACCAGCGCCTCCATCAGCGGCAGGATGGCCATGCTCTCGCCCACGCTGGCGGCGTGCAGCCAGATCAGCGGGCCATCGGGGCGCTCGGCGCCATACCCCTCGCGCTCGCGCAGGCGCGCCGGGTCCTCCTTGTCGCGTGCCACGCGGCGGCGGAGGTTCCAGCGCAGGCCGGGGGCGGCCAGGCTGGCCAGCACGCGCCAGCTGCCGCTCACCGGCGCGGCCGCCCGAGCGCCGCATCGGCGGCGTCGCAGGCGGCATCAAGGGCCGCGGTGATGGCGGGCAGCGCGGCCTCGGGCGCGGCATCGCGCGGGACCGTCACGGCGGGGCCGGTCACGATGACGCCGCGGCCGAAGGGCAGCGGGATCTCCATCCGGTCCCAGGTCTTGAGCCCGATCGCGAAGGAGACGCGCGCCGCGCAGGGCAGCACCGGCTTGCCGCTCACCGCCGCCAGCTGCGCCACGCCCGGCGCCGCCTGCCGGCGCGGCCCGCGCGGGCCGTCCGGGGTGATCACCATCATCGAGCCGGTGCGGACCAGCCGCGCCATGGCCAGCAGCCCGGCCGCGCCCCCCTTGGAGCTGGAGCCGTGGATCATCTCCAGATCGAAGCGCCGCACCACATCGCCGATGAAGCGCCCGTCGCGATGGCGCGAGACCAGCACATGGGCCGAGGGGATCGCCTGCCGCGCCTGGCCGGTCTTCCACAGATGCGGCATCAGCGGCAGGTTCTCGTGCCAGAAGGCGGCGATCACATTGCCATGGCTGGCGAAGGCCGCATCCATCGCCTCGCCGCCGATCAGGCGCCATCGCGTGGTGCGATAGACCAGCGTGAGATAGAGCCCGAGGAGATTCGCGGCGAAGGCCTGGAAGACCGGGTGGCGCGTCAATCGGCGCAGCATGCGGCGGCTCGGAACATGTCATGCGGCGGGTCGCATGCCACGAGACGGAGGGCAAGCCCTGCCGCGTCTCAGATCATGACCAGGTGCTGCTTGAAGGCGCTGGCGCTGGCCGGCCAGGAGAAGCGCTCGGCATGGGCGCGGGCCACCCGGCGGGGCACGTCCAGCGCCGCGAGGCAGGCGCGGCGGAGGTCGGCGTCCAGCGCGCCGCCCGGGCCCACCACGTCCCGCGGGCCCATGACCGGGAAGGCCGCGACCGGCGTGCCGCAGGCCATGGCCTCGACCAGCACCAGGCCGAAGGTGTCGGTGCGGGAGGGGAAGACCATGACATCGCCGCCGCGATAGGCGCGCACCAGCCCCTCGCCGTGCCGCCAGCCGGCGAAATGCACGCCCGGGTAGCGCGCCTGGAGCGCCGCCCGCTGCGGCCCATCGCCCACCACCACCTTGCTGCCGGGCAGCTCGAGATCGAGAAAGGCGGTGATGTTCTTCTCGACCGCGACCCGGCCGACATAGAGGAAGATCGGGCGGGGCAGGCCCTCCCACTCCTCGCGTGCGCCATCCTGGAAGAGCGAGAGATCGACCCCGCCCGACCACGGCAGCACATGGCGGAAGCCGCGCCGCGCCAGCTCCTGCCGCAGGGTGGGCGTGGCGGCGAAGGTGCCGGCGCCGGCATTGTGGAAGCGGCGCAGCAAGGCCCAGATGAAGCGCGGCGGAAGGCCGGTGCGCGCCTTCACATATTCGGCGAAGCGGGTGTGAAAGCTGGTGGTGAAGCGCCAGCCGCGCTCGGCGCAGATGGCGCGCGCCGCCATGCCGAGCGGCCCTTCGGTGGCGATATGCACCGCCTCGGGCCGGGCCTCGGCCATCATGCGGCGCAAGGCGGCGCGCGGCCGGAAGGCCAGGCGGATTTCGGCATAGCCCGGCATGGGGAAATTGCGGAAGCGATCGGGGCCGATCACCTCCACCGCATCGCCCAGCGCGGTGAGTTCGGCGCTCAGACCCTCGATGGCGCGCACCACGCCATTCACCTGCGGCCGCCAGGCGTCGGAGACGATCAGCAACCTCATCCGGCGGCAAGCGCCTGGGGCCGCAGCTGGCGGAGTTCCTGCCAGTCCAGCAATTCGAAACGCCCATCGGCGTGTTCAACCAGGGCGGTGCAGCTCTCCACCCAGTCGCCCGCATTCATGTAGAGCATGCCGCGCACCATGCGCATCTCGGCTTGGTGGATATGGCCGCAGATCACGCCGTCCAGCCCGCGCCGCCGCGCCTCGCCGGTCAGGGCCGTCTCGAAGCGATCCACCGTCTTCACCGCCTCTTTCACCTGGCGCTTCAGCCATTGCGAGAGCGACCAGTAGGAATAGCCGAGCCGCCGCCGCACCACATTGAACCAGCGGTTCAGATGCAGCGCCACGCCATAGGCGCGGTCCCCCAGATGAGCGAGGAACTTCATGTGGCGGATGACGCCGTCGAATTCATCGCCATGCATCACGAGGAAGCGGCGGCCATCCGCACCGACATGCACCGCCTCCGCCGCCAGAGTGATGCCGGCGATCTCGAGGCCGATCCATTCCCGGAACATCTCGTCATGATTGCCGGGGATGAAGGTGACGCGCGCCCCCCGCCGCGCCTGAGCGAAGATGGCGCGCAGGACGGCATCGAATTCCGGCGTCCAGTACCAGGTTTTGCGCAGGCGCCAGCCATCAATCACATCGCCCACCAGATAGAGCTGTTCGCAATCGAGCTGGTCCAGGAATTCCAGCAGGAGATCAGCCCGCGCGCCCGGCGTGCCGAGGTGGAAGTCCGAGATGAAGACGCTGCGCAGCCGGGCTGGCCTATCGTCGGCATGCGCCATCTCCATAAATGTCGCGCCCTCGCCTGTCGAAGACGCTTAGGAAAGCCCGCGCGGATCGTCAAGAAATCGCTGATCGCGTGCTCGGTCCGGGGCAGCGGGTCCACTCCGCCGCGGTCAGCAGCCCGGGGGCACCCCGGTCGGGCTCACGGCTTACAAGCTGCGCCCGGAAGCTTTCGGCGCAGGCCGGCCAGGAAAAGCCCTCGGCCTGGCTGCGGGCGGCACCGCGCGGCACGTCCAGCGCGGCCAGGCAGGCGCGGCGCAGATCGGCGTCCAGCACGCCGCCCTGGCCCACCACATCGCGCGGGCCCATCACCGGAAAGGCCGCGACGGGCGTGCCGCAGGCCATCGCCTCAAGCAGCACCAGGCCGAAAGTGTCGGTGCGGGAGGGGAACACCATCACATCCGCGCCGCGATAGGCCTTCGCCAGCGCCTCGCCATGCCGCCAGCCCGCGAAATGCACCGAAGGGTAGCGCGACTGGAGTGAAGGGCGCTGTGGCCCATCGCCCACCACGACCTTGGTGCCCGGCAAGGTGAGGTCCAGGAAGGCCGCGATGTTCTTCTCCACCGCCACGCGCCCGGCATAGAGGAAGATGGGCCGGGGCAGGCCCACCCAGGCATCATGCGCCCCATCCTGGAACAGGCTGAGATCCACGCCGCGCGTCCAGGGCAGGATGCGGCGGAAGCCGCGCCGGGCCAGTTCCTCCTGCAGGCTCGGCGTGGCGGCGAAGGTGCCGGCGCCGGCATTGTGGAAGCGGCGCAGCAGCGCCCAGGTGAGGCCGGGCGGAATGCCGGTGCGGGCGGTGACGTATTCGGCGAAGCGGGTGTGGAAGCTGGTGGTGAAGCGCCAGCCGCGCCGGGCGGCGATGGCGCGCGCGGCCAGGCCCAGCGGCCCCTCCGTCGCGACATGCAGCGCGTCCGGCTGAATCTCGTCCAGCATGCGCGCCAAGGCCGCGCGCGGCCGGAAGGCCAGGCGGATATCGGCATAGCCCGGCATGGCGAAGCTGCGGAACCGCTCGGGGCCGATCACCTCCACCAGGTCGCCCCGTGCCGTCAGTTCGGCCGCGACACGCTCCAGTGTGCGCACCACGCCATTCACCTGCGGGCGCCAGGCGTCGGAGATGATGGCGAGCTTCATCAGGCCGGATGTCTCACGCGGGAAGCACCTCGCGGAAGCGCTGCGGCACGCGCTGCATGGCGGCCCAATCCAGCAGCTCGAAGCGGCCATCGGCATGCTCGACGAGGGCAGTGCAGCTTTCCACCCAATCGCCGTCATTCATGTACATGACGCCGTTCACCATGCGCATCTCGGCATGGTGGATATGGCCGCAGATCACGCCATCCAGGCCACGGCGCCGCGCCTCGCCGGCCAAGGCCACCTCGAAGCGGTCAATCGCCTTCACCGCCTCCTTCACCTGGCGCTTCAGCCATTGGCTGAGCGACCAGTAGGGATAGCCGAATTTGCGCCGGGCGATGTTGAACCAGCGGTTCAGCACCAGTGCCGTGTCATAGGCCCAGTCGCCCAGATAGGCGAGGAACTTGGCGTAGCGGATCACGCCATCGAACTCGTCGCCATGGATCACCAGGAACTTCCGGCCATCGGCACCTTCATGCACAGCCTCGCGCAGCAGCTTCACGCCGGCGATCTCGAGGCCGAGCCATTCGCGGAACATCTCGTCGTGATTGCCGGGGATGTACGTGACGCGGGCGCCGCGTTCGGCGTGGTCCAGCACGGCGCGCATCACCGCATCGAACTCCGCGTGCCAGTACCAGGCCTTGCGCAGGCGCCAGCCATCAATCACGTCGCCGACGAGATACAGATGCTCGCATTCCACGCGGGCGAGGAAGTCGAGCAGCATGTCGGAGCGCGCGCCGCGCGTGCCGAGATGGATGTCGGAGACGAAAACGCTGCGGACCTGGATCTTCGGATCACGTGGCGGCATCAGGGGATGCTCCATGCTGTGCACAAGCGGGCAAATGCGTTGAAAATCCTCGCGCCGCACGTGAATCTTCCATGACCCCCGCGCCCTGCGCATGTCTTCGGAACGCCATGGAAACGCCGGCGAATCGTCAAGGATGCGATGCTATCGATGGCGTTTGATGCTGCTGATCTTCAACCCCGCAGCCGGCTCACGCCGGCGCCGCAAACTCGCGCGCGCCATGGCCGTGCTGGGACGGAATGCCGTTGTGGCGGAGACGGCCGGGCCGGGCGATGCGCGGCGCATCGCGGCACAGGCGGCGGCGGAGGGCCATGATTACGTGGTGGCCGCCGGCGGCGACGGCACCATCGCGGAGGTGGCCGCCGGGCTGATGGGAAGCCGGAGCGCGCTCGGCATCCTGCCCTTCGGCACGGCCAATGTCCTGGCGCTGGAGCTGGGGCTGCCGCGCGATGCCGAGGGCGCGGCCCGGGTGATCGCGGCCGGCCGCGAGGCGATGATCCATCCCGGTCTCGCCGATGGCCGGCTCTTCGTGCAGATGCTGGGCGCCGGATTCGACGCGGCGGTGGTGCATCATTTGCCGCCGGGGCTGAAGCGGCACATCGGCAAGGGCGCCTATGTCTGGCAGAGCCTGGTCGAAATGGCGCGGCATGACTTCCGCGCGCTGCGCTTCTCGGCCGATGGCGGCCCCTGGGAGGACGCCGCGGGCCTCATCGTGACCAAGGGGCGGCTCTATGCGGGCCATCATCTGGTGGCGCCGGGTGCTTCGCCACTGGAACGCGGCTTCACCCTGGTGATCCAGCGCGGGCGGCCGCGGCTGGGCGCGCTGCTGGCCGGCGCCGCGCTGCCGCTGAACCTGATGCACCGCCTGCCCTTCATCGAGCTGCGCCGCTGCGCACAGGTCACGCTGGACGGCGCGGGCGTGCTGACGCAATGCGATGGCGATGCGGGGCCGGCACTGCCGCTCACCATCACCGATGCGCCGCAGCCGCTGCGCATCCGCCTGCCGTGACGGGCTTCCCGGATCGCGCCCCGCGTGGTGGCATGGGGCGAATCGAGGAGGATTTCCCATGACCATCGGCTTTCGCATCCGTCCCATCGCGGCCCGCGTGGCGCCTGCCATCATCACCCGCGCGGCCAAGGTTCCGGCGGCCAATATCGGCGATGTGATGAACCGCCTGCAGTCGCTCAGCGGCACCTTCCATTCCTATGGCGCGCATAAGCGCATGGTCGGGCCGGCCTTCACGGTGAAGGCGCGCTCGGGCGACAACCTCCTGCTGCATCGCGCGGTGGACATGGCGAACCCGGGCGACATCATCGTCTGCGACGGCAATGGAGATCTCTCGGTGGCGCTGATGGGGGACCTGATGCTGGGCCAGGCGACCAAGCGCGGCATCGCCGGCGTGGTGCTGGATGGCGCCGTGCGTGATGTCGCCTCGCTGGCGAAGATGTCGCTCGGCGTCTGGGCGCGCGGCCACACGCCGGCCGGCCCCTGGAAGGAAGGCCCGGGCGAGATCGGCACGCCGATCTCCTGCGGTGGCCAGGTGGTGATGCCGGGCGACCTGATCTGCTGCGACGAAGATGGCGTGGTGGTGGTGCCGATGGAGGAGGCGGAAGCGGTGATCGCCGCCGCCGAGGCGCATCAGGCCAAGGAGATCAAGGCCGAGCAGGACATCCAGGCCGGCACCTGGCCGCGTGACTGGGTGCTGGCCAGCCTGCGGGAGAAGGGTTGCGAAGGGGCCTGAGCCCCTCCCCTTGCCCCAGCTTTGATGCGAGGGGGCGAGGCCCCCTCGCCATCCTCAGACCGCGCTGGACCAATCCGCCGGCACGAAGATGAAGCCCTGCGCGCCGGCCGTGACATGGCGCGCGAAGAAGCCATTCGCCGGGAAGGGGAAGTGATAGCCGGTGACGCGGATGCGGTCCGTCGCCACCATGTCCAGGATGCGGCGGCGGCCGGTGGAAGCGGCCTCGCCGTCGAAGTCGAAGACGATCTGCCAGTCGGGGCGGCGCGCCATGAGCTCGGGGCGGTTCAGCGTATCGGCCAGGAAGATCAGCTGATCCGCGCCATCGCTGATGCGGTAGATGGTGTGGCCCGGCGTATGGCCATGGGCGGCGATGGAGGTGATGCCCGGGATCACTTCACCACCCGGGGTGATTTGGCGGATGCGGCCCTGATAGGGCGCGAAGCGGCGCGCGGAATTGGCGAAGTTGCCGCGCTGGCCTTCCGGGCTGCGGGTCGTGTTGCCCTCATCCGACCACCAGGCCCATTCCGGGGCGGGGACGATGATCTCGGCGTTCGGGAAGGCGCGTCCGTTTTCGGCGTTGAGCAGGCCGTTCACGTGGTCGCCGTGGAAATGGCTGTGGATCACATGCGTCACACGGGCGGGGTCGATGCCGGCAGCGGCCATGTTGGCGATCATCCGGCCATTCGTGGCATTGGCCGCGGTGACGCCATTGCCGGCGTCGAAGACCACCAGCGTATCGCCGCGCTGGGCGAAGGTGATGGTGAAGGAGATGGTGATCGCATCGCCCGGCAGGAAGCTTTCGGCCATCACGGCCTGGACATCCGCGAGTGGCGCGTTGCGCACGAAGCCTTCGAGCGGGCGGCGGAAGAAACCGTCATGCACGGTGGTGACCAGCCAGCCGCCGACGCGGAAGCGATAAAAGCCAGGGGCCTGCCCGGCAGGGGCGGCGGCAGGGGCGGCGGCGGGTGCTGCGGCCTGCTGGGCGGCGGCGGGCAGGGCCAGCGCCGTGGCCAGCGCGGCGGAACCCGCGAACAGCATGCGGCGGTCGGATGTCAGCATTTCAGTCTCTCCCTGGAATGATCGGAGAGATAATCCCTCAGCGCGCAAAAACAACCACACTTTCCAGATGCGGCGACCAGCGGAACTGGTCCACCGGCGTCGCCGAGACCAGATCAAACCCGGCCTCGCGCAGCACCGCCGCATCGCGCCCCAGCGCCGCCGGGCTGCATGACACGTAGATGACATGCGGCAGCTTGCTGCGAGCGATCTGCGCGACTTGCTCCGGCGCCCCGGCGAAGGGGGGATCGAGGATCAAGGCCGCGAAATTCTTCAGTTCCGCCGGCAGAAGCGGTTGCCGCACCAGGTCCCGCCGCTCCCCTAGCAAGCGTGAGACCTGGCCCGCATGGGCGGCGCCGCGCAGCGCCTCGGCCGCGGCGGCATCGCCCTCATAGGCCTGCACCAGGTGGCGCTCGGCCAGCGGGAAGGAGAGCGTGCCGATCCCGGCATAGAGATCGGCGATGCGCGCGCGGGGCGACATCTTCTTCGGCAGCCCAGCCATGACCGCGGCGATGATCGCAGCCTCGCCCTCGGCACTTGCTTGCAGGAAGGCGCCGGGCGGGGGCGAGACGGTGATGCCCGAGAGCCTGTGGCGCACCGGCTTCACCTGCGCCGCGACCTCGGCCGGGCCGCCCTTGCCGGCCCAGGCGATGCGCGGGATGCCCGCGCGCTCGGCGAATTCGGCGAGCATCTTCCGGTCAGGCATGGAGAGCGGCGCATCGGTGCGCAGCAGGATGTCGGGCCCGGAATCCAGCATGTTGATGATGGCCGAGCCCAGGCGCTTCAACGCGTTCAGTCCGCGCAGCGCGTCCTGCAAGGCGGGCAGGAGTGCCACGAGGGCGGGCAGCAGCACATGGCATTCGCGCATGGGCACGAGGTTGGTGGCGCCGCGTTCGTGGAAGCCGATCTCGACGCGGCCATCCGTCAGGCGTTCGAGGCCAAGATCCGCGCGCTGGCGCACGGCGCGCGGGGTGGCGACCATGGGCGCCACCACCGGGAAGGCGTAGCCCGCGCGCGAGAGCGCCTCGGCCAGGCGGGAGCGCTTCCATTCGGCATAGGGCGCATCCGCCCAGTGTTGCAGCGAGCAGCCGCCGCAGAGGGTGAAGTGCCGGCAGGGGGCCTCGACGCGGTCCGTGCTGGGCGTGAGGACGCCCTCCAGCACCGCGCGATCCTTGCCCGTCACACGCGCCGCAACGCGCTCGCCCGGCAGGGTAAAGGAGATGAAGGAAGACCCGCCTTCCGGCAGGGCCGCAATGCCATCCCCCGCCGCCCCCATCTGCGTGACCGTGAGTTCAAGCATCGGGCCGGGACCAACCTTCCAGAAAAAGCGAAACGCGCAACGGCGCGCCCGCCATGGCCCTCATGTGGCTTTGCCACATGAGGATGAACCGAGCCCGCAAGATCAGCACCAACCGGGGCCCCCACGAAAACGCCTCTTCGGCGTTTTCGTGGGGATCACCCGAAGGCGTTGAGCCCGGTGATGGCGCGGCCGAGGATCAGCGCATGGACGTCATGCGTGCCCTCATAGGTGTTCACCGTCTCGAGGTTCATGACGTGGCGGATCACGTGATACTCGTCCACGATGCCGTTGCCGCCATGCATGTCACGCGACACGCGGGCGATGTCGAGCGCCTTGCCGCAATTGTTGCGCTTGATCAGGCTGATCATCTCGGGCGCGGCCTTGCCCTCGTCAAACAGGCGGCCGACACGCAGCGCGGCCTGCAGGCCAAGGGTGATTTCGGTCTCCATATCGGCCAGCTTCTTCTGGATGAGCTGCGTCTGCGCCAGCGGCTTGCCGAACATCTTGCGGTTCAGCGTGTAGTCGCGCGC
>NZ_JAIEQY010000345.1 GCF_019747315.1 Roseococcus sp. | reverse complement strand
TTAAGGGGTGGAGGTACGTCAGGCCGCGCTTTGGCGCTCCGTCCTTGCACGCTTGATGATCGAATTGACGTCCGCAATACGCTGTTCCAGCACAGCCAGATCAGGCGGGGCGCCCGCGCGTTCTTCGGTGTGAGTATGCCCCTCAATATGCGCCGACAGAGCTTCATACATTTCGACAATATCATGGATTAATTGCGGATCCCAGTTGATTTTCTTAAGACCCGTAACAATAATTCGATCCGACCATCGATTTACGATTCCTTTAAGAAGGAATGTTGGAATAATTTCTTCAATAGTTCGGCGCAATTCTGCCAATCCACGTTGTATTAAGCGCAGTCTGGCAGACCCGGACGCCTCCTTGGCTTCAGACAGCGTCGCATTTGCGAGTTGAGTTGTTTTATATTGTGGCGTCTGCGCTGGGCTGTCGTGAAGTGATATTTGGCCGGGCCGCCCATCGCTATGACGCTCAATCCAATGTATGTGCGGCGTCACGCCCAGTTCTTTCGCTTCATCGCTGAGCATAGTCAGAAAAACGAGATCATGGGTGAGGATGATGACCTGCCGTTCATTTGCCTCCTCGACCAGCCGTCGAGCGATATCGGCCTTGCGATAGTGATCTTGGGACGTGACTGGATCATCCAGAATAATTCCGGCATTAGCAGCATTTAGGCCAACCTCTGTCAGAAAATCGGCTAGGGCGATGCAGCGTTGCTCACCCTCACTTAGTATTTTCTCTGGGCTTTGTCCACCAATCTCGAAAGATCGCACGGTCTTCCCACGGTCACCCTGGGTTTTCATATTGACGGGAAGAACACAGTTGAATTTGGTACATTCTTTGTGAAATCTATCTCTGTATTCTTCAGCAACTACAGCCTTGAAAAGCGCCGCCTCTTTAACTGTTATATGATAGGAATTTAGAGCTCTCCGCACTTTTGTTGTCGCCGCTTCAATCCAAAGCAAATTTTTAATGTAATCTTCAACTTCAGACAGCAAGGAAGAAAGTGTCTGTTTGTGAAGAAGAAGGTGGTGCTCCTCCTGTAGGGCAGCCAACGCGACGTCAGTGTTTTCGTTCGCAAGCCGAGTGATGTCAGCGTCGATCTGCGCACCCAGGAGTTCAAGGTCGTTCAGGAGAACGTTCATTATCTCAGTATCAATCACAGTCCTATTTACGATTTCTTCCCCCATGAGAAGCATCTTTTGATTGGATACACACCTAAGAATATTATCAACAAAGGCAATAATACGATCGGCGATTCCGGGTGAAATCGACACCACCGCAGCATAGCAAGTTGTTTTAGTTGAAAAAAAATCTAAATTTAGCTTATCCAGTCGATCAAAAGAGGCATGAACGATCTCCGTGGCCGCACGCGACGTCTTCTCAGAGTCGCCGTTCATTACCGCCCATATGCTATGCAAGAAGGCGATTGAATTGGAATCAAGAGGTTGCTGGCACAAGAGGCAATGATCGCCATGCTGAGGATATGCCTCACCTTCGAGACCGGCGAGATCCTTTGCAGTGTGGAGAAAATTATCGAATGCCGGATGCTTCGCAGTCACGAACTGATGCCGGAAAAGCTTCGCGGTGTCCGACGCCAACTGGAGGGCGGCTTCCTGCGCTGCTTTGGCCTGTGCCTGGTACTCCGCCATCCTCTCGTCTGCCAACACGGCACAGATCGCCCTCAGCTGCCCAAGTAGAAGTTCGAACTCCTTCGCCGCGGCCGTGAGTGCGGCCAATTTCTCTGGAATCGATTGAGCCATAAGGCTTGCGATTTGGCGTTGGACTTCGGCCAGCCGATCGCTCTCACCTTCCTTGAAAGCCCCGAGCGCGCGGATCAATGCTAGATCAGTTTTTGCGGATAGGGTGCTGATGGCCTTCGACACCAGCGACTCTGGACCCGTGAGGGCAACGAGGAAGGGATTGCGCTTCGTCCGCGCAGCAATATCCTCTTCCAGCTTGCGGACCAGCGCCGCATAGCAGCGGGCCATCTCAGGGAAGACATCGAATCCCGTTGGGCTATATCCAAGGGGGTTCGAACCGACCAAGTGCGTACGTGCAACCGCGGTGTCGAAGACGGCGATGCGCTTCAATTCCTGGTGCTCGGTCTCGCCGTCGTAGAAGAACCGAGTTTCGGTATCACCCGCGAGGAGTACCAACTCGGCCGAGGGTCTAGCAGTGTCGGCGTCGGCGCTGACGTCCGGCAGGATCGGATCCTTCGCGCGGCTGAAGCATGCGTTCGCGAAGATTCTGCCAAAGCCGCTCTTTCCCGCGCCGTTGCCGCCATAAACGATCGTGAGGCCCGGACAGAATGTGAGCTCGGCACCGTCAGGGAGCGCATTGACCGCCTTCAAATTGCCGACTCTGGCAATCGAAACCTTTGCCGCGGCTGGTGTCACCGGCCGGCCTGTTATGTCAGCTGGTATTTCGATACCATCTACGCGAGGCTCAACGAGCTCGAATTCCCGAAGGAGGAGATAGTATGCCTCATCAAGACGCTCCTCAGTCAGCGTCCCTTCGCGAATGCAATGCGCGAGCAGGAAGCGCTGCCAAGGTTTGAATTCCGCAGCCCAGCTGTCGAGCTCTTTCCAAATGGTCGAGCGCTCGACCACCCCTTCGACTTCCAGCAAGTTCATTCAGGCCGCCTCGGTAACCAAGAGAAGCGCTGATCGCCTGCAAAGCGGCGCCCTCACCCTCTTATGCCCGATTTCTGAGATAGACGGACGGCTTATTTTATCAATCTCTATGGAACATCAGCCACGCTGGCGCCGCTTGACCTAGCCAGGATGCGTAATCCAAATCCTGCTTACCGGACGCAAACTCGCCTCCCTACCCCTCATCTTCCAACCCCAACGCCCTAATCCGCCCACCTTCCTCATCCCAGCCCGGCCGTTCCTTCACGTTCAGGAACAGATGGATTGGCCGCTCCAGCAGCGCCGTCAGCTCCAGCCGCGCCCGCCGCCCGATCTCCTTGATGCGCGCCCCACCTTCGCCGATCAGGATGGCCTTCTGCGTCGCCCGCGCGATGTAGATGGTGCAATCCACCCGCGCGCTGCCATCCGGCCGCTCGGTCCATTGCTCGGTCTCCACGCTCGCGTGGTGCGGCACTTCCTCATGCGTCTGGCGCAGGATCTGCTCGCGCACCACCTCGGCCGCCAGCATGCGGTTGGGCAGGTCGCTCAGCTCATCCTCGGGGAACATCCAGGGGCCGGGCTGCATGGTTTCGGCCAGCCTGGTGCGGAGCTTTTCCAGGCCGCGCTTCTTCTCGGCGGAGATCATGAAGGTCTCGGCGAAGGGCAGCATCTTGTGCAGCTCCGCCGCCAGCGGCAGCAGCGTCTCGGGCGGGATCAGGTCCACCTTGTTCAGCGCCAGCCAGACGGGGCGCTTCTGCTCCGCCAGGCGCTCGATGATGCCGCGCACGGTCTCGGTGATGCCGGATTTCGCATCCACCAGCAGCAGCGCGAAATCGGCATCCTTGGCCCCACCCCAGGCGGCCGAGACCATGGCGCGGTCCAGCCGCCGCCGCGGCGCGAAGATGCCGGGCGTGTCCACCAGGATGATCTGCGCATCGCCCTCGATCAGCACCGCCCGCACGCGGAAGCGCGTGGTCTGCGGCTTGGGCGAGACGATGGTGACCTTGGTGCCCGCCATCGCGTTCACCAAAGTGGATTTGCCCGCATTGGGCGCGCCGAGGATGGCGACGAAGCCACAGCGTTGGGCGGAGTTGTCATTCATCGTGCAATTCCCAAAAGCCAGGCCTCGGCCGCCGCCTGTTCCGCCGCGCGCTTATTCTCGCCCATCCCCTCGGCCGAGCGCCCGGCCGCGGTCACCTGCACCACGAAGATGGGCGCATGCGAAGGCCCGGTGGTCGAGACGGCGCTGTATTCCGGCAGCCCCAGGCCCCGTCCCAAGGTCCATTCCTGCAACCGGTTCTTGGCGCTGACCGGCGGCTTCGCATCCACCTCGATCGCGGCCGCCCATTCCCGGCGAACCATGGCCCGCGCCACCTCCAGCCCGCCATCCAGGTAGAGCGCGCCCAGCACCGCCTCCAGCGCATCGGCCAGCACCGTGGCGCGTGCGCGCAGCCCGGTCCGCCCCTCGGAGGGCGGCACGCGAAGGGCCGCGGCCAGGCCCATCGCCTCGGCGATCGGGGCGATGATGTCCTGTGAGCAGAGGGTGGCCAGGCGCTTGCCGAGGTCCCCCTCGCGCTCCTGCGGGAAGCGCTCGGCCAGCCATTCGGCCATGCAGAGGCCCAGCACGCGGTCGCCCAGGAATTCCAGGCGTTCGTTGGAATCCAGCATCTGCCGGCGCGGATCCGCCGCCGAGCGGTGCGTCAGCGCCTGCTCCAGCAGGCCAGGATTGCGGAAGCGGTGGCCGAGGCGCTGCTGCAGCCCGTCCGTCATCGCACCGCGCTGAGGAGGCGCGAATAGCGGATCGCGAAGGGCCAGCCCCAGACCTCCCACCAGCGCGCGCTGCCATCCACCGAGAAAAAGATGAACTCCGCCCGGCCCACCAGGTTCTCGATGGGGATCATGCCCACGGCACTCGGCACGCGGCTGTCCAGGCTGTTGTCGCGGTTGTCGCCCATGGCGAAGACATGGCCGTCCGGCACGCGGAATTCGGGTGTGTTGTCGAGCGGCCCGTCATCCGACTGCTCGATGATGAGGAAGGAGCGCCCCCCCGGCAGGAATTCGCGGAACTGCTGCACCGTCATGCGCGGGCCGTCGCCTTCGGCCACGAAGGGGCCCAGCGATTCGCGGCGCAGCGGCTGGCCGTTCAGGTGCAGGATGCCGCGGCGGACCTGCACGACATCCCCCGGCAGGCCGACGATGCGCTTGATGTAGTCCTGGCTGGTGTCGCGCGGCAGCTTGAACACGGCCACATCGCCGCGCTCGGGCGTCGAGCCCCAGATGCGGCCAGAGAACAGGTTCGGGCTGAAGGGCATGGAGTGCCGCGAATAGCCGTAGGAATACTTCGAGACGAAGAGATAGTCGCCCACCAACAGCGTCGGGATCATCGAGCCCGAGGGGATGTTGAACGGCTCGAAGGCCACGGTGCGGATGCCGATGGCGATCAGCGCGGCATAGACAATTGTCTTGACGCTTTCGAGCCAGCCGCCCGTCTTCTTCTTCGACATCAAGGAGGAGCTTTTCGCCATGGAATGGGGGGGGATCGCCGAGGAGGAGGCCAGGATTGAGCCCAGCCCCCGCGCGAAGTCAAGGAAGGCCGAGGGATTCGGGCACGGCCGAGATGATCACGATGGCGCTGGCATAAGGGTATTCATCGGTCATGGTGAGCTGGATCTCGGCGCGGTGGCCGGGGGGCGTCATGGCCTTCAGCCGCTCGGCGGCGCCGCCCGTCAGCCTGAGCGTGGGCTGGCCCGAGGGCAGGTTCACCACGCCCAGATCCTGCATGAAGACGCCAGCCCGGAAACCCGTGCCGAGCGCCTTGCTCGCCGCCTCCTTGGCCGCGAAGCGCTTGGCATAGGTGCCGGCGCGGATGCGCTCAGTCCGGCGTTCCGCCTTGGCGCGCTCGATGGGGGTGAAGACGCGCTCCAGGAAGCGCTGGCCGTGGCGGGCCATCACCTTCTCGATGCGGCGGATGTCGCAGACGTCGTTGCCAATGCCTAATATCATGCCCTCAAGCGCCCCGCGCCGCAGGCGCGCGTTCCGCGCGACGCGCTCCCTCCGGCGGCCGGGCTTCGCGCCGCGGCTGCTGCGCTCGACGGAGACGCAATTTGGGCGCGCCGGCCGCCTGGCGGCCGAATTCCCGCAGGGCGGTCCTGGTATTTGTTGGTCATCCTAACCCCTGGCCCGATCCACCCGCACCACGCCCTCGCACGCCCTGAGCGTCCCCATCACCTCGGCCAGATGCCGCGTGTCGCGCACTTCCACATCCAGCGCCAGGTCGCATTCATCATCCTCGCGCCGGCCGAGGCGCAGATTGGTCAGAACGCCCTTCTGCTTGCTGATGGCATTGGCCACGCCCGACAGCAGCTGCGGCCCATTCACCGCCGCCACGGAGAGCCGCACCACATGCGCGGCCGGACCCAGCGCCCCCTGCTCCCAATCCACATCGAGGAAGCGCTCCGGCGTCGCGGCGAAATTCTCCAGCATGTGGCAATCATGGGTGTGGATGGTCACGCCCTTGCCGGTGGTGACGATGCCGACGATCCGGTCGCCCGGAATCGGGTGGCAGCACTGGGCGAAATGCAGCTGCATCCCGGCCACCACGCCGGTGATGGGCGCAGCCGGCACCGCCGTCTGCTTCTGGCCATTGCGGCCGAGGCGCGCACGGGGCGCGACCAGCCCCATCGGCTCCATGCCACGCGCCGGCGCCCGCAATTCGGGGAAGGCCGCATTCACCACATCGCGCGCGCTGATGCTGCCGGTGGCCACGGCGTGGAACATCTCCTCCACGCCGGATTGCCGCAGCACCTTCACCGCGGGTTCCAGCAGCTTTTCCTGAAATTCCAGGCCGTTCTGCCGAAAGGCCTTGACGATGGCAGTCCGCCCCTCGTCGCGCTGCTTCTGCTTTTCCTCGGCCTGGGCGAAGCGGCGGATGCGCGCCTGCGCCTTGCCGGACTTCACGAACTTCATCCAGGCCGGGTTGGGCTGCCCGCCCTTGGCCGTGATGATCTCCACCTGGTCGCCGTTCAGCAGCCGGTGGTCGAGCTTGACGATGCGCCCATTCACCTTCGCACCCACGCAGGCATCGCCCACCTGGCTGTGCACGTGATAGGCGAAATCCACGGGGGTCGCCCCTTGGGGCAGCTCGATCAGGTCGCCCTTGGGCGAGAAGCAGAAGACCAGCTCGCGGTGCAGTTCGAGCTTCGTGCTCTCCATCGCATCCTGGACCTCGGGCTCGGTCTCCAGAATGTCGATGAGGGCGCGGACCCAGGGGTAGCTCTTCGCCGCCGCCGCCTGGCCGCCCTGCTTGTAGACCCAATGCGCGGCCAAGCCGAATTCGGCGATGTGGTGCATCTCCCGCGTGCGGATCTGCACCTCGATCTTCGCCTCGTCCCGCCGGCCCGGCAGCAGCACGCCCGTGTGCAATGACTGGTAGCCATTGGTCTTGGGTGTGGAGATATAGTCCTTGAAGCGGCCCGCGATCACCTTGAAGGCGTCATGGATGGCGCCCAGCGCCATGTAGCATTGCGCCCGCTCCGGCACGATGATGCGGAAGGCCATGACATCCGAAAGGCCCTCGAAGGCGACATTCTTCGCCTGCATCTTGCGCCAGATGGAATAGGGCGATTTCTCACGGCCCGAGACCTCCTCCACCGCGACGCCATTGATCTCCAGCGCCTCGCGCAGCTCCGCCTCGATCTCTGGGATGATGTCGGCCGAGCGGCCACGCAGATAGGTCAGGCGCTGGGCGATGGTGGCCCAGGCGTCAGGGTTCAGCTCGCGGAAGCCCAGCGTCTCCAGCTCGGTCTTCAGCGCCTCCATGCCGATGCGCTCGGCGAGCGGCGCATAGATGTCGAGCGTCTCGCGCGCCGTCCGCAGCCGGCTCTCGGGCTTGGTGACGAAGCCGATGGTCCGCATGTTGTGCAGCCGGTCGGCGAGCTTCACGAGCAGGACGCGCAGATCCTCGCTCATGGCCAGCAGCAGCTTGCGGAGGTTCTCGGCCTGCTTGGTGCGCTCGCTCTGCACCTCGATGCGGGAGAGCTTCGTCACGCCATCCACAAGGCGGGCGATCTCGGCGCCGAAGCGCTTCTCGATCTCGGCCAGGCTGTGGGGCGTGTCCTCCACCACATCATGCAGCAGGGCGGTCGCGATGGTGGCGGTGTCGAGGTGGTAGCCGGCCAGGATCTCGGCGACGGCGACGGGATGGATGATGTAGGGCTCGCCATTCTGCCGCGCCTGGGCGGCATGCGCCTCGGCGGCGAAGCGGCCGGCGCGCAGGATCAGGTCGGCATCGAGACGGGGATCGGCCTGGGTGATCCGCTCGCAGAATTCCAGGACGGCGTCGAGGCCGGGGATGGCGGCGGCACCGCCGGCCAGCCCATCCGGCGCACGCGCCACCGCCGGTTCATCCGGGGCGGCGCCATGCGTCATCCGAGGCGGCTCAGGCCCCGCGGCCGCCGAGTTCGGCGGCCAGCTGGGCTTCCAGATCGTCCGGCGAGAAGTCTTCGCCTGCCATGTCGGCCGGCAGTTCCTCATTCACGTCCATGACGCCGAAGATGTTCTCATTGGTGTCGATCAGGTCCATCACCTCGTCCTCGACGGGCTCCGGCTCCGGCGCACGGCTGAGCGACTTGATGAGGTCCTGCTCCAGGGCGGGCAGTTCGACCGTCTGGTCGGCGATTTCGCGCAGGGCCACGACGGGGTTCTTGTCATTGTCGCGGTCAATCGTCAGGCTCTCGCCACGGCTGATGTTGCGGGCGCGTTGGGCGGCCAGCAGAACCAGCTCGAAGCGGTTCGGAACCTGGAGGATGCAGTCTTCGACGGTGACGCGGGCCATGGGAACCTCTGACAAGGGCGAACGGGCGCAGAAAGGCAAGGAGGGCCATGCTGCGGCGCGGCGAAACTTCCAGATAAGCGTTAAGGCGCCCCGGTGCAAGCCGCGCGCGGAAGGCCGTTCATGATTCTGCTCGCCCTGGGCGGTGCTGCGCTGGTCCTGGCGCTGGGTGCGGGGCTCTGGGCCTTCCAGGATCACCTGATCTATTTCCCCGACCCGGCGCCACCCCCCTCGCCCGCCGCACTCGGGCTCACCCGCGTCGAGGAGCGGCGGATCACCACTTCGGATGGGCTGGAATTGCTCGGCTGGCGGCTGCGCGAGGCCGCGCCGGGGGCACCTGTCATTCTCTACCTGCACGGCAATGGCGGCAGCCTGCTGCACCGCGCGCGGCGCGTGCAGCGCTTCCAGCAGCAGGGCTGGGGCGCGCTTTTCGTGCAATGGCGCGGCTATGGCGGCAATCCCGGGCGCCCGGACGAGGCCGGGCTGGCACTGGACGCCCTGGCCGGGCTGCAATCCCTCCGGGCCGAGGGGGTGGCCACGGCGCGCATCGTCGGCTGGGGCGAGTCGCTCGGCACCGGCCTTGCCATCCGCCTGGCCGCGGAACGGCCGGATCAGATCGCCGCCGTGGTGCTGGAATCGCCCTATACGAGCCTGCTCGACCTCGCCCGGCGGCATTATCCGCTGCTCCCCGCGGGCCTGCTGCTGCGCGACCATTTCGACAGCGCCGCCAGGATCGGCGCCGTGCGAGCACCCATCCTCATGCTGATCGGCGATGCCGACACGCTGATCCCGCCGGCGATGAGCCGGGACCTCGCCACCCGCGCGACCGCGCCGCTGGAGATCTGGGAAGCCCCAGGCGCCGGGCACAATGAACTGGGCGAGGCCGGCGGCGTGGCGGCGGCGGCGGAATTCCTGCGCCGGCACCTCACCCGGCGTTAGCGCCGCGCCCGCTCCGCATGCTTGCCCATGGTGTCATAGGGCGCGTAGGGGGGGAATTCGCCGATCGCGACCATATCCACCTCGACCAGCGTCGGCCCATCCACCGCCAGCGCGCGCGCCACGGTCGCGCCGAAATCCTCGGCCGCGCTGACCCGGAAGAAAGGCAGGCCCGCCAGTGCCGCCAGCGGCTCCAGCGCCGGGCCTTCCAGCTCGTCGCCGAAGCGGCGGCCATCCACCACCGCGTCCTGGATGTGGCGGATCACGCCGTAGCCGCGGTCATTCATCACGATGGTGCACAGCCGCGCGCGCTCCTGCACGGCGGTCCAGAGCTCGGTGAGGTTCATGGCGAAGCCGCCATCGCCGACCATGGCGACGGCCTTGCGCCCCTCCCCGCCCAGCGCCGCGCCAATGCCCAGCGGCAGGCCGGGCCCGATGGCCGCGCCCACGGGATGCACCGCATCGCGCGGGCCATAGACCTGCATGACGCGGTTGCCCCAGGTGGAATTGCTGATGGTGATGTCCCGCACCCAGAGCGCATCGCGCGGCATCACGGCGCGCAGTTGCGCCGCAAAGCTGGCATAGGGGCCGAGGGTGGCAAGATACTCCTCCGTCGCCAGCGCCTTGGTCCGCGCGACATCGGCGGCGAAGCCCGGCTCCACGGCGATGCGCCCGGCCAGGCGCTTCGCCAGGCCCTGCGCGACCAACTCGGCATCGCCCTGGATGAAATAGCGATTCGGATAGGTGCGCCCATTCGCCGCCGCATCCACATCCGCCTGGATGAGGTTGGCCGGCAGCTTCATCGAGAATTCCATCATCTCATGCCCGCGCAGGCGGGAGCCGAGCACGAGCATCGCATCCACGCTCTCATAGAAGCCGAGGATGCGGGGCGCGCCATTGCCGTGCAGCGCGCCGAAGGTCATGGGGTCATCCTCCGGCACGATGCCGCGACCGTTCCAGGAGGAGACGGCGGCAAAGCCGAGATCGAGCAGCGCCCGCGCCCCCTGCCCCGCCTCGCGAGCGCCATTGCCGAGCCAGATCATGGGCCGCCTCGCGCGGGCCAGGATTTCCGCCACCTCATCCAGCGCGGCCGCGGAAGGCGGCAGCGGCGGCGGCACGGGCAGCACCAGCGCGTCGAGCTCCGCCGGGCGCGGGATGACGGCGCGTTGCAGGTCGATCGGGATTTCCACCGAGACCGGGCCGCGCGGCGGCGTCATCGCCTCGGCCGCCGCCCGCATCAGCACGCCCAGCGCCTCGCCCGCCGCGCGCACGCGATAGGCGGCCTTGCCGGAGGCCGCTAGGATCGCCGTCTGGCCCGGCACGTCATGCACCGTGCCCATGTCCCGATCCACGAATTTCGTGGCCGTCTGCCCGGTGATGTGCAGCACGGGCGAGCCCGCGAAGCGCGCCTCGACCAGCCCGCCGATGCTGTTGGCCATCCCCGGGCCGGTGCTGGTGAAGAGCACGCCAAGCCCACCGGTCACGCGCGCATAGGCATCGGCCATATGCGCGCCACCCATCTCGCCCCGGCACATCACGTAGCGGATGGCGTTGCGCCGGCCGATCGCGTCCAGCATCGGGATGTTGTGGACGGAGACGATGCCGAAGACCGTCGTCACGCCGATGCGCGAGAGGAACTCGGCGACCAGGTCGCCAACGGTATAGGACATGGGAGCGCTTCCTCAGGGTTCTTGCCGCGCATCGTGTCACGATGCGCGCCAAGCGCCAGCCCCTCAGACAGCGCCCTGCGTGTTGGTGTAGATGGCGTAGAGCGACTTGCTGGCCGCCATGAAGAGCCGGTTGCGGTGCCGCCCGCCGAAAGCCAGGTTCGCGCAGCGCTC
>NZ_JAIEQY010000260.1 GCF_019747315.1 Roseococcus sp. | reverse complement strand
CTCATGCCGGTCTTTCATGAGGCGGTCCCCGCCTTCGCCGCGCGGCTGGCGGCGATGCAGGCGGCGCTGCAACCGCACGCCGCGGATTTCGACATCTTCGTGCTCAGCGACAGCCAGGACGCCGCGACCCTGGCGGCCGAGCGCGCGGCGGTGCTGCGCCTGCGCGCCCTGCCCGGACCCGCGCTGTTCCACCGCCAGCGGCAGGGCCAGGAGGGGCGCAAGGCCGGCAACATCGCCGAATGGGTGCGGCGCTTCGGCGGCGCCTATGAGCAGTTCCTCATCCTCGACGCCGACAGCGTGATGACGGCACCCACCCTGCTGGCCCTCGTCGCCGAGATGGAGCGCAACCCACGGCTCGGCCTGGTGCAGACCCTGCCCTGCCTGACCGGCGCCGCGACGCTTTTCGCCCGGCTCCAGGAGTTCGCCAGCGTGGTCTATGGCCCGATGATCGCCCATGGCCTGGCCTGGTGGCACGGCCCGCAGGGCAATTACTGGGGGCACAATGCGATGATCCGCACGCGCGCCTTCGCCGGTGCCTGCGGCCTGCCGGAGTTGCCCGGCCGCAAGCCCTTCGGCGGCGAAATCATGAGCCATGACTTCGTCGAGGCCGCGCTGCTGATCCGCGCCGGCTGGGAGGTGCGAATGCGCCCCGGCCTCGGCGGCAGCCATGAGCAGGGGCCACCCAACCTGCCCGAGATGGCGCGGCGGGACCGCCGCTGGTGCCAGGGCAATCTGCAGCACGCGGCCATCCTCACGGCACGCGGCCTGCATCCGCTGAGCCGCCTGCACATGGCCACCGGCATCGCGGCCTATGCCAGCGCCCCGCTCTGGCTCGGCTTCCTGCTGCTGGGGATTGCCGTCTCGCTGCAGGCGCGCTTCCTGCGGCCGGAATACTTTCCGGCCACGCATTCGCTCTTCCCGCAATGGCCCGTCGTGGAATCCGAGCGCGCGCTCTGGCTCTTCACCGTGACGCTCGGCCTGCTGCTGGCGCCGAAGCTTTTGAGTGTCATCGCCTACGCCATCACCTCGGGCGCCATCCGCAGCGCGCCGCGGCTCGGCCGCCTGGTGGTGAGCACGATGTTCGAGATCCTGGTCTCGGCGCTGCTTTCGCCGGTGACGATGCTCACGCAGTCAGGCCAGGTGGTGACCGTGCTGCTGGGGCGCGATGCCGGCTGGGCGCCGCAGCGGCGCGAGGGCGATGCGCTGGGGCTGAGGGACGCCTTCGCGCTGACCTGGGCGCATGTGCTGGTGGGGTTCGTGCTGGCCGGGATGGCGCTGGCCGTGGCGCCGCTGCTGGCGGGTTGGATGGCCCCGGTGCTCATCGGGCTGCTCGCCGCCCCCCTGCTCGTTTCCTGGACCGCCAGCCCGCGGGCCGGCGACTGGTGCGCCGCGCATGGCCTCCTCACCCCGCCCGGCTGACGCTCTCCGCGCCTCCCGCGGAGGGCTCTTCAGCGCCTCCGGCGGGGGGCCTTAACGCCGCCGCCGCGGGGAAGTCTGCCGCCTGAGGGCGGCGCGGCAGCGCGGATCGTCGCCGATGCCGAATTCGATGATGGGCAGCAGCGAGAGCGGCGCCAGCGCGAAATCCAGCACCCGCCCCAGCCCATCCCCGCCGCGATCCTGCACGATCACCGGCGCCACCGAAGGGTCGGCCAGCCGGCCCGTGACGGCGAGGCTGGTGGGCAGCGAGCCCACGGTGAACTGCTTCGCCTCGCTGCGCAGCCGCAGGTCCAGCACCTCGCGCCCGAGGTGGATGGTGCCGGTGCCATGGATCAGCGCCTCGGTCGTCTCGATCAGCATGAGGCGCGTGTTCAGCACCCCGGACACCAGCGCGAAATCCGCCGCGAAGCATTCGAGTGCCGTACGGGAGGGCAGCCCCATGGCGGAAAAGATCGCATTGCCGAGCCGCAGCCCCGCAAGGTCCATGGCGACGGCGCTCAGGTCGCCGCCCGCCATGCGCAGGCTGAGCGCACCCTGCCCGCGCGCCAGCAATTCCGCCGTGGAACGGCCGGTGGAATCGATCCGCCCGCGGCCATCCAGCGCGCCGCCGCCCCGCCCGCCCAGCGCCTGCAGCACCCGGCCGATCTCCATGCGCTCGAAGCGCATCTCGGCCACGGCATGCAGTGCGCCCTCGTCATTGGGCGTGAGCGTGCCGGTGATGATGACGGCGCCGCTGCCCACGCCACCGCGCAGCGGCTTCAGCGTCACCACGCCATCGCGCAGTTCCAGCGTCACATCCAGCGTGTCGATCGGCGCATCCTCGCCCACGATGCGTTCGGCGTGGAAATGCGCGCGGATATTGGCGGCGCGGAACAGCGGCAGGTTCACCTGCGCATCGGGCAGCACCCGGCCGCTGCGGCCGCCATCATTGCGGATCGGCACGCCGCGCCCGGGATTGCCGCCGATGAAGCCCGCGAGATCCGCGAGGTCCACATGGCGCGAGACAAGCTCGGCCGTCACTTCTGGAATCGCGGGGCGCGGATCCAGCGTCACCGTCCCGCCCAGGTCGCTGCGGCCGACCTGCCCTGCCATCTCCGTGAAGCGGAAGATCGATTCGCTGTAATCCAGCCGCCCGGCGAGCCGGAAGGCGGGCGTGCTGGGGATCGGCACGCCGGTCAACGGCGTGAGGAAGCGCATGTCCGGCCCCGTCAGCTCCAGCCGGAGGTCGGCGCCGCCCAGGGCCAGCCCGTTCACCAGATTGCCCCGGAGCGTGGCGCGCGTGGTGCCGTTCAGCACTTCCAGCGTGACCGGCCAGGGGGTGGTCGCATCGGCCAGCGCGACGACGGAGCCGCCGGCCAGCCGCGCGGTCAGCGGCGCGCCAGCATAATGGCCGCGCGCCTCGGCAAAGAGGCCGGGCACGCCCTCCGGCGTCGGCCGCGTCTCGGCCGTCACGATGAAATCCGCGTCCAGCGGCGCGTGCGTCACATGCAGCCGCACGTCGCTGAGATGCAGCGCGCCGAAGGGGCTGGGGGTTGCCGCCTCCACCGCCAACGGCGGATCCAGCACGAAGCGGTGGTTGTCCCGGCCATCGGCCAGCGTTGCCGCCCGCACCTCCGCCCCCGCCAAAGTGAGGGCCGTGATGTAGACGCTGCGGTGGCGCAGCGTATTCCAGAGGTCCAGGCCGAACTCGGCCGAGGCGATGCGCGCGAAGGGCGCATCACCCGGGAAGCCCGGCGGATTGGCGATGGTGAGGCCGGTCACGGTGACCCGCGTCTCCCGCCCCAGCCGCACGGCGAGCCCCTCCAATGTGACGGTGCGGCCCAGCCGGGCGGAAGCCTGGCGCTCCGCCATCGGGACCAGCCAGCTCCAGGGGAAGAACAGGATGGCAAGGCCGAGCAGGACCGGCACGCCAAGCAGCGCGGCGAGGCGAAGGGCAAGGCGGCGGGGCTTGGGCGCGGGCTGGCTCATGGCATGGGTGCTTCCTGGCGGGCGCCGAAGGGAAGCAGGCGGAGCCACGCCTGATCGCAGGACGCGCGAGGAGCGGCGAAGTTGCCTCCGGGCGGAATTTTCCTGGGCAGCCGGCGGGCGATCCCCAGGGGCGCGTCATGGCAGCGTCTTGGCTGCATCACGGCCTGGCTTGCGCGCGGGGCCTGACTGGCTGGCCGCCGCCGCGCGTCAGGCCGGCGGGCCGAGCATCTCTTCCACCGGGCCATCGGCGACAATCCGCCCGCCCTCCAGCCGGATCACGCGGTTGCACCATTTGCGGATGATGTGGACGTCATGCGTGGCGAGGACCAGGATCTCCGCATCCGTGACCAGCTGGGCCAGGCGCTCTTCCGCCCGCTCCATGAAATCCGTATCGCCGGCCAGGAACCATTCATCCATCAGCAGGATGTCGGGCGTCATCGCCGTGGCCAGGGCGAAGGAGAGGCGTAGCCCCATGCCGGCCGAATAGCCGCGGATCGGCACGTCGATGAAATCGCCCAGGCCGCTGAAGGCGCTGACGCTTTCCGCTAGGGCCAGGCCCTGCTTCTCGGTCATGCCCCGATAGAGGCAGCGCAGCACGATGTTCTCGCGCCCCGTCAGCAGCGTGTCCATGCCGGCGGCCGGATCAATCAGGGAGCCGATTTCGCCCTCGATCAGCAGGCGGCCTGCCACCGGTTCGTAGATGCCCGCCATCACCCGCAGCAGGGTGGATTTGCCGGCGCCATTGGGGCCGGTCAGCGCGACCCGCTCGCCCTTGCCGATCTTCAGGTTGAGCTCCCTGAGCGCGGCGACGACGACGCGATTATCCTCATCCGACTTGAACCGGCCCGAGGCGCTGGCCAGGATGCGCTTCTTCAGGGAACGGGCGTTGTGGTGATAGAGCGGGAATTCGACGCTCAGGCCTTCGGCTTCAATCCGCACCATCGCCCTAGACCCAGAATGCCACGCGGCCCCGGAAGCGCACGAAGAACGCCTGGGCCACGGTCCATATGATGGCGGTGTAGAACAGCGCCATCACCCACACGAATGCGGAGACCGGCGTGCCGAGGATCGGCCCCCGCACGACCTCCATGATCGCGAAGAAGGGGTTGAGCGGCAGATAGGGCTCCCACTCCAGGATCAGCTCGGGCTTCCAGATCACCGGCGTGGCGAAGAAGGCCACCTGCACCAGGGAGCCGATGATCGGCGGGATGTCGCGAAACCGCGCGCACAGGATGCCGAGCAGGAGTGACAGCCAGAAGGCGTTCACGCAAAGCAGCAGCAGGCCCGCGACCGCCCCGAGTGCCGACCAGGAGACCTGATAGTCGAAGAAATAGAAGACGATGGCGATCAGCGGCAGGTTGTGCGCCGCGACGAGGATGTTGCGGAACACGGTCCGCAGCGCCTGCACCGTGTAGGGCACCGGCATCTGCCGGATGATCCCCTCGGCGCTGGTGAGCGTGCTCCCCGCATCGGCGAAAACCTGGGAGATCACCGTCCAGATGATCAGGCTCACGCCCAGCCAGGGCAGGTAGACGGCCAGTTCCAGCTGGAACAGTTTGGAATAGAGCAGCCCCAGGCAGAGCAGCATGATCGCGGTGGACAGCGTCATCCAGAGCGGGCCCAGCACCGAGCCGCGATACCGGTGGGTGATGTCGCTGCGCGCCAGCACCCAGGCGAGGCGCCAGCGGCTGAACCCCTCCCGCAGGTCGGCATGGGCGCGTCCGCGCCGGTTAGGGGCCGCCGCATCATAGGCGCTGACGGGAATGACTCGATCCACCATGGCGCCTCCATACACGAGGCCCAGCCCAGCGTCACCCGTCAGGCGACGGGCTGCCGGCTAGCCCGCGCGGGGCAGGACGGCGTATCGCCCGTCATACACTGCAACGAGGTCCGAGAGGCGCGCGTCCAGTTCGGACGCCATGTCGCGCCGCCGCATCGCGTCGAACCGCGGAATGGCGAAGGCCATGGTCTCGGCCAGGGCGCGCGGATCGCCGGCTGCGAAGGTGAAGCCATCGAGCCCGTCACGCACCTTCTCGGCCATGCCGCCGATATCCGAGACGATGAGTGGGCGCCCGATGGACAGGGCCTCCTGGATGACCAGCGGTGAGTTTTCCCACCAGATCGAGGGCACGACGACCCAGTCCACTTCGCCCATCAGCCGTGACAGGTCCTCGCGGCCATAGCGGCCAGTCCAGCGGAGGCCCGGGCCGGGCTTGCGCACCGTGGCGTCGAACCAGAGCTGGAAGTCGCGCGGCATATGGCCGGGAACGCCGTTCAGCGTGAGGGTGGCATCCGCGAAGCCCGGCATGCCGCGCAGCAGGGTAAAGCCCTCCACCAGCGTACGAACGCCCTTGAAGATGCCCATGCTGCCGAAGTACCCGAAGGATGTGCGCTGCCCGCCGGGCGGTAACGGCCGTGGCGGCAAGGCGGGCAGCAGCGGAATGTGGTTCTCGATCATGGCGATGCGTTCCGGCGGAACGCCCCAGTCGATATAACGCTGGCGCAGGAATTCGCTGGGGGCGACCAGCATGTCGGCCTTCAGCAGAGAGGCCAGCACATAGCGCCGCCGCGCGGCGAATTCGTCCGGGGTGCGATCCGGAAAGCAATTGGCGCAGGGCTGGGGGCCGCTGCGGTCGCACAGGGCCATGCCGCTGGTCTTCACCATCTGGCCGTTATTGGCGCAGATGGCGAGGAATTCGTGCAGGGTGAGGACCACCCGCGCGGCCGGCAGGATCTGCCGCACCAAGGCGATCGCCTCGACCCCACTGCGGATATAGTGGTGCAGGTGCACCACATCAGGTCGCTCGCGCCGCAGCAGCTCCGCGAAGCCGTCGAGCGCGCCGATGCTGCGCTGGGACATCAGGAAACCGTCGGTCTCGCCGGCGGGGATGTCCCATTCATCGGCGCGGCCAGACCATCGCGCCAGCCGCTCGCCCACCAGGCGCGGCAACACGCGGGGCGCGGCGAAGATCGCCGTCCAGCCCGACCGGGCGCGCATCGCCTTGAACACCTCATAGGCGGCGAGTTCGGCGCCTGTCGGGCTTTCATCAGGGTGGGCGTGCGCGACGACAAGAGCCTTGCGGGTCATGGCGCTGCCCCGGGGCCGAGCGGCGCAAGCCGTTGCAAGCGGTCCTGCCAGCGGCGCGCATGCAGCATCATGTTGCACAGCGTCAGCGTGTACCGCCATTCCGAGGAGCCTAGGCGCACCAGGGACTGGCGCTCGAAATGAATGAGCGTGACATCGGGCGCATACCAGACGCGGCGGCCCGCCTCGATGACCCGGTGGCAGAGATCGGCATCCTCGAAGTCACCGATCACGTAATCCTCCGACAATCCGCCGAGGCCGTCGTAGAGCTCGCGTGCGATCATGAGGCAGGCGCCCGTCACGGCCGGCACCTCGCGCGGAGTGGTGCCCGGGTCACGCCGCGCGGCCTCGCCCTTCAGCGGGTGATCGCAGATCCAGGCCTGCAGCTCAGGGGCTGGCCGGAAGATCATGCCGGCATGCTGCAGAGTGCCGTCGTCGAAAACCAGCCGGCAGCCCAGGGCGCCGCATTCCGGCAGCTCGCGGTAGCGGGCGGCCAGCGCATCCAGCCAGCCTGGCCCGGAGGGCAGGACATCGGAGTTGAGCAGCAGCAGCAGCTCGCCGCGCGCAGCCCGCGCGCCGGCATTGGTCGCGCCCGAATAGCCAAGGTTGCGGGACAGGCGAAGCAGGCGAATCGGCACGCCATGAGCGCGTGAGGCGATCTCCGCCAACTGCATCGCCTCCGCCGCGCGGTCGGGGTCATCAATCACATAGATCAGCTCGGCGGTGGTCTTCAGGGATGGGTCATCGCCAAACAGCACCGATTGCAAAAGGATCCAGTCCATGCGGCCGTAGAGCGGCACGACGATGGAGACGGCCGGACGCTCCGGTGGGGTGCCGAAGACCTTCTCCTCCACCGTGAAGGGCACGCGCCGGGCGACTGCCCAGCAGGCCTCGATGGCTGGCAGGACCTGCTCGCGCAGTAGCGCCGGCGCGCCATCGGCGGCGGGGTCCACGCGAGAGAGGATGGCTTTGATCGCCGCGCGCGGCTCCAGCGCCTGCCGGGCGGGCAGTGGGCGCTCGACGGTGCTGCCATCGGCCAGGATCAGTTCAAGGGCGGCGCCCGGAAGCGCGGAGGTGCCCGGGAAGAAAGCCGCGAGGCCGCTGCGGCCGATACGCCCGGTCGGGGCCGTACGCGGCGGCGCCGGGCTGGCGATGCGCCGCCCGCCTTCCACCACTGCAATGCCGGTGATCGCGGTCGTGCCGCCGGGCGCTGCGGCAAAGACCATCAGACCGACCTCGGCGATGGCGAAGCTGGTTTCGGCCGCATGTCCGCCGCCCGCCGCTGCCGGCTCGGCACTGCGCCGGCGGAGGATCGGCCGCACGACGCGATGCCAGACGATGCGCGCCGTGCGCCGCAGGATGCTCGCCAGCCTTGGCCGCGCCGCGATCCAATCGAGCGCGCCGCGAGAGACGCGCCAAACGGTGCTGCCCTCGATCGCGTGGCGGCGCGCGGCTTCGGAGGCGGCCGCGGCCTCCGCCCGCGCCAAGGCGCTGCGGCTCCACTCCGCCTCGCGCGCGGCGGCGCTCTGGGCCGCGCTCAATGCCAGACTGAGACTGAGCCGATCTCCCAACGCCTCGAACATCGCCGTCATGGCCGCGGCCTGCGACGGAAGACGCGCCGCCCGCAACAGGCTGGCGACCGGCTCGGGCGCCGCGTCGGGCTCGGCGGAAAACCGCAGCCCGCCGCCAAATGGGAAAACGAGCACATCGCGCTCACCCCGCCACGGGAAAGGACCAAAGGGCGCTTCCTCCAGCAGCAGGGTCGAGGCGGGGCACTCCCCCAGCGAATGCCCCGCGGCGAGGATGACCAGGGCCGTGGCGTCGTCCGCCTCTTCCAGACCAGCGGCAAGCAGCGCCTCCGCCACCTCCGCAGCACCGGCCACACGAAGCGATGCGCGGCCCAGTGCAGCGGCGAGCCAAGCCAGAAACGGGTGGTGGCGAACAAGCGCCGTATCGGGAGGGGAGCACGGCGCGCGGCGCGCGGCGGCCGCGAGGGCAGGCGTCCACCAGGATGCTGCATCCGGCGTCGGCCCCGAACTCGTCGTTGACGCGCTAATCATGGGCGAACCACTAGGGGAAGGGGCGGCACAAGACAATCCGCGACCCTACAGCATCGCCAGCGGCCGCTTGCGGCGCGGCGGCGGGAAGGCCGCGTCCAGCGCCGCCTGCTCCCCGGCCGTGAGGATGATCTCGCGCGCCGCCGCATTCTCCCTGAGATGGCTGAGCGAGGTCGCCTTGGGGATGCTGATCACCCCGGGCCGCGAGAGCGTCCAGGCCAGGGCGACCTGCGCGGGCGTGGCGCCGCGCGCCCGCGCCACGGCGACAAGCCCCGGATGGCGCAGCAATTCCCCGCCCTGCCCCACCGGCGAATAGGCCATCACCGGCATGCCGCGCGCGGCGCAGAAGGGCAGCAGGTCATGTTCCGGCCCGCGATGCTCCAGGTTCAGCAGCACCTGGTCGGTGGCGCAATCGGCCAGCGCCGGGCCCAGCTCCTCCAGATCCTCCACATCGAGGTTGGAGACGCCCCAGCGCGCGATTTTGCCGGCCGCCCGCATCCGTTCCATCGCCTCCACCGTATCCTCGAGCGGAACGGAGCCGCGCCAATGCAGCAGATAGAGATCGAGACATTCCACGCCGAGCCGCCCGAGGCTGCGTTCGCAGGCCTGCGGCAGGCCGCGCCGGCTGGCATTGTGGGGATAGACCTTGGAGACGAGGAAGACCTCCCCGCGCCGCCCGGCGATGGCCTCGCCCACCACCTCCTCGGCGCCGCCCTCGGCATACATCTCGGCCGTGTCGATCAGGGTGAGGCCGAGGTCGAGGCCGGCGCGCAGGGCGGTGACCTCGGCCTTCCGGTTCGCCGCCCGCTCTCCCATATGCCAGGTGCCCTGTCCCAGGGCCGCCACGGACGTGCCATCGGCGAATGTGATGCTGCGCATGTGCGTCCCTCCAACCCGTGCTAGGTACCCCTTCATGAAGCGCCTTGCCATCGCCATCGCCCTGCTGCCCAGCCTGGCCTTTGCCCAACCGGCGCCCGAGGCGATCGGCCCCTGGCAGCTCGCCTGCGCGACCGACCGCATGACGGACCGCACCGCCTGCATCCTCCGCCACCGCGACTGGGTCGAACGCCCCACCATCGGCGCGGGCCTGGCCTTCGAGATCCTGGATCGTGGCGGGCGACTGGTTCCGGCGGTGACGGCGCGGGACCTCTCGCTGGACAGCATCACGCGCGGGCTGATGGCGGTGGCCGGCACGGCGCAGCTGCGGCTCGGCAGCAATGCCATGATGGAAATGCCCTGCGGGCTGGAGGGGCGGAACCTGATCTGCGCCCCCCGCAGCGCCGATGCCCCCCGCGCCGCCCAGGAATTGCCGCTGGCCGAGCGCGCCCTGGTGCGCATGGCGGGCCTCGGCAGCCAGACGAGTGCCGCGACCCAGCCCACCGAACTGCGGCTGAGCGACACCACTGCCGCGACGGAACGCCTGCGCCGCCAGCAACCCGCCGGCACCGCCGCCGCCCCGCCCGAGCCCGGCCTGGACCTCGGCGGCATGCTCGGCCGCATGCAGCAATTGCTGCGGTGAGCGACGCCGCCGCCCTGCTCTCCCGCATCGCGCGGGAAGATCGGGCCGCGCTGCGCGCGCTGTACCAGCTGCAATCGGTCCGGCTCTTCGGCGTCGCCATGGCCATCCTGCGGGACCGCGACGCGGCCGCGGACGCGCTGCATGACGGCTTCGTGAAGATCGCCCGCCGTGCCGCGCAATATGACCCCGAGCGTGGCGCCGCCGAGGCCTGGCTCGCTTCCGTGATCCGCCATGCGGCACTCGACATCGCCCGAAGGCGCGGCCGCGAAATCCCGACCGATGACGCGACGCTGGGCGACACGCCGGTCGAGGCCGATCAGCTCGAAGCCCTGGCGGCCGGCGAGGATGGCGCGCGGCTGCGCGAATGCCTGGGGCGCCTGGCCGAGAAAAACCGGCAGGGCATCCTGCTTGCCTTCGTGCATGGCCTCTCCCACCCGCAGATCGCAGCCAGGCTCGACCTGCCTCTCGGCACGGTAAAGGCCTGGATCCGGCGCGGCTTGCTCACCCTGCGGGAGTGCCTGGCATGACGCCGCAGGAACGGGACGAGTTGGCCGCCGAATATGTGCTGGGCACGCTGGAAGCGCGCGAGGCCGAGGCGGCGCGCGCACTGATCACGCAGGACGCCGCATTCGCGGGCCTGGTCACGGATTGGGAGCGGCGGCTGGCGCCCCTGCTCGCCCTCGCCCCGCCGGAAGCGCCCCCGCCCGGCCTCTGGGCACGGATCGAGGCGACGCTGGATGGCGCCGCCCCGGCCCGCCGCTGGCGCTTCCCCTGGCCGGCCTTCGGCCTGGGCGCCAGCGCGGTCGCCGCCGGGCTTGCCGCCTTCATCCTCTTCCGCCCGCCCGCCCCTTCCCCGCTGATGACGGTGCTGCTGACCAGCCAGGATCAATCGGCCTTCCTGGTCGAGGCCGAGCGGGGGCAGATCCGCCTGGCCGCCGTCAATCCGCGCGGCGTGGAAGCGGGGCGCGTCATGCAGCTCTGGGCCCTGCCGCAGGGCGCCACGGCGCCGACCTCGCTCGGCCTGGTGCCGGAGAGCGGGCGGCTGAGCGTGACACCGCGCGGTATCCGGCCCGAGCCCGGCATGCTGATCGAGATCACGCTGGAACCGCCCGGCGGCTC
>NZ_JAIEQY010000337.1 GCF_019747315.1 Roseococcus sp. | reverse complement strand
CTCATGCGGGGCTCTCCTCAAGGGCGGTGATGGCGGCGGCGGATGGCGCGACCCAGCCGAAAATCCCGCCATGTTCGCCCCCTTGGGCATGGATCATGGCGAGTGCTGCGGTGTGGAAATCCGGGAAGTAGGAGGCGCAGGCATCGCTGATGACGGCGCAGCGGAAGCCGCGGTCATTGGCCTCGCGCACGGTGGTGCTGACGCAGACCTCGGTGGTGACGCCGGCCACCAGCAGCGCCTCGATGCCGCGGTTGCGCAGGATGTTTTCCAGGTCCGTCGCCCAGAAGGCGCCCTTGCCGGGCTTGTCCAGCACCACCTCGCCCAGGGTAGGCGCGAGTTCGGGGATGATGTCGTGCCCGGCCTCGCCGCGCACCAGGATGCGGCCCATGGGGCCGGCATCGCCGATGCGCATCCCGGGCGGGCTGCGCGTCAGCTTGGCGGGCGGGCAATCGCTGAGGTCCGGGCGGTGGCCCTCGCGCGTGTGGATGACGAGCAGCCCCGCCGCGCGGCTGGCGGCCAGCAGGGCGGCGCAGGGGGCGATGGCGGCGTGCAGCTGCGTGACGTCATTGCCCAGCGCCGCGCCGAAACCGCCGGGCTCCAGGAAGTCCCGCTGCATGTCGATGATGAGGAGGGCGCAGCGCGCGGGGTCGAAGGTGAAAGCGCCTGGCAGGGCCTCGAACCGACGCAACATCCAAACCCTCCGGGTATCGGAGGAGAGGAAATCAGATTCTCACGCGGCGCAGAGTGGAAAAATGCACGTAAAGAGCGCAACGAGTCGCTTTTCGGCGCAAGATGGCCGTGAAATACTGCAAATTGCCCGCAATTTGATCACGCAACATCAATCGCCGGGTCCAGGCCCAGCGTCAGGGACAGCACCTCCAGCCGCCGCAGCACGCTCTCGCCCGCGAAGACGCCGGCGCCCTGGTTCAGCTTCAGCGTCAGGCGCCGGCCGCGCCGTTCCAGCAGCGTCGCGTCCAGCAGCGCCGGCACGCCGCCCGAGAGCGTATAGGCCAGGCGCAGCGCCGCCCCCAGGACCTCCGCCCGCCGCACCGAGGCGGCCGAGAGCAGCAGCCGCGCCGGCGCCAGGTAGGGCGCCGTGGGGTCCGCCTCGTAGCGCAGCGCGGCGACCAGGGCGAGAAAGGCGCGGGCGTGGTGGTCCAGCCCCACGCCATGCAGGCGCAGCAGGCGGAAGAAGGCCTGTTCGGCGCGGTACTCGGGGTGGTCCTCGGCGCCGCTGTCGCTGATCCAGCAGGCGGCGACGCGCAGGCCGGGCTCGGTGTCGCCCTCCTCCACCAGCGGCTCGGTCCAGCGCAGCAGGGCAGGGGGCAGGCCGGCATCGCGGCCGAAGCGCAGGCCGATTTCCTGGGCGGCGGCCAGCAGCGGCTCGCGCATGCGCTCGGCCGCGTGGAGGCGCCGGCCATACCAGCCCTCGCGCAGCCCATTGGCCGAGAAGACGACCCGCGCGGCGCCGGAGGCGCGCAGCAGGCGGCGCATCACCACGGCGGCGAAGGGCAGGTCCCCCACGCGCTTGGTGGGGGCGGCCGGCATGCGCTCCAGCGATTTGCGCGGCGCGTTCATCACCACGCCGGCCAGGTCCCGCGCCTCGTCGCGGCGGATCGCGTAGTGGTGCACGATGGAGAGCGGATAGCCGGTCTGCGCGATGTGGATGCGCGCCAGCGCCCGGAAGGTGCCGCCCACCAGAAACAGGTCCTTCACCGGCGTCTCGCCCAGCCAGGGCACCCGCTTCAGCTCGGCCTCGGCGATGCTGCGCGCGCGGGCGATGTCGCCCTCCGCGCGCTCGCCCAGGCGGATGGTGCCGATGGGGAGCGAGACGGTCTCCATGATGCGGCCCTGCACCAGCCGCACCAGCTCAAGCGAGCCGCCACCCAAATCGCCCAGCACGCCATCGGCCATGGGGACGCCCAGCAGCAGCCCCTCGGCCGAGAAGCGCGCCTCCTCATCGCCCGAGAGGACGGTGACGCGCACGCCGGGCATGACCTGCGCGAGGCCCGCCATGAAGGCCGCCCCATTGCTGGCGTCGCGAACCGCGGCCGTGGCCAGCACCTCCACCGGATCGGCTCCCATGCCGCGGGCCAGCGCGTGGTAGCGGCCGAGCACGGTCAGCGTCTGCGCGGCCGCTTCTTCATTCAGCAGCCCGGTCGCGTGCAGGCCGCGGCCCAGGCCCAGCACCGCCTTTTCGTTGAAGATCGCATGCGGATTGCGCAGGAACCCCTGGTAGACGACGAGGCGGACCGAGTTGGAACCGAGATCCACCACGCCGAAACGCGGCGGGTGCGGGGGCGAAGACGCCATGATTCAATCCTGATGCAGCCGGTCCGTCTTGGCGCGGCGGCCAGAGGGCCGCGCCGGGGGGGCATTCAATGCGCTGCCCCGGCCGGAGAGGGAAGGGTTGGTCATGAAATACTCATGCGCCGAGAATTGGCGCGGATCGGGCGTGCGGCGGCGCCAGCTGCCATCGGGCTCCAGGTCCCAGCTTTGCGCGGCGTCGCGCAGGTTCACCACCATGATCTGGTCCAGCACCTGGGCATGCACCGTCGCGTTCTCGACCGGCACCATGGTCTCCACGCGCCAATCCATGTTGCGCGCCATCCAGTCGGCCGAGGAGATGAAGACGCGGGCACGGCGCGAGGGCAGGCGGTGGCCATTGCCGAAGCAGTAGATGCGGCTGTGCTCCAGGAAGCGGCCGACGATGCTCTTCACGCGGATGTTTTCCGACAGGCCCGGCACGCCCGGGCGCAGGCAGCAGATGCCGCGCACCACGCATTCGATGCGCACGCCGGCCATGCTCGCGCGGTAGAGCGCGTCAATGAGATCCCGGTCCACCAGGCTGTTCATCTTCAGCCAGATGCCGGCGGGCTTGCCGGCGGTGGCGAAGGCGATCTCCTGCTCGATCAGCCCCATCAGCGAGGGGCGGATGGTGAGCGGCGCGAAGGCCAGGCGCTCCATCGCCTCGGGCCGGGCATAGCCGGTCATGTAGTTGAACAGCTTCGACGCATCGCGGGTCAGCACCGGGTCGGCCGTGAAGAAGCTGAGGTCGGTGTAGATGCGCGCCGTGATCGGGTGGTAATTGCCCGTGCCGAAATGGGCGTAGCTGCGCAGGTTGGCGCCCTCCCGCCGGATGACCAGGCTGATCTTGGCGTGGGTCTTCAGCTCCACGAAGCCATAGACCACCTGCACGCCGGCCGCTTCCAGCTCGCGCGCGATGGAGATGTTGCGCTCCTCGTCGAAGCGGGCCTTCAGCTCCACCATGGCGGTGACGGATTTGCCGGCCTCCGCCGCCTCGATCAGGGCGCGGGCGATCGGGCTGTCGCGGCTCGTGCGGTAGAGCGTCTGCTTGATGCCGACCACATTGGGGTCGCGTGCCGCCTGGCGCAGGAACTGCACCACCACGTCGAAGGATTCGTAGGGGTGATGGACCACGATGTCCTTGGCGCGGATCGCGGCGAAGCAATCGCCGCCGAAATCCAGGATGCGTTCGGGAAAGCGGGGCGTGTAGGGGGTGAAGAGCAGGTCCGGCCGGTCATCCACGATGAGGAACTTGAGGTCGGCCACGCCCAGCAGCCCCTCCACGGCGAAGACCGCGCCGCGGTCGGCGTCCAGCTCCTCGGCCACGAAGTCGATCATGTCGGAGGGCATGCGCGCATCGACGGCGAGGCGGATGGCGCGGCCCCGCCTACGGCGCTTGAGTGCCGTCTCATAGCTGCGGACCAGGTCCTCGGCCTCTTCCTCGAATTCCACATCGGTGTCGCGGATCAGGCGGAACAGGCCGCGTTCGGCCGGGATGAAGCCGGGGAAGAGGTGGTGCAGGTTCAGCGCCACCACATCCTCCAGCACGGCGAAGCGGATTCCGCCCTCGCTTGTGGGCGGCAGGCGGATGAAGCGGTCCACCTGCGGCGGCAGGTTGATCAGCGCCCGCATGGTGCCGCCATCCTCCTCGCGCACCAGCTTCAGCACCATGCAGAGGGCGAGGTTGGAGATGAAGGGGAAAGGGTGCGCCGGGTCCACCGCCAGCGGCGTCATCAGGGGAAAGATGCGCTCCTGGAAATAGAGTTCGAGCCAGGCGATGTCGGCCGGCAGCAATTCCTCGGCATCCAGCACGGCGAAGCCTTGCGGCCGCAGCAGATGCCGCAGCGTGCGCCAGGCCTCCTGCTGGCCTTCGATCAACGTGAGGCCGCGCGCCTGGATGGCGGCGAGCTGCTGGGTGGGCGAGAGGCCATCGGGGGTGAGGGCCTGCACGCCCTCGCGCTCCTGGCCCACCAGGCCGGCCACGCGCACCGAGTAGAATTCATCGAGGTTGGAGCCGGAGATGGCGACGAAGCGCAACCGTTCCAGCAGCGGGTGCTGCGGGTTGGCCGCCTCCTCCAGCACGCGGGTGTTGAAGTCGAGCCAGGAGAGCTCCCGGTTGAAGAAGCGGCCAGGGTCGCTCAGGGGATCGACTTGCGGGAGGGGGAGGGCTTCTGCGCTGGACATGCCGCTTACCTACAACAGGGCCGGGCTGTGGGGCACGGGCTCCACCAGGGATGTCTCTGAATCATCATCAAAAAGCGGTGTCACGACGGCGAGTGCCGCGGCCCGCGTGAGCCGCCGCCCGGCGGTGAGCGAGGCGCGGTCGAGCCGCGCCACCGCCTCGGCCATCACCGAGGCGCGCCGGGGCAGGCGGCGGCGCAGGATGGTGAGCAGGCCGGGGTCGAGCTGGAGCTGGCGGTCGGCCTGGTGCTTGGCCAGCAGCGCATCGAGCAGCGCATCCGAGGGCTCGTCCAGCTGGGCCACGGCGGTGGCGGCGAGGCGCGAGCGCAGATCGGCCAGCGCCAGGCGCCAGCGCGAGGGCGGCCGGGGGGCGGCCATCAGCAGCGGCAGGCGCGCTTCGGCGCAGGCATTCATCAGGTGCAGCAGGGCGGCTTCCTCGCCCGGGAGGTCGGCCTCGTCCAGCGCGACGCCGCGCGTCGGCGCTTCCGGCAGGCCACGCAGGTCGGGGCCGCGCAGCAGGGCCCAGCCCTGGGCGGCGGCGGTCGCGTGCAGCAGGTGCGTCTTGCCGGTGCCGGGCGGGCCGGCCAGCAGCAGCCGGCCATCGGGCCAGCGGCTCGGCGCGCTGAGCCAGCGCAGCGCCTCCTCATTGCTGGCATCGGCGACGAAATCGGCCGCCGCGAAGGAGGGCGCGGCCTCCAGCTGCAAGAGCAGCTGGGTCACTTTTCGGTGCCCTCAAACGCCGGGCGCCGGCTCCGCCGGCTTGGCTTCGCGCCGCCGCTGGTGCGCGGGTTGCCAGGGCGGTTTGGGCGCGCCGGCCGCGTTGCGGCCGGATTCGCGGAGGGCGTCTGCGCTGCCTCGATGGCTTTCGTCGTCGGGCGGGTCAAATTCCGGTCCTCGGGGGGTCAAGGTAGAGCGGGCTTTCCAGGTAGCGCCGCAGCCAGTGCCGCGCCAGCACCCCCATCGCCGCCGCGATGGGAACCGCCAACAGCACACCCAGGAAGCCGAAGGCCACGCCGCCGGCAAACAGCGCGAAGATCACCCAGACCGCGTGCAGCTCGACGCGATCCCCGATCAGGCGGGGATAGATGATATAGGCCTCCAGCACCTGGCCCACGGTGAAGACGGCCACCACCAGCAGCACGCCATTCCAGTCGCCCCACTGGCCCACCGCCAGCAGCACCGCCAGCGCGAAGCCTGTGAGCGAGCCGACATAGGGGATGAAGGACAGGAAGCCCGAGATCAGCCCGATCATCAGCCCGAGCTCCAGGCCGATCAGCGAGAGGCCGCTGGCGTAGAAGATGCCGAGCACCAGGCAGCACAGCAATTGCCCGCGCAGCCAGGCGGAGAGCACCCGGTCCATGTCCCGCGCCAATTGCCGCAGCGAGGCGGCGGAGCGGCGGGGCAGCCAGGACTCCATGCGGGCCATGATGCCCGGCCAGTCCCGCAGCAGGTAGAAGCTGACCACGGGTGTGACGATGGCGAGCGTGAAGACGTTGAACAGGGCGAAGCCGCCGCCGATCAGCCGCGTGGCCGCGGTGCCGAGCCAGCTGACCATGGCACCCGCCTGCCCGATGATGAGCTCGCGCAGGCGGGCATCCACCATCTCGGGGCCGGCGGCCTCTTCCAGCGACATCAGGAACTCGCGCAGGCCCGCATTGATGGTGGCGATATAGCCGGGCAGGCGGGCCAGCAGCACGCCGATCTGCGCGATGATCAAGGGATAGAGCAGCAGAACCGCCAGCAGCCCCATCAGCACCAGGAAGAGCACCAGCACCATGGAGGCGAGGCCGCGCGGAATGCCCATGCGCGCCAGGCGCGTCGCCATCGGGTCGAGGAAATAGGCGATGCAGACGGCCAGCACGAAGGGCGTGAGAATCGCCGAGAAGAGCCAGAGCGAGAAGAGGATGGTCGCCAGCACGCCGAGCGTGAGCATGGTGCGCTGCCGGCGCGTGGCGACCATAGGCCCCGGGCGGCCGCGGCCGGGCGGGGGCGCCATCTCGTTCATGGCGCCAGGCCTTTCATGGAAGCTGCATCCGGCGCGAGGCCTGGGCCACATAGGCGATGCCGGAAGCCACGGTGGTGGCCGCAACCACCCAGGTCATCCAGGTGATGGCGGTCTCCATCGGCACCTCGAAGCCATGGATGAAGAGCGCCAGCGCCGCGAGCGCGATCTGCAGCAGCGTGTTGAGCTTGGAAATCCAGAGCGGCCGGATCGGCGGGCGGTTGCCCAGCATCCAGAGCAGCGTCAGCCCGCCCACGATCACGAGGTCCCGAAACACCACAAGGATGGCGAGCCAATCCGGCAGCACGCCGATGGCGGCGAGCGTTACATAGACCGAGACCAGCAGCGCCTTGTCCGCTACCGGATCGAGCAGCGCGCCGAGCGCCGAGCGGGAATTGGTGGCCCGCGCCAGCCAGCCATCCAGCGCGTCGGAAATCCCGGCGGCGAGAAAGAGCAGGAAGGCCTGGTCCAGCCGGTGCTGCAGGATCAGCCAGATGGTCCCCGGCACCGCCACCAGCCGCGCCAGCGTGATCACATTGGGCAGGGTGAAGAGGATTTGCGGCGGGGGGCTTTCGCTCATGACGGCTCAGGGGTCAGCCCCCGGCACCCAGCGAAACCTGCCAGCTGGCGCCATTGTTGGTGATGACCAGGCCGGCGCCGCTGATCGCCGTCGCCGCCTCGGCGGCGGGCTGGCGCAGCCCAAGGCGGTAGCGCGCGGCCTCCATGCTCAGCGAGATGATCTCCATGCTGGCCACACTGCCCGAGGCGCGCAGCCGCCGCCGCAGCTCCAGCCATTCGGAGAGCGAGCCGTGCTGGCTGCTCGCCTCCATGAAGGCCTGCGCCGCCATGGGAATGTTCAGCGCCAGCCCGCCGCCCGAGCCACCGCCCGAAAAGCTGCGCCCGGTGGCCGAGGCGACGAGGCCCGGATTGAACTGCACCGTCAGCCGGCCGGAATAGCGGGTGGGGGTGGTGCGCTCCTCCTCGACGATCAGCGCGGCGACCATGCTCTCCAGCTGGGAATCCGAGGGCGTGCTGGCCGAGGTGATGCCGCCCTGCTCGACGAGGCGCTGGAAGGCGATGCGCCGCGCGCTGGCATGGGCGCGGTCCCGAGCCAGCACGGCGTTCTCGGCCGTGGCCTCCGCCGGCACGCTGCGTTGGACAAGGGGGTTGTCCTGGGCGGCCAGGGGCGGGCAAAAGAGGAGCGTCAGGATCGCGGCCACCAGCAGGTGTCTGATTGTCCCGGCGGACCTGACCATAGAATTCATCCTCACATCACCGAGTTGGTGTAGCCCATCGGAGGCGGCCCTGAACAGTTCCGAGAAACCCATGACTCAAGGATTGGGCCTCACTTATGCCGCCGCCGGGGTGGATATCGAGGCCGGCGATGCGCTGGTGGAGCGCATCAAGCCTCTCGCCCGCAGCACCCATCGTGCGGGCAGCATGGGCGGCCTGGGCGGCTTCGGCGCGTTGTTCGACCTGAAGGCGGCGGGCTTCACGGACCCGGTGCTGATCTCCTCCACCGATGGAGTGGGCACCAAGCTGCGCCTCGCCATTGAAGCTGGAATTCACGACAAGGTCGGCATTGACCTTGTGGCGATGTGCGTGAACGACCTGATCGTGCAGGGCGGTGAGCCGTTGTTCTTCCTGGATTATTTCGCGACCGGCAAGCTGGATGTGGCGCAGGCCGCGGAAGTCGTCTCCGGCATCGCCGAGGGCTGCCGGCAGGCGGGCTGCGCCCTGGTGGGCGGCGAGACGGCCGAGATGCCCGGCATGTATCATGGCGGCGACTACGACCTGGCCGGCTTCTCGGTGGGTGCGGCCGAGCGCGGCGCGCTGCTGCCGAAGGATGTCGGCGCCGGCGACGTGCTGATCGGGCTCGCATCCTCCGGCGTGCATTCCAACGGCTTCTCGCTGGTGCGGCGGGTGATCGCCGCGGCCGGGCTGAGCCTGGCTGACCCCGCGCCCTTCGCCCCTGGCATGAGCCTGGGCGAGGCGCTGCTGGTGCCGACGCGCATCTATGTGCGCTCCCTGTTGGCGCTGCATCGCGCGGGGCTGTTGAAGGCGGCGGCGCATATCACCGGCGGCGGCCTGCCCGGCAACCTGCCGCGCGTCCTGCCCGAAGGTGTCGCGGCCGAGGTGGTGGCGGGCTCCTGGCCGCTGCCGCCGGTCTTCCCCTGGCTGGCCCAGGCGGGCGGCGTGGCGGAGGCCGAGATGCTGCGCGTCTTCAATTGCGGGCTGGGCATGGTGGTGGTGGTGGCGGAAGCCGAGGCCGAGGCCGCGCTTTCCCACCTGCGCGCGGCGGGCGAGGCGGCCTTCCGCATCGGCCGGCTGGTGCCCGCCACGGGCGAAGCGGAAGTTGCGCTGCAAGGCACGCTTGGCCTGTGAGTCGTCCGCGCGTCGCCATCCTGATTTCCGGCCGCGGCTCCAACATGGTGGCGCTGCTGGAGGCGGCGGCGCATCCGGACTACCCGGCCGAGATCGCCCTCGTCATCTCCAACCGGGCCGAGGCGGCCGGGCTGGACCGCGCGCGGGACATGGGCGTGCCGGCGCTGGTGGTGCCAAGCCGCGGGCGCGGGCGCGAGGATTTCGAGGCCGAGCTGGCCGCGGCGCTGGCCGGGCATGAGATCGCCCTGCTGGCGCTGGCCGGCTTCATGCGCGTGCTGACCGAGGGCTTCGTGCAGGAATGGGAGGGGCGGATGATCAACATCCATCCCTCGCTGCTGCCGAGCTTCCCGGGGCTCGATACCCATGCGCGCGCCCTGGCGGGTGGCGTGCGGCTGCATGGCTGCACGGTGCACCTGGTCAGCGCCGGGGTGGATGAGGGGCCGATCCTCGCCCAGGCCGCCGTGCCCGTGCTGATGCACGACACGGAGGAGAGCCTGGCCGCCCGCGTGCTGGAGCAGGAGCATCGGCTCTACCCCGCCGCGCTCGCCTGGCTGGCGGCGGGGCGGGTGCGGGTGCGCGATGGCCGCGCCCATGTCGCCGCCGCCGAGGCGCGCGGGCGCCTCGTGAACCCCTTGCCGGCCGGCGCGGCAGTTTCTACACACGCTCCACGCGATTGAGGAACAACGGCATGGCCCAGCAGCAGACGAGCATCGAGATGATCGAGGTGAAGTCGGAGGACATCATCGGCGAGCGGCGCGCCATGTTCGACAGCTTCATGAGCGCCAGCAAATGGGGCATCGGGGCCACGATCATCCTGCTGGTCGGCATCTACGTGCTGTTTGGCTGAGCCACCCGGCGCAGTGAGCGCCCGGGGTGAAGCACTTGCCGCGCGGCGAGCATGCGCTGCATCCGCTGCTGCTGGCCCTGCTCCTGCTGATCCTGGTGGTGAAGCCGCTGGTGGACCTGGACCTGTTGCCCGCCTTCGCCATGGCCATCGGGTTGCAGGCGGTGATCCTGGCGGGCCTTTTCTGCCTGGATCAGGCCGCCAACCGGACCCGGCACCTGACCCTGGTGGCGGTGCTGAGCGCGCTTGGGGTGCAAGGCCTGGCGCTCGGCGCCTCCGGCACCGCGCCCGGCCTTTTCGCGGCGGGTGCGGCGGCGCTGGCATTGGGTATGCTGATCGCCGCCATCCTGCGCCAGGTCTTCGCCGCGGGGCACATCACCTTTCGCCGGATCGAGGGCGCGATCGCCGCCTATCTGCTGATCGGCCTGGTCTTCGCCTGCCTCTATGACCTGCTGCACGGCCTGGCGCCGGCAGCCTTCCTGCATCATGGCGAGCCGGCGCGGACGGGGGAGCAGGTGGGCAGCTACCTCTTCTTCAGCTTCGTCACCCTGACCACGACCGGCTATGGCGACATCGTGCCCGTGCATCCCGTGGCGCGCTCGCTCGCGCTGCTGGAGGCGCTGACGGGGCAGCTTTATTTGGCGATCCTGCTGGCGCGGCTGGTCTCGCTGCAGATCGCGTCCCGCCAGTAATCCAAGCCGCTCTTGGAGGGCGCATCCAGGGCAGGCGAAAGAGAGAGGCCTCCGGCGGCTGGGGCCTCGGCCTCAGCCGCCGGAGGCTTTCTGATCGGGAGGAGTCGTGGCTCCCAGGATCTGGTACAACGCAAAACGGCCGGGCCTCCCGGCCCGGCCGTTGCGCGGCGTGAGCGGAAGCTCAGCCGACCAGTTCGTTGCCGGCAAAGAAATAGGCGATCTCGATCGCGGCATTCTCCAGGCTGTCGCTGCCATGGACGCTGTTCGCCTCGATGCTCTCGGCGAACATCTTGCGGATGGTGCCCTCGGCGGCGTTGGCCGGGTTGGTGGCGCCCATCAGGTCACGATGCGCCTGCACGGCATTCTCGCCTTCCAGCACCTGCACCACCACGGGGCCCGAGACCATGAAATCCACGAGGTCATTGTAGAAGGGGCGGGCGGCGTGGACTTCGTAGAACTTCTTGGCGTGCTGGCGGCTCATCCAGATGCGCTTCTGCGCGATGATGCGCAGGCCGGCCTTTTCATAAACGGCGTTGATGGCGCCGGTCAGGTTGCGGCGGGTCGCATCGGGCTTGATGATGCTGAAGGTCTGTTCGATGGCCATGTGGGCGTCCTTTGAAATGGAATTGGCCCGCAGATGCCCAAGCCCGCGCCCGGGCGCAAGCCCTGCAGGGAACATTCGCAAGCCCTGCAGGGAACATTCGCAAGCCC
>NZ_JAIEQY010000132.1 GCF_019747315.1 Roseococcus sp. | reverse complement strand
ACGATGCGCTCCAGCCCCAGGGTCTCGGTGAAGATCTGCACGTCCCCGGGCTTCCAGACGCCCTGGAGCAGCACGCCCAACACGACGACGCCGATCAGCCAGACATTGGGCCAGCCCTCGATGCTGAGCTTTTCGCGCGGGGCGGTATCGGCGGCTCGCCCCTTGGCCGGCGATTGGGGTTCCCGAGCGTAGAGGATGCTGTCCAGCGTGTAGAAGATGGCGAGCAGGATCACGGCGCAGAACAGGAAGGGCAGGAAGAGATGCGTCGTCGGCCAGAAGAAGGAGATGCCCTTCAGGAAGCCCAGATAGAGCGGCGGGTCGCCGATCGGCGTCAGGCTGCCGCCGATATTGGAGACCAGGAAGATGAAGAAGACGAAGATGTGCACCTTGCGCGTGCGGTGCTGGTTGGCCCGCAGCACCGGGCGGATCAGTAGCATGGAGGCGCCGGTCGTGCCCATCACGCTTGCCAGCACCGTGCCGATCGCCAGCAGCGCCGTATTCGTCTGCGGCGTGCCGACCAGCGTCCCCTTGAGCAGCACGCCGCCCCCCGTGGTGTAGAGCGCCAGCAGCAGGACGATGAAGGGGATGTATTCCTGGACCGCCACGAAGGTCACTTCCTGCGCGGCCATCCCCGGGCCGAAGACCACCAGGAAGGGCAGCAGGAATATGCCGCCCCAAAAGGCCGCGACCTTGCCGTAGTGGTGGTGCCAGAACCCCGGCGTCAGGATGGGCATCAGCGCGATGGAGAGCAGGATTCCGGCGAAGGGCAGCGTCCAGACCAGGCTGAGTTGCCGCCCGTCAATCGCCGCCGCCTCGGCCGGGGTGGCGAGGCAGGCCAGGAGGAGGGCGGTAAGGACAGCGCGCAAGGTGAAGCTCCCGACAGGACCCCACCGGCTTTTCCCGAATTGCCGGGCCGCGTCAATCAGCGGGGGGGTTTGCGCACCGGAAGGCACGCCCCTAATAACGGGGCATCTGGCGGAGTACTCCCATGGAAATGAATGGCGAGCGGCATATTGCCGCCCCGCGCGAGCTGGTCTGGCAAGCGCTGAACGACCCCGAGGCGCTGAAGGCGGCGATTCCCGGCTGCGAATCCCTCGAAAAGCTCTCGGACACCGATCTGACGGCGAAGCTCGCCATCAAGATCGGCCCGATGGCGGCCAAGTTCTCGGCGAAGGTGAAGCTGGAGAACCTGAACCCACCCGCCAGCTACACCATCAGTGGCGAGGGCAATGGCGGCGCCATGGGCTTCGCCAAGGGCGGCGCTGATGTCGCACTGGAAGAAGTGAGCCCGACCGAGACCATCCTGCGCTACAGCGTAAAGGCGCAGGTCGGCGGCAAGATGGCCCAACTCGGCGCCCGGCTGATTGACAGCACGGCCAAGCAGATGGCCGACCAGTTCTTCGACCGTTTCGCGGCAGCCCTGGCCCCCAAGGTCGTGGCCCCCGGCGCCCCGCCAACCCCGGCCCCGGCGCCCGCCGCCATCTCGATCTTCTCTCTCATCCCGACGGAGTTCATGGGTATGCCTCTCTTCTTCTGGCTTGGCAGCGGCGCGATGCTTTGGGTGCTCTACCTGATCTTCCTCTCCTCGTGAGCAAAGCCATGCCCGCCGATGTGGCGGCCACGGCGGGCCTGCTCGCCGCCGGCGGCTATGTCGCGGATACGGCGCTCGCGACCACCGTCCACCTGGCGCTGCGCATGGGCCGGCCCCTCTTCCTGGAAGGCGAGCCCGGCACCGGCAAGACCGAGATCGCCAAGGTCCTGGCCGCCCAACTGCCGCGCAAGCTGGTGCGGCTGCAATGCTATGACGGGCTGGACCTCTCGGCCGCGGCCTATGAGTGGAACCATGCGCGGCAGCTCATGGCCATCCGCCTCGCCGAGGTCGCGGGCAATGTGGCCGACATCGAGAGCTCGATCTACGACCGGCGCTACCTCGAATCCCGCCCCCTGCTCCAGGCGCTGGAGGGCGAGCCCGCCGTCCTGCTGATTGACGAGCTGGACCGCGCGGATGAGCCCTTCGAGGCCTTCCTGCTGGAGGTGCTCGCCGATTTCCAGATCACCGTGCCCGAGCTCGGCACGCTGAAGGCCCTGACCCCGCCCGTCGTCATCATCACGTCGAACCGCACGCGCGAGGTGCATGACGCGATCCGCCGGCGCTGCCTCTATCATTGGGTCGATTACCCCGATGCGGCGCGGGAGAAGGCGATCCTGGCGCTGCGCGCGCCTCAGGTCTCCGCCACGCTCTCGGCCCAGGTCGTCGCCTTCGTGCAGAAGCTGCGCGAGGGGGATTACTTCAAGCTGCCGGGCGTTGCCGAGACCATTGACTGGGCCAATGCGCTGACCGCGCTGAACGCGCGCGAGCTGGAGCCCGCTTCGGTGGATGCGACGCTCGGCGTCCTGCTCAAATACCAGGATGACATCGCCAAGCTGAAGGGCGAGGAGGCCGCCCGCCTGGTGGCGGAAGCGCGCGACAGCGCGTGATTCCGCCCCGGTCAGACCTGGCCTTCCCCTCCGAGCACGCCCTCGCGCCCAATCTGCTGGCCTTCGTCCGGCTGCTGCGGCGGGCGGGGATGCAGGTCGGGCCCGGTGATGCGCTGGGGGCGGCCGAAGCGCTGACCCTGGTGGAGCTGGGCAGCCGCGCCAGCGTGCGCGCGGCGCTCAAGGCCACGCTGCTGCGCCGCCACGAACAGACCGAAATCTTCGACGCCGCCTTCGACCTCTTCTGGCGCGACCCGGAACGCGCGAACGCAGCGGCCGCCTTCGCCCTGATGGAGGCCCAAAAACCCGAGGAAAAATCCAAGCCCGGCGGCCGCCGCATCGCCGAGGCCATGGCGGGCGATCGCCCCAAGCCCCCGCCGCCCGCGCCCGAGGAACAGCCCCGCCAGCTTGACGCCGCCATGACCGTCTCGGAGCGCGAGCGCCTCCAGACCATGGATTTCGAGGCGATGAGTGCGGCCGAGATCAACTCCGCCAAGCAGGAAATCCGGCGCCTGGTCCTGCCGCTGGATGAGCGCCCGACGCGCCGCTTCCGCACCGACCCACTGGGCCCCCGCGTCGACATGCGTGCCACGCTGCGCGCCACGACCCGCAATGGCGGGGATTTCCGCGCCATCCTCCGCAAGCGCCGCATCACCCGCCCGCCGCCGCTGGTTGCCATCTGCGACATCTCGGGCAGCATGGCGCGCTATGCGCAGATCCTGCTGCACTTCCTGCATGCGGTGACCAATGACCGGGAGCGCGTGCATTCCTTCCTCTTCGGCACGCGGCTCTCCAACATCACCCGCCAGCTCAAGCACCGGGACCCCGAGATCGCCTTCGAGATGGTCTCCCACATGGTGCCCGACTGGTCCGGCGGCACGCGCATCGGCGAGGCGCTGGAGGATTTCAACCAGCATTGGGGCCGGCGCGTCCTGGGCCAGGGCGCCGTCGTGCTGCTCATCACCGATGGGCTGGACCGCGAGGGCGGCCGGGGCCTCGCGGAAGCGACGGACCGGCTGAAACGCTCCTGCCGGAAGCTGATCTGGTTGAATCCGCTGTTGAGATATGCCGGCTTCCAACCCAAGTCTCAGGGCATCAAGGCGATGCTGCCGCATGTCCACGAATTCCGCCCGGTCCATAACCTCGCAAGCCTGCGCGAGCTGATCGAGGCCTTGGGAGATAAGCGCCGATGACCGAGGATATCCTCTCAACCGCCGCCGCCTGGGCCGCCGAGGGCGAGCAGGTGGCGCTCGCCACCGTGGTCGAGACCTGGGGCAGCAGCCCCCGCCCCGCTGGCTCCATGCTGGCCATCACGGCATCCGGCCGCATGGCGGGTTCCGTCTCGGGCGGCTGCATCGAGGGCGCGGTGGCTGACGTAGCCAAGCAGGCCATGGCCGATGGCAAGCCGCAGTTGCTGGATTTCGGCATCTCGGATGAGCGCGCCTGGGAAGTCGGCCTGGCCTGTGGCGGCAAACTGAAGGTTTTCGTGGAAAAACTGGGATGACGCCGGAACTTCTCGCCCGCCTCCAGGCCGCCCGCGGGGCGCAGCGCCCGGTGGTGCTGCTCACCCGCCTCAGTGATGGCGCGCAGCATCTCTGGCCCGAGGATGCCCTGCCCGGCGCGCTGGCCGATGCCGCGCAGCAGGCGCTGAACTCGGACCGCACGGCGACGCTGCCACTGGATGGCGAGAGCTGGTTCATCCAGCCCTTCAACCCGCCCCTGCGGATGATCATCGTGGGCGCGGTGCATGCGGGCCAAGCCCTCGCACCGCTGGGCGCCGCCATGGGCTTCGCCGTCACGGTGATTGATCCCCGCGGCAGCTTCGCGACCGAGGAGCGATTCCCCGGCGTCACCCTGAACCACGAATGGCCTGACGAGGCGATGGTGGCGCTGGCCCCGGATGCCCGCACCGCCATCGTCACCCTCACCCACGACCCCAAGCTGGATGACCCCGCGCTGGACGTGGCGCTGAAAAGCCCAGCCTTCTACATCGGCGCGCTGGGCAGCAAGCGCACCCATGCGAAGCGCGTGGAGAGGCTCACGGAACTCGGCCATGATGCGGCCGCCATCGCACGCATTGCGGCCCCCGTGGGGCTCGACATCGGCGCGGTGACGGCGCCCGAGATCGCGCTGTCCATCATCGCGCAGATCGTGGCGCGGCGGCGGGGCAAGTGATTTTCGGCCCCACGCCGCTGGATGAGGCCGAGGGCGCCATCCTTGCGCATAGCGTCCGCCTGAAGGACCGCGCCATCAAGAAGGGCACGGTGCTGGACGCCGCCGCCATCGCCGCCCTGCGCGCCGGCGGCCTGGCCGAGGTGATCGCCGCCCGGCTCGGCCAGGGCGACGTACCGGAGGATGAAGCCGCGAGCCGCCTCGCGGATGCGCTGCTCGCCCCGCTCATCGCACGGAGCCGCGCCGCCACCGGCCGGGTCAACCTGCTGGCCGAGACGACGGGGCTGCTGACGGTGGACGCCGCCCTGGTGGACCGGCTGAACGCGCTGGATGAGAGCATCACCCTCGCCACCCTGCCCGATTTCAGCCTGGTCCAGCCCAAGGAGATGCTGGCGACGCTGAAGATCATCCCCTTCGCCGTGCCGGGTGCGGCCCTCGGCGTGGCCGAGGTTCTGCTGCGGCAGAACCCGGTGCTGACGCTGCACCCCTTCCGCCCTCTCAAGGTGGGCCTGGTGCTGACCGAGCTGCCCGGCGTGAAGGAAAGCGTGATGGAGGGCGCCGTCGAGGTGACGGGCGCGCGCATCGAGGCGCTGATGGGCCGCCTCCTTCCCGTCGAGCGCGTGCGCCATGAGACGGGCGCCACGGCCGAGGCGCTGCGCCGCCTGCTGCGCCAGGGGGCGGAGATGCTGCTGATCGCCGGGGCTTCCGCCACGGTGGACCGGCGCGACATCGGCCCCGCCGCCATCGTGAAGGCAGGCGGGCGGATCGAGCATTTCGGCATGCCGGTGGACCCCGGCAATCTGATCTGCCTGGGCGCCGTCGGCGATGTTCCAGCCCTGGTGCTGCCCGGCTGCGCCCGCAGCCCCAAGCTGAACGGCTTCGACTGGGTGTTGCAACGCCTCTTCGCGGGGCTGCCGGTCCGCGCGCGCGATGTGATGGGCATGGGCGTCGGCGGCCTGCTCAAGGAGATCGAGACGCGCCCCCTGCCCCGCGCCAAGGCGCCGCAGACCGTGCCGCCCCCCTCCGCGCCGCGCCGGCCGCGCCAGGTGGCGGGGTTGGTGCTGGCCGCCGGCCGTTCGCGCCGCATGGCGCCCCTGAACAAGCTGCTGGTGGCAGATACCCAGGGCGTCGCCATGGTGACGCGCGTGGTGGACAATGTCATCGCCAGCGGCGTGCGGCCCGTGCTCGTCGTCACAGGGCATGAGCGAGAGAGGGTGGAGGAGGCGCTGTCTGGCCGCCCCATCCTCTTCGTCCATGCCGAGGATTACGCCGAGGGGCTGTCCGCCAGCCTCAAGGCCGGCATCGCCGCCCTGCCGCCCGAGCCCGAAGGGGTGCTGATCGCACTCGGCGACATGCCGCTGGTGGAACCGGACGTGATGGCCCGCATCCTCGCAGGCTTCGACCCCGAGGAAGGCCGCGCCATCGTCCAGCCCACTTTCCGCGGCAAGCAGGGCAACCCCGTTCTCTGGGGCCGGGAGTTCTTCGCGGAGATGCTGGGCATCACCGGCGATGTCGGCGCCCGGCAATTGGTCGGCAAACACGCCGACCGGCTGATCGAGGTGGAAGTGGCCGATGACGGCGTGCTGCGCGACTTCGACACGGTGGATTCGCTGAAATCGGCACCCGGCTTCGGCAAGAAGGGCTGAGCCGGGCCCCTTCGCGCGCGGCGCTTTTGCGGGCAAGCTTGGGCATATCCGCATTGGAGGAAATGCCCCATGAAACTGCTCCGCTACGGCCCCAAGGGCCAGGAAAAGCCCGGCCTGCTCGATGCTTCCGGCACCATCCGTGACCTTTCGGGCGTCATCCCCGATGTGAATGGCGACACGCTGGCGCCGGGCGTGCTGGCCAAGCTCGCGGGCATTGACGCGGCCACGCTGCCGGCCGTCAGCGGCTCGCCGCGCATCGGTTCCTGCGTCACCGGCATGAAGAACCTGATCTGCATCGGCCTGAACTATGCCGACCACGCGGCCGAGACGGGTGCCGCCGTGCCGAAGGAACCGATCGTCTTCATCAAGTCGCTCGGCGCGCTGAACGGCCCCTACGACGACATCATCATCCCCAAGAACTCGGTGAAGACGGATTGGGAATGCGAGCTGTGCGTCGTGATCGGCACCACCGCCCGCTACGTCACGGAAGAGGCCGCGATGGACCATGTCGCCGGCTACGCCGTCGGCAATGACGTCAGCGAGCGCGAATGGCAGGCCGAGCGCGGGCCGACCTGGGACAAGGGCAAGGGCTTCGAGACCTTCGGCCCGCTCGGCCCCTGGATGGTCACGAAGGATGAGGTGGCCGACCCGCAGGACCTCAGGATGTGGGCCGATGTGGACGGCGTCCGCCAGCAGGATGGCAGCACCAAGACCATGATCTTCAACGTGAAGCAGCTGGTCAGCTATGTCAGCCAATGCATCACGCTCTTCCCCGGCGATGTGATCTTCACCGGCACGCCGCCGGGTGTTGGCCTCGGCAAGAAGCCGACGCCATGGTTCCTGAAGGCGGGCCAGGAAGTGAAGGTGGGCATTGCGGGCCTCGGCGAGCAGGTCACGCGCACCGTCGCCTACCAGGGCTGAGTGATGGGCGGCGCCGTCCCCGTCCGATCGCCTGGCGAAGCCGGGCGTGAATCGGCCGGGCAGCCAAGCGTGATCCTGCAAATGGATTTCGCGACGGCGCCGCCGCCCTACCCGGCGCCAGGGGAGGCGCGCAACGCGCTGCTCCGCCCCCTGGCGTATTCCATCGCGGCCGATACGCCGGGCCTGGTCTGGAAGATCTGGACCGAGGATGCGGCGGCGGGCCGCGCCGGCGGCCTTTATGCCTTCACCACGCGCGCGCATGCGCTCGCCTACCAGGCCATGCACACGGCCCGCGTCACGGCGCGTGGTGCCACCGATATCCGCGTCGTGCTGTGGGACATCAATGCCGAGCTTTCGGCCATCACGCGCGGTGTGGCCGGCTGAGGCCGATCATGGCGGCCTGCCGCAATCGCCCTCAATCCGCCGCGCCTGCCTTCAACATACCTTGGGGCCGCCCAAGCCCCGGCACAGGCGCCGCGCAAATTCCTCCTCACACGAAGCCCACCCCGGGCAACGTGGTTCCCCAAGGAGGAACATTCCATGGTCCAGACTTTCCGCCCCGCCTTCCTGACCCTCGCGCTGCTGGTCGGCGCGGCCCCGGCCTTCGCCCAGGGGACGAGCACCGGGACCACGGCGCCCGCGAGCCCGAGCCCGCAGCGCCCCGTGGCCGCCGCCCCCGCGACGCCCGCGAACCCGACCGGCCAGGTGACGACCCGCCCGGCGACGCCGGCCCAGGGGAGCGTCCAGGGCAGCGCCCAGGGGAGCGCCCACGGGAGCGCCCAGGGCAGCGTCCAGGCCCCCGCCCGCCCGGCGCAGCCCTCCGGCACGGCCGCCACCGCCCCGGCGCCGAGCGCGCCCCGCACCAACTGAGCGGGCGCCCCTGACCACCCGGCCGGTCCCCCGACGGGGCCGGCCGGCCTCTCACTCTCCCAGACCCCACTCGCCCTCCCTGGCTCAATCCGGGGAGGGTCTTTTTTTGTGCCGCGCTCCGTGACATTGACGCGGCGCAACGCGGCGTGCGGTTATCTTCCGCAAACAGGCCCGGTTGAGGAAGGAAACGCCCATGTCGGATGACGCTCTGATCGCCATCAAGCCCAGCATCGCCAGCACGGCCAAGGTCACGGCTGATACGCGCGCCGCCATGGTGGCCCGGGCCAAGTCCGACCCCGATGGCTTCTGGCGCGACGAGGCCCAGCGCATCGCCTGGATGAAGGCGCCGACACAGATCAAGAACACCAGCTTCACGGGCGATGTCAGCATCAAGTGGTTCGAGGATGGCGAGCTGAACGCTTCCGTTTCCTGCCTGGACCGCCACATCGAGGCCGGGCGCGGCGACCAGGTGGCGATCATCTGGGAGGGCGATGACCCAAACAGCGACAGCAAGGTCTCCTACGCCGAGCTGCATGAGCAGGTCTGCCGCATCGCCAATGCCATGCGCGCGCTGGGCGTGAAGAAGGGCGACCGCGTCTGCATCTACCTGCCGATGATCGTCGAGGCCGCCGTCGCCATGCTGGCCTGCGCGCGCATCGGCGCCGTGCATTCCATCGTGTTTGGCGGGTTCAGCCCGGACAGCCTTTCCTCCCGCATCCAGGATTCCGAATGCAAGATCCTGCTGACGGCCGATGAAGGCCGCCGCGGCGGCCGCAAGGTGCCGCTCAAGGTCAATGCCGACGAAGCATTGAAGGTCTGCCCCTCGATCGAGCATGTGCTGGTGGTGCGCAACACGGGCTCCGCCGTCGCCATGCAGGAAGGCCGCGACATCTGGTGGCATGAGGCCGCCGCAGCCCAGCCGGCCACCTGCGCGCCGGAGCGGATGAACGCGGAGGACCCGCTCTTCATCCTCTACACCTCCGGCTCCACCGGGAAGCCCAAGGGCGTGCTGCACACGACCGGCGGCTACATGGTCTGGGCAAGCTTCACGCATGAGCTGGTGTTCGATTATCGCCCGGGCGAAATCTACTGGTGCACGGCGGATGTGGGCTGGGTGACCGGCCACACCTACATCGTCTATGGCCCGCTCGCGAATGGCGCGACCACGCTGATGTTCGAGGGCGTGCCCAACTACCCCGATTTCGGCCGCATGTGGCAGGTGGTGGACAAGCACCAGGTCAACATCTTCTACACCGCCCCCACCGCGATCCGCGCGCTCATGCGCGAGGGCGAGGCCCCGGTGAAGAAGCATTCCCGCAAGTCGCTCCGCGTGATGGGCTCGGTCGGCGAGCCGATCAATCCGGAAGCCTGGCTCTGGTATTACCGCGTGGTGGGCGAGGAGCGCTGCCCCATCGTGGACACTTGGTGGCAGACCGAGACGGGCGGCATCCTCATCTCGCCCCTGCCCGGCGCGGTCGCGCAGAAGCCCGGCTCCGCCACCCTGCCGCTGCCCGGCGTGCAGCCGGCCCTGGTGGATGCGGAAGGCAAGTTCCTGGAAGGTGCCGCCGAGGGCAACCTCGTCATCACCGACAGCTGGCCCGGCCAGATGCGCAGCGTCTATGGCGACCATCCGCGCTTCATCCAGACCTATTTCTCCACCTATCCCGGCCTCTATTTCACCGGCGACGGCGCACGGCGGGACGCGGATGGCTACTACTGGATCACCGGCCGCGTGGATGACGTGATCAACGTCGCCGGGCACCGCATGGGCACGGCCGAGGTCGAGAGCGCGCTGGTCGCCCACCCCAAGGTGGCGGAGGCCGCGGTCGTCGGCATGCCGCATGACCTGAAGGGCCAGGGCATCTACTGCTACGTGACGCTGAACGCCGGCGAGGAGCCGTCGGACGCGCTCAAGAAGGAGCTGGTGGCCTGGGTCCGCAAGGAAATCGGCCCGATCGCGACGCCGGATGCGATCCAGTGGGCGCCGGGCCTGCCCAAGACGCGCTCGGGCAAGATCATGCGGCGGATTCTCCGCAAGATCGCCGCCAATGAGACGGACCAGCTGGGCGATACCTCGACACTGGCCGATCCGGCTGTCGTGACCGATCTGGTTGAGAACCGGGTGCAGTAGGAAGAACCAGGGCGCCGCCCTGGACCCGCCGGGGCCCAAGGGGGGAAATCTTGGCCCCGGACCCCGTTAGTTGTAAGTTTCCCTGACCAGGGGGTCGTCCATCGCCTTGAGGAACTCCAGGAACCAGGCGTAGCGGGCCGTCAGCGCCGCAATCGTCTCGGGGCGCAACTCCGTGCGATGGCGGCCGGGGGCCGTGTCCGCCCCCGACCAACGCTGCCCGACCCAGAAGCGATTCCCCGCCAGATTCTCCACCCGCTCGCGCTCCAGCGCCTTGCGCTGGCGGCGGTGCAGCCCTTCGACCGACCCGCCGAAAAACGCCGCGAGGCGTTCCGCCACGACGTCGAAATGCAGGCAATACATGGCATAGCCGATGAAAATCCGGTCCGGCGGGGCAATCCGCCGCGCCGCCTCCATCACACCCCGCAGATAGGCCGTGTTGTCCAGGCGCAGCGCAAAGGCATCCATCCCCTCGGCTGCCACCCGCGCCCGCCGCGCCGCCGTCTCCACCGCGCTCTCCTGCGGATAAGGGTGGGAGAATTGCCAGTGATACTGGTTGCAGACCAGATCCCGGGGGTCCCGCGCATTCAGGACGAAGCGGTAATCGGCCAGGCGCAGGCCGTGGTTGAACCGCTCGGGCGCGTTGAACAGCAGCAGGTGATCCTCGGCCGGCGGCACGGACTGCGCCAACTCCCCCATCCGCCCCTCGCGCTGGAAGTCATCCACCCATTTCAGCGGCCGGTAGGCGGGCCCGGCCACGGCGACCGCACTGCGAAACAGCGAGCCGGTGCCGCTGGTCGGCGTGGAAAGAAGGATCACGCTGCGCGCCATCCCCGCCGGATAGAACCTCCACCACCCTGACGCAAACGTCATCACCGCCGCGCTGGACAGGAGGGCTAG